>JBOGYJ010000077.1:0-2691 GCA_050696795.1 Solirubrobacteraceae bacterium | reverse complement strand
CTGCTGCACAGCATCCGCGGGTCAGGCAGGTACCTGCGCGAGGCGCCTGGTACAGCCACCGCACTCGGCCCGCGCGATCGGCTCGAACTGGCGTCGATCGCCGACGTCCTGGAAGCGCGGACCCTGCTCGAAGTCGCGGTTGCCGGCCTCGCTTGCGAGCGGCGAACCAGCGGTGAGGCCGCCGACCTGATCAGGCAGGCCGGCCATCTGCAGGCCTGGGAGGACAACCTCGCCTTCCACTGCGCGATAGCGGCCGCGACCCACAACTTCATGTTCGAACGGCTCGTCCGCGAGCAGGCCCAGCTTGCCGGCGACTTGCAGCAGCGCAAGCGCTACGACGACCCCGGAGAGCTCCAGCGCATGCGCTCCGAGCACCAGGGGATCGCCGCAGCCATCACCGCACGAGAAGGCGAGCTCGCCCAAACGCTCATGCGTGAGCACCTCATCCGTACCAGACGCCTGCTGCTGGCATAACAGCAGCACTGCTGCAGAAATACAGACCATGGGCGTGGCGATCACTATTCGTGACGTGCCCGACGACTTCCGGGACGAGCTCGCGGCAAGCGCTGGTTGGGAGTTGCGCAACGGGGAGGGGCGGTGAGGCTATGTTGCGTAGGAACTGCTCGAGGGCGGCGATGATCGCGACCGCTTCCTCTGCGGACGCCGCCAGCGGGCGAAGCAGCGGCGAGCCCTGCCGCATGTTCAGAGCAGGATGTTCCAGTGCTTGCGCCGGGGACCAGGTCGGCGCTTTGTCCCGCGGATCTGCAGCGCCTCGATACTTGGGCCCTGGGTTTCGTGCGGGATGATCGACGCCGTCGATGTAGCCGCACTCGGCCGCGAGATAGGGGTTGACGTCGCCGGCAGCGGCTGGCTCAGAACAAGGGCTCGTCAGCTCCCGCGGTAGGTGGAGAAAGCGAACGGACTCAGGAGGAGCGGCACGTGGTAGTGGCGCTCGCCTGTGACCACGAAGGTCACGACCACTTCCGGATAGAAGGTCTCGATCCCCCGGCCGGCAAAATATGCTCCGGTATCGAAACGGATCCGGTGGACCCCCGGCTCTGGTGGGTCGAAGGCACTGACCCGTCCATCGTGATCGGTGCGGTGCTCCGGACCTGCGTGCCAGTGGTCGCCGTGTTGTGTCTCGACCCGCACGGACACGCCGACCGCCGGCGCCCCAGTTGTCGCGTCCAGTACGTGCGTCGACAGGCTCACGACGCCATCTCCTCTGACAGCAGCTTGCCGAGCCGCAGGCGGTTTATCTTGGCCAGCTCGTTCAGCACGACGCCTCGCTCGGTCACGAGGTCACTGTCCAGCCGGGCGCGGCAGACATCCAACAGCTCGGCAGCGCTGCGGCCAGACGCGCAGACGAGATAGACGTGCCCGAACCGAAGCTCGTAATCAGCGTTGGCGGTTTCCAGTGCGGCGACAAGATCAGCTCCCGCGGTGGCTACGCCGGCCTGCTCCTGGCTCGACCACGCGGTCGCTCGGACCTCGCCAGCATGCGTCGATAGGCGGTCACCGATCCGAGGATGGCCGGCAAGGGCCTGTCCCAGTCCTACCGCGTCGAGTGCGGCGGTGGCGTCGTCCGACCCGGCCAAGAGCTCAGCCTCGTCCGCGTAAGGCCGCCCGGTGAGCACTTGTTCCACCCAGGATTCTGCCGCGCAGCAACTCGCCAGGCGCGTCCGCAGTTCCTCATCGCCGGCTGTGTTCAAGGCGGCCAGCGCAGATCTCACGGGAGCACCCTAACGCGCGCCATCGGCTCCTCCAGATGTCGCAATCCATCCGCGAGCGGTTTCGTCTCGACACCACCGATCCAGACCCCGGCGACGTCGTAGCTGGTGGCAAGCGCGAACGCCCGAGCGAGCGCCTGCTCATGCGTGTCGGCGTGGCGAAGGGCGATGCCCAGTGCTGACGCGGGCGGCGGATGCAGCCAGAGCGCGTCGAAGCATTTGCCAACGCCGAGGTCGCCGACCTGATCCTCCAGGCCGAGGACAGCCGCGCCGGCCGCCGTTGCCAGATACAGCAGGTGTGACGCGCTCAACGCCACCCCGTCCGCACCCCGTTGCTGCTGCGCGAAGTAGGCCTGCAGGCCCTCCTTGAGGAGCGAATAGCCGGTGCCGGCACCGACATCGCAGCCGAGTGCAACCCGCACCCCGTGCGCGAGATGGCGATCCATTGGGAATAGCCCGCTGCCCAGCGCGGCGTTGCTGGTGGGGCAGTGCGCGACCGCTGCTCGTGCTTCTCCTAGTCGCTCGAGCTCATCGCGTTCGGGATGGACGTTGTGCGCGAACACGCTACGTGGGCCCACAAGGCCGTGCCGCTCGTAGCTGGCCAGGTAGCCGCAGCCGGACAGCTCGCGCACTTGCTCGATCTCTGCGACGTTCTCGTTGAGGTGCGAGGTGATCCAGCTCCCGGGCACCGCCGTATGCAGCGCCGAGCAGGACGCAAGCAGCTCATCGCTACAGGACAGCGCGAACCGGGGCATCACCGCGTAGCGGTTACGCCCGGTCCCGTGCCACCGCGTTGCCAGCGCCAGGCCCTCGTCATAGGCTCGCTGCGCCGTAGTGCAGAGTTCGCTCGGAACCAGCCGGTCACTCACCACCAGTCCGCTGGTGACCCGCAGCTCAAACGCTGATGCGGCCTCGAACAGCGCCTCGACTGCCGGCGCGAAGTGTGCCCCGAAGACCAGGG
>JBOGYJ010000076.1:0-2181 GCA_050696795.1 Solirubrobacteraceae bacterium | reverse complement strand
CGGCGGGCAGGCCGCGGGCGTGGCCGTAAAGGTTGGCCGGAGCGATCACGCAGCTACGCACCCCGACGTCGGCGGCGGCGCGCACCGCATCGACGACCGCGGGACGCCACGCGACGATCAACGGCGGGGTCACGGGGGAACCCTCGGTGATCGCGCTGCCGCTTCCGTGGATCCATGTCCCGCCGGTATGGACGTAGGGGCGACCGCTGCCCGCGAACACGGCCAACGCTGCGGTGAGCACGGCATTGTCCAGGGCCGCGCTGGTGGCATCGTTCGGCGAGGCGGCGTGCACCATGCCGTCGACGTCCGCCAACTGCCCGCCCAACCAGCCGACGTCGCCGAGGTCTCCCACCGCCACCGTCGTGGCGCCGGTCCCGGACAGCGCCGCGGCCGACTCGGCCGTGCGGGCGTGCGCGATGACGGCGTGGTCATGGGCGTGCAACTCCCGCAGGATCGCCCCGCCCAGATACCCGGACGCGCCGGTCAGAAAGATTGCCATGACTCCTCCAAGCAAGATGACCTTATATAACTATCATTAGCTATACTAGCATACCTCAGCAAACTTGGTTATCAGGTAGACTCAGGATGTGACTATTTCTATTTTCTACATCCGTTTTTCAGGGGGAAGTAGTTAGGGCGCCACCGGACAGGTCATCGCGAATTCTGTTGATCGCGGAACGCGAGAATCCCTGATTGCCCACAGCCTACCTCACCAACGACCCTGGAGTCCTTGCGAACCACACCATCGGAGGCGTCGCGTCGCGAGCCTCCCGTGCGCGCGTGGGCGCTCGCGCGGCTGAGCTGAGCGGCGCAGACGATCGCCAGGATCAGAAGATGAACGGCACCAGCATTTTCGTCGACTCCTTGTACGCCGGGTACGTGTCGGGGAACTGCGTGGTCATGAAGCGCTCCTCGACGGTGGCGCTGTAGATAAAGTAGAACGCGGCCAGGGCGACGGCGACCAGCCAGATCCAGTTCAGCGCGAACGCCGTCCCGATGCCGGCGACCAGGATGCCGGAGTAGATCGGATGGCGGACCAGATGGTAAGGGCCGCTCGTCACCAACTCTGGCTGCTCATTCTGGGTCATCGGGGTCCCCCAGTTGTCCCCAATGTGCAGCCGGGCCCACACCGCGAACGCCAGGCCGAGCGCGAAGAGCGCGAGGCCGATGCCAGCGGCCCACGGGTGGGTGTTGACGTGGTGGTGCTTGAAGACGCCGTGGCGGATGAAGAGGAGCACGATCGCAGCGATCAGTACCCGCACGCCGATCTGGCGGCCCCAGAGGACGTGGCCTCTTTTCATCGAGATGGCCGCGACGAGCCAGTAGAGCCAGAAGGCTCCCCAACCCGCGGCGAAGACGATCTCGACCGCTCCCACCATCGCTCAGGCTGTCCTGTTCCGACTTACGTCCAGGGCGTGTGCACGCTGCGACCGCACTTGGGGAGACGCTGCGTTGCCTCGACTGCGGTGCGCTCTCCGATAGGCCCGGCATACGGCGCCGTGAGTGTGAGCCGGGCGTACGGCGCGACGGGTGAATGCGCTCGGGACGCGAGCGATCACCACTCGCACGAACGGCACGGGCAGCGCCCTCGTCGCTTGCGCCGAGGAAGAGTCACCGGCTTGGGATCGACCACGTGACGAGCGGACCGAGCGTGGATCGGAGTACCGAGCGGAGTCGAGCCGCCCGCCCGTGCGCGTGAAGGTCGACCTGGAACGGTCGGACATCGGCGCATCCTGATTCGCCCAGCGCGTCTGTGCTGTCAGGGTCTGCGCGGTCAGCGGAGCTCTGGTCCTCTGCGGGAAGGAGCCGCCCCGGGCTCCGAAGCGCACGACAAGTAGCGAACCGACAACAACGAGGAGCGCGCGTTTGCCACCACCGACCGCGACGAGCGGCACTGCCCTCACCGCGCCACCCGCGCACTGGTCCAGTCCGTGGGCGTGAGATGGCGGGCCCAGTAGACCAAAGGCGTCGGGCACTTCTCCCAGCACCCTCTGGTCGACTGCCTCCACGTGCATCAGCGACGCACCTTCATCGGTCCTGGTCCTGCGCCAGTTCGACCAACATCTGGGCAAGGTTCGCGAACCGCTCGGGGCCGAGCTCGTTGACGAAGGTTTCCTCGGTGGCCCTGGCCGCGTCCGTGATCACCCGGGCTGCCTTTCTGCCCTTGGCAGAGAGCAGCAG
>JBOGYJ010000075.1:0-44223 GCA_050696795.1 Solirubrobacteraceae bacterium | reverse complement strand
GAGCTTCGCCGCCGGCAGCAGCGTCGCGGCCAGGAACAACTCGGCGCTACGAATCGTCCAATCCGGCTCACGCCCGAGGGCATGACGGTCGTCTCTGATCTTTGCGTAGAACGCGCGCCGGCCGTCGGCCAGAACTCGCGGTTCGATCCGTTCCAGTGAGGGCTCTTGGCATCTGCGTACCGATCGTTTAGGACACGGAAAAGGACATTTGAGACCGTGATCCTTCTATCGGCAGAAGCAGGTTCGGACAAAAACCTAAAAACCTACCAATTTGCAGGGAGGAAGCCTCGCACACGCTGCTTCGCACATTAGCGTTGCAGATATGTGTGAAGCGAGCGCTGTCCCACTGAGCTACGCGCCCTAAGTCCTGCCAACCCTGCGTGGCATGACATTCGGAGGGGACCGTGGGTTCCCCCTGAATGCCCCATTTGGTACACGGGTACCAATCAGAACGGCGCCTCCAGGGCCGCAGCGCTGACTTCTAGGCGATGTGGATTGTTGGATCGTTCGGTCTGAGGTGTAGAAGAGGCCGGTCCTCCCACACGCGTTGTGGGAGTGATGTTCTTGCCGCGCGGCTGGAACCCGCGCGGCGGTCCCACAATCGCATAGGAGGAGCCAGCCATGGCGAAAGGCACCCGCGGGAGGATGCGCCGCGACGTGCGGGTGGAGCGACCACGTGACCGCGAAGCTGGCTCAGTCCCGGCCAGCGATCAGGCTTGCCGTCCAACTGATAGGCGGGAGCGTGACGGAGATTCGTCCTTCAGCGAGCTGCGCCGAGTTGTTGGGCCATAGGGCGACGCGTGTCTGGTCATGAAGCGTGTTCTGCGCGTATGGATCCTCATCTGCGAGCGTGGCCGTCTCGAGTAAGCGCTTTGCTCCCACGTCCCTGAGATCGATCGTAACGGTGCAGGGCTCGTTCTCGCGATTCACCAAGAACACCGATGTCAGCTCGGTTTCGGCATCGTGAGTCGCGACGGCATCGAGCACGGGGACGTTTCCGTGCCGCGACGTCTCGTAGAAGCCGCACGTGATGTGAGGACGCAGGATGTCGCCGGTCGCCAGCCGGCTGGTTGTCGCGAACGGTAGGAACGTCGTTTGCCTCCAAGCCGGTCCCCGTGGCTCGGTCATGATCGGAGCTATCACGTTGACCAGCTGCGCGAGCGACGCAGCTCGGACATGGTTGCTGTGCTTGAGCAGGGTGATCAACAGGCTGCCCACAACCACGCCGTCAGCCACCGTGTAGACGTCCTCCAGCAGACGCGGTGCCTGGGGCCAATCGTCGATGATGCCGCCTGACTCCTCGAACTGATCCAGGTACCAGACGTTCCACTCGTCAACCGACAAGCCGATTGTCTTGGGCTGGCGGAGCTTGTGCTGCACGTGTTCTACCGTGGCGACGACGGCCTCGATGAAGCGCTCGAGGTCCACCGCGGAGGCCAGGAAACTGGCCGTGTCACCGTTTCGCTCCTGGTAATAGGCGTGCAGCGAGATGTAGTCGACGTGGGGGTAGCAGTGCTCGAGGACAACCCGCTCCCACTCTCCGAATGTCGGCATCAAAGCATGCGAGGAGCCGCACAGGACCAGTTCCAGCGTCGGGTCGAACATGCGCATTGCCGCCGCTGTCCGGGCGGCCAGCGATCCGTAACTGTTGGCGCTGATGTGTCCAAGCTGCCAGGGCCCGTCCATCTCATTGCCCAGGCACCACATACGAACTCCGAACGGCTGCTCTGCGCCGTGTCTGCGGCGAGCGTCAGCGAGCGTGGTGCCGGAGGGGTGGTTCGCGTACTCCAGCAGGTCAAGCGCGTTCTCGATGCCCCGGGTACCGAGATTGACTGCGAGCATCAATTCCGCATCGACAAGCCCCGCCCAGGTGGCGAATTCATGAAGCCCGATCTGATTGGTCTCGAGTGAGTGCCACGCGAGGTCAAGGCGTGCGGGGCGGAGCGCTTGCGGACCCACACCGTCCTCCCAGCGATAGCCGGATACGAAGTTGCCCCCGGGATAGCGGAGCGTGCTCACGCCGAGCTCTCGGACGAGGTCGATCACGTCCAGGCGGAACCCATCAGCGTCGGCAAAGGGATGTCCGGGCTCGTAGATCCCGCCGTAGACGCCCCGGCCCAGGTGTTCGACGAACGCTCCGAAGAGTCGTCGGTTGACCGGCGCGACACGGGCGCTGCGGTCCACTGTGACGCTCGCTGCGTTCATTCGCGCACCCGAACAGCGGGCATGAGCCAGGCCTGAGCTGCAGAGAAGCGTCTCTTCGACTTGATCTGTGACTGACGCTGACGCATTCGGATTCGTGACGCCCGCCTCATTATCAGGCATCCGAAGGCTATTCGTCACGATTTCAGCGGCGGGCCCGAGGTAGCGGCCTGCCACGACCATCGCCCATTGACGGGAAGATCCCTCCTCCCCAAACGCTAGGCGTCTGCGCCGCGGCGTGGTGGCTCTGAAGCAGCCGGGTGCAGCGTTTTGTCCGTGGTCCGTTACCGTTAGGCGATGCCGCGCCTGAAGCACAGCCCTGCCGCCGAGATCTCGCTGGTGTACGTCATCGGCAGGCTCAACCACGGCATCCGTAAGGAGCTGCGTCGGGACCTGGCAGAGTGGAGCCTGAGCGTGCCCGAGTTCACTGCGCTGTCCATTCTCAAGCGGCGGTCCGGTTTGTCCAACGCGCAGCTGGCCCGGAGAACGATGGTCACGCCGCAGTCCATGATCGAGATTCTCGCCGGCTTGGAAGCCCGCGAGCTCGTCCTACGCTCGGTCGACCCGAATCACGGGCGGATCCTTAGATCCGAGCTCACCGAGGAGGGCGAGCGGGTGGTAGTCGCCGCGTTGCAGAAGGTCGATGAGATTCAGGATCAGCTGTTGGCTGGCGTGCCCGATGACCAGCGCGAGCTGGTTCTTAGCGTGATGCTGCAGGCAATGCAGCGGCTGCAGACCGCGCAATAGCCCCGTCCTAGTCGCTGCGTGCTGCTCCCAGTGGGGCTTCGATCTGCTTTTGTGGGCGCGGGGTAGCCTATCCCTGTCACTTTCGACGGCGTGATGACTGCTCGTGTTAGCCGTGGTACTGCTGGCGTTAGGCATGGTGACTGCTGGTGTTAGCGCTAAACAAAGCGCCCTCGGAGACCTTGACAGCGGCCTCGGACAGGACTAGCCTAATATCAGGTAGCCGAATAGCCGGCTGGCCTGATCTCGTGTCGGGCACCTGAGGAGAAGAGGAGTTATGTCAATACTCGTTTCACGAGTACGTCAGTGTGCGCGCTCTCTGTTTGGGACACGGCGCTTTCTCACGTACGGTTTGCTGTCAGCCGCCGGCGTTGCCGCACTGTGGGGATGTGGCACCAGCGGGGCCGCGACGGTGGCGCGCTCAAGCAATCTCGCAGTCCAGTTTGCGGGGCCGCCGATCAGCCTAAACCCGGCGCTCGGCGGTAACGGCGGTTCCACGGTGTACACCGCGCTGGACTACGACCCACTGATCTACCTGACCAGCAGCGGACAGTTCGCTCCCGATCTGGCCACCTCATGGACGTTCGTCGGCAGGTTCCACCGCGAGTTCAAGCTGACGCTGCGCAGCGGGGTCAAGTTCACCGACGGAACCACGATGACCGCGAAATCAGTGGTCAAGTCGATGAAGTACTTCCTCAAGGCGGGCGGCCAGCTCGTGGGTAACGTCGGGGCGATCGCTTCGATCTCGGCGCCCAACGCTCACACGGTCCTCATCAGGTACAAGACGGCCAACCCCGACGCACCGGGGACCTTGGACCAGTTTTACGGGATCGGTGAGATCGTCGGACCGAAGGGTTTGGCCAACCCGGCCTCGTTGCTCACCAGCAGCGATGGCACCGGGCAGTTCACGTATGACAACAGTGCGTCGACAACCAACAGCGTCTACACCTATAAGCGCAACCCGAAGTACTTCAATCCGTCCGCGCAGCACTTCAACCAGGTGCAGGTCAAGGTCATCGGCGACCCGAGCGCTGTTCTGTCAGCCATGCAGACTGGTGGGGTTCAGTTCGCCAGCGGCGCACCCAACACCCTCGCCGCCGCCCAGTCCGCCGGACTGAAGATCTACAAGCAGCCGTTCTTCCAGTGGGAGCTGATCGTCCCCTGGCAGCACAACGTGGTCCCAGCGCTCAACAACCTAAAGGTGCGGGAAGCCATCGGCTACGCCCTGAACCGGCGAGCAATTGCCAAGGCCGTGGGTGCGTCGATTACTACGCCGGCCACCGAGGTGACGATGCCGAAGGCAGCTGGCTACGTGAAGGGCAGCGGTTACACCTATAACCTGGCCAAGGCGAAGCAGCTGATGGCGCAGGCAGGTTACGCCAATGGGTTCACCGTTCCGGTGGTGACCGAGTCGCTGATCGATGTCAACACGACGATCTCACAGGCGCTCACCCAATCGCTCGCCGCGATCGGGATCAAGACGCAGATGACTGTGGTCTCGACAGGCATTGGCCAATTCGCCACTGCAGCGCAGAGCGGCCAGTACGGAATCGTGATCTTCCCGGGCGCCGGCATCGACATGTACCAGGTGGCAAACCAGATCCTGCCTCCCGGCATTTTCAATCCGGCCCATCTGCCGACGCCGCCGGCTATAGCCTCGACGCTCTCGAAGGCCTACGGGGCTGACGGCGCCAAGCAGATGCAGCTCTATCAGAAGGCTGACGAGCAGCTTGACGCTCTGGCCAGCTGGATCCCCGGCGTGCTCGCGCTGTCGCCGACCTACGTGTCGCCAAAGCTCGAGAACGTCACGGAGTCGTTTGTCAACCCGAATCCGATTCCGGTCGGGCCGACGTCGGCGCTCTCCTGGGAGCTCAAGTAGTAGAACGCCTGACAGAAGTAACGCGACGGCTTAGGTAGGTATTGAAGTGGGACGTAGCAGGAGAGAGGTAATTCCCGGCACGTGGCTCATGCGGATCGTCGGATTCCGGGTCATCACCGCGATTCCTCTCATCCTGCTCGTCTCCTTCATCATGTTCCTGCTCGAGTCGCTCGTGCCCGGGAATCCCGCGCAGACGATCCTGGGCCAGAACGCGACGCCTCAGAACGTGGCGGCGCTCGACCGCCAACTGGGGCTCAACAAACCGCTGCTCGCCGGGTACTGGACGTGGTTGGACGGAGTCCTGCACGGGCACCTCGGGACATCGGTGATCAGCGGGGAAAACGTCGGCTCGCTGCTGAACGGCCGGCTCGCGGTCACGCTCTCGCTGGTGGTCCTGTCAGTGGTCGTCAGCGGCATCGTGGGTGTTGCGCTGGGGCTTATCAGCGCGCGGCGCGGCGGCTGGATCGGCCGCACCCTCGACGTTCTCTCACTGGCCGGCCTCGCGCTGCCGAGCTTCTGGGTCGGCACCGTGCTGGTCGCGCTGTTTGCCGTGAAGCTCCAAATCTTCCCGGCCTCCGGCTACCTGGCCTTCGCCCAGTCTCCGTGGGGTTGGATCGAGCATCTGATCCTGCCGGTTGCCGCGCTCAGCCTGCTGGGGGTGGCCTCTGTCGCCAAGCAATCTCGGGATGCAATCCTCACCGCGCTCGAGGCGGACTACATCGCGATGCTGCGGGGTAACGGCATGAGCGAGCGGGAGATCCTCCTCAAGCACGTGCTTCGCAACGCGGCGATGCCGATCATCACGGTCCTCGGCGTCGTGGCGATCGGCACGCTCGGCGGCACCGTCTTTGTGGAGAGCGTCTTCGTCCTGCCGGGGCTCGGGAGCCAAGCGACGCAGTCGACGGTGGACCACGACCTTCCCGTCATCCTGGGAATCGGGCTGTACTTCACGGTCATCGTGGTGATCATCAACCTGCTGGTCGACCTCACCTACGGCATGCTCAACCCGCGGGCCAAGACGACATGAGCGTCGCCACGCCAGCCGTACTGAGCAACGAGGCCGAGGCTGTCGAAGCGATCGCGAGCGGGCATCCGAAGGGAGTCATCCGTACCGTCCTCGCCTCAAAGCGCGGGATCTGCGCCCTCGCGTTCCTGATCCTCGTCTTTCTCGCTTCCGAGCTAGCCGGGTTGATCACATCGGGCGGCCCCGACAAGGAGATACTCCTGGCGGTCAACCAGGGGCCTTCGGTACACCACCTGCTGGGGACCGACGAGCTCGGACGAGACATCCTCACCCGAGTCCTGTACGGAGGCCGGTCCAGCCTGGTCGGCATCGCCGAGGCAATAGGGGCGCTGCTCGTGATCGCGATCCCGCTCGGCGTCGTCTCGGGCTACGTCGGCGGGCTCACGGACCGCGTGATCACGCGTATCGCCGACCTGGTCATGTCGATCCCGGTGATCATCATCCTGCTGGCCGTACTGGCCATCTTCGGTCACAGCATGACGACGGCGATGATCGCTTTCGGTGTGCTGGGCGCAGCCGGGGTGACTCGAGTCATCCGCAGCGCGGCGCTGACGGTCCGCTCTGAGGCCTTCATCGACGCCGCCAAGGTGATCGGCGTGCGCAGGATCGACATCATCTTCCGCCACGTGTTGCCGCAGTGCCGCGGAGTCATCGTCGTCCAGGCGGCGCTGTTTGCAGCGATTGCTCTGGGTGTCCAGACCGGCCTCACCTATCTGTCGCTCGGGCCGGCGCCGCCAGCGCCGACGTGGGGGGGGATGGTCGCCGATGCGGTCTCGCAGTTCTACGTGGCGCCGTGGCAGTTGGTGCCGTCGGGTGCGGTGATCGCGCTCACCGTGATCGCGCTTGGCGTGCTGGGCGACGTGGTGCGTGACGCCATCGCGGATTCGCACTCGGCCAGCGCCGGCGGGGTCGCGCGCCGCCGTCGTACGCGGTCCCGCGCGCGGGATCTCCACGCGAGTCCCGATGCCCTGCTCGAAGCGGTGGGGCTGACCGTCGCGGTCGGCGGACGCGGGGCGGAGACGAGCCTGATCAAGGACGTGTCGCTGGCGGTTGCGCCCGGAGAGGCGCTCGGGATCGTCGGGGAGTCCGGCAGCGGCAAGTCCATCACGATCAAGGCCCTGGCGGGCCTTCTGCCCAACGCCGTCGCCATCATCGAGGGATCGGTCCACTTCGGTGGCGCGGAACTCACCACCGGGAGAGGGGCGAGCTACCGCGCGATCCGTGGCCACGGCATCGCGATCGTGACGCAGGAGCCGATGCGCGCGCTCGATCCCTCCTACCGCGTGGGCAAGCTGCTGAGCGACGTTGTCAGGGCGGTCGACCACTGTGGCCGCGCCGAAGCCCGATCGAGCGCCATCGAGCTGCTGCGTCGCGTGCAAATTCTCGAGCCGGACGACGTCGCCCAGCGCTACCCCCACGAGATCTCTGGCGGAATGGCTCAGCGGGTCGCCATCGCCATGGCGCTCGCGGGCCACCCGAAGCTGCTGCTCGCCGATGAGCCGACCACCGCGCTCGACGTCACGGTCCAGGCGGAGATCCTGGACCTGCTGCGTCGGCTGCAGCAGGAGACGGGGATGGCCCTGATACTCGTGAGTCACGACCTCGGAGTGGTCGCCGAGGTCTGTGCCCGCGTCTGTGTCATGTACGCCGGTGAGATCGTGGAGGTTGCACCAAGCACGGACCTCTTCGTCCAGCCGATGCATCCATACACGCGGGCTCTGATGAATTCGAGCCCGCGAGCGCGGGAGGATCGAGGTCAGCTGACCTCGATCCCTGGCACCGTGCCTGGGCCACGGGACTGGCCGATCGGCTGCCATTTCGCCGGCCGCTGTGAGTTCAGCACCGAGGCCTGCGTGGCCGGGCCCGTCGAGCTCAGGCCGGTGACGCGCACAGACCGGGCTCGCTGTGTTCGCTCAGAGGAGCTGTTCGCGTCGCCTCAGTCTGCGCCCACGGAGGTGACGCGGTGAGCGAAGCGCTGCTGACGGTCGACGGACTGGTGGTCGAGTACCCGCTGCCGCGCGGGCGGATCCGTCGCGCCGTGGACGGGGTCAGCTTCTCTGTGATGCCAGGTCAGACGGTCGGGCTCGTCGGCGAATCGGGCTCTGGCAAGTCGACGATCGCGCGCGCCATCGTCGATCTCGCTCCGGTCACCGCCGGCACGATCACGTTGGGTCGCCAAGCCGCTGCGGCACGGCACCGCGACGTGCAGATGGTCTTCCAGGATCCGTACAGCTCGCTCGATCCGACGAAGACCGTGGGCTACAGCGTGTCCGAGCCACTGCGCGTGCACCACGGCCGCGAGCTCGGGGCGGAGACGATCCGCACCAGGACCGCGGAGATGCTTGAGTCCGTCGGGCTGCCCGCTTCAGCGGGCAAGCTCTATCCCGCGCAGTTCTCGGGCGGCCAACGCCAGCGCATCGCCATCGCCCGGGCCCTGATCATCCAGCCGCAGCTGGTCATCTGTGACGAGGCGCTGTCCGCGCTCGACCTCTCTGTTCAAGCACAGATCATCAACCTGCTGGTGGAGCTGCGCAAGGGCCACGGGATCGGGTTTCTCTTCATCTCGCACGACCTTCGCGTGGTGGAGATGCTCTGCGACGAGGTGGTCGTGCTGTACCGCGGTCGCGTCGCGGAGACGGGGATGGCCAGGAGCATCCATTCGCGGCCTCAGCATCCCTACACCCGCGGTCTGGTCGCGGCGGTGCCGGAGATCGACCCGGCACACCGCGCGGCATCGAGAGCGGACCGCGACCGGTTGCGCAAGCCGGTCGCGCCAGCCCCGCCACTGGGCGACAGCTGCCAGTACACCCATCGCTGCGTGTTCGCCGCCGACGAGTGCCTGCGCAGCCGTCCGCCGCTGCGGACGGCTGAGTCCAGTGCGCTCGCAGCCTGCCACCGATTCGAGGAAGTCGCTCGTCATCTCGACGGAGACCTCGACGCACAGACACAAGCAATGACGCCGCAGTCGTGAACGGCGCCCCTAACGAATTGAAGGCGGTGAGATGGTGAGCGCACGCATCCTGCTCGTGGGCGATCTGATCCTGGACGAGCCCGATCCGGACTCGTTCTTCGAGCCGAGCGCCGAGACGCTGCGGTCCGGCGACGTGGTGATCGGCCAGGTGGAGGTTCCCCACTCGACCCGTGGCCACGTCCAGAGCACCGACGTCCCGGCGCCGCCGGCGCGCCCGGAGCACCTCGAGGCGCTGCCGCGCACCGGCTTCAACGTCGCGACGCTGGCCGGCAACCACATCGCCGACCTCGGCCCGGACCCGATCGAGGACACGCTCGCCAAGTTGCACGAGCTCGGCCTCGAGACCACCGGCGCCGGCATGAACCTGCCGCAGGCGCGCCGCCCCGCCCGCGTCGAGGCAAACGGCATCTCCGTGGCGGTGTTCAGCTACAACTGCGTCGGCCCCAAGGACGGCTGGGCGCGCGCGTCCAAGGCCGGCTGCGCCTACGTCAACGTGCTCACCCACTATGAGCTCGACCACGCCTCGCCCGGCGGTCCCCCGACGATCTACACGTTTGCCACCCCGGAGAGCATCGAGGATCTGCGCTGTGACCTGGCGGCCGTGCGCGCAGAGGTCGACGTCATCGTCGTCGCGCTGCACAAGGGCATCGGCCACGTCCGCAGCCAGATCGCGATGTACGAGCGCGACCTCTCGCGTGCGGTGATCGACGCGGGCGCGGACATCGTGGTCGGCCATCACTCACACATCATGCGGGGGATCGAGGTCTATAAGGACAAGCCCATCTACCACGGGCTCGGGAACTTCGTGAGCGTCACCCGCGCGCTCTCCCCGACAGATGGCGGTACCCCCGAGGCGCGGGCTTGGGCGGTGCGGCGTGAGCAGCTCTACGGATTCAAGCCCGACCCAAACATGCCGACCTACCCGTTCAACCCGGAGAGCCGCAACACGATCATCGTCGACTGCGTCGCCGGCCCCGACGGATCCGTCGACGCCGGACTGATCCCCTGCTGGATCGACGATGCTGCGCGCCCGGTCCCGCTTGGACCGGGCGACGGCGACCGGGTCGTCGACTACGTGCGCACGATCGGCCGCGAGGCCGGCCTCGGCACCGACTTCGACTGGGATGGAGAGCGCGTGCGCATCACGGCCCCCGCGACCGTGCGGGCGGAGGCCTGATGTCCGACGAGCAGAAGGGTGCCCCGCTTGAAGGGATCAGGGTCATTGATCTGACGCGCGCTCTGGCGGGACCATTCTCAACGCTGATCCTGGGCGGGCTGGGCGCCGATGTGATCAAGGTGGAGGACCCCAAAGGCGGTGACATCTCACGGGGCAACGCGCCGTATATCGGCCCCAACGGACTCAGCCTCTCCGCCAGCTCGCCCGAGGATGTTTCGCTGGCCGTGCTCACCCGCCTGCGCGGCAAGCGCAGCGTCACGCTCAACCTCAAGCACGCCGACGCGCACCACGTCTTCGCCGACCTGGTCCGCAACGCCGATGTCGTCGTCGAGAACTTCACGAGCGGCACGGCGGATCGACTCGGGGTTGGCTACGAAGTGGCGCGGGCCGCCAACCCGCGGATCGTGTACTGCGCGATCAGCGGCTTCGGCGCCGACGCCGACCCCGGCGTGCGCGCGATGGACACGATCATCCAGGCGCTCAGCGGGGCGATGCTGACCAGCGGCGGTCCGGACGATCCGCCGATTCGCGTCGGCCTGCCGATGGCCGACGTGATGACGCCGGTGTGGGCGATCGTCGGGATCCTGGCCGCGCTCCAGCACCGCCAGCGCACCGGCCTGGGTGAGTTCGTCGACGTCTCGATGCTGGGGGTGCTGACGTCGCTGGTCGCGACCGAGGACTGGCAGGCGCTACAGGATCTGGGGCAGCCGCTGCGCACGGGCCCGACGCTGCCGCGACTGGCGCCGTTCGGTGTGTACCGCTGCTCCGACGGCTGGTTTGCCATGGTCGCGCCGCAGGACCGGCTCGTGGAGAGCCTCGTCGAGGCGATGGGACGACCGGAGCTGCTCAACGACGAGCGCTTTGCCACCCGCGACTCGCGGGTGTTGTACGACGCGGAGCTGACGGCGGAGATCGAGGCCTGGGCGTCCGCTCTTCCCGCGGATGAGATCGCCCAGCGCCTGGCCGCCAAGGGCGTCCCGGTGGCGCCGATCCGCACGCCGATCGAGGCGGTCAGCGACCCCCGCGTGGATGCCCGCCAGGAGACGCTTCCGGTGCAGCACCCGGTGCTGGGTGACGTCCCGCGTCTGCGCACCACGGGTGTCCCGGTGCGGATGAAGAACGCGCGCGTCGGCTTTGACCGGCTCGCCCCGCGCCTGGGCGAGCACACGGACGAGATCTTCACAGAGCTGCTCGGCTACGACGCGCAACGCATCCGGGCGCTCCGTGACAACGGCGTCATCTGACCGAGGAGCCTGCATGAACTCGACAACGCGAATCTCGTCACCCGGTCGCTACGAGGGTTACTCGGAGCGGCTCTACGAGTCCTGGGCACGGAGCTCCTTCTACGTAGATGTGCGCGACGGCACGAAGCTCGCCGTGGATCTGTACCGACCCGTCGCTGATGGCGCGCCGGCGACGACGCCGCACCCGGTGATCTGGATCCACACCGCCTACCAGCGCGGTGTGCAGGGGCCGGACGGCACAGTGCAGATGTCGACCTCCGGCTACATGAACACCCGCGATCTGACGCTCTACGGCTACGTGCTGGCGATCGTCGACACGCGCGGCAAGGGCGCGTCATTCGGCTTCCGCCGCGGCATGCAGGACAGCACGGAGGGCCGTGACGCCTACGACATGACCGAGTGGCTCGCCGCCCAGCCGTGGTGCGACGGCAATGTCGGCATGCTGGGCTGCTCCTACCTCGGGGGCAGTCAGGACAACGCGGTGATCGCCACGCCACCGAGCCTGAAGGCGATCTTCCCCGGCGCCACCACGTACAACCGCTATGACTCGATCTGCCGCGGCGGGTTGATGGCGCAGTTCCACACGCGACCCGAGGACCCGCGCGATGAGGGCGTGGACAGCCTGCCGGTGGACGACGATCCCGACGGGACGATGCTCGCGGCGGCGCGCGCCGAGCACGCCGAGAACTCGATCATGGCCGACATCTGGAAGAACATCCCCTTCCGCGACGACCGCTCCGAATCGCTGCGCAGCCGCTTCTGGGAGGAGTGCAGCCTCAGCTCCTTCCGCAACCAGGTCGAGATGCACGGCGCCGCGATGTACCGCTGGACGGGGTGGAAGGACGAGTTCACGGCGGACCAGTTCGTGGCGCTGGCGAACCTCCGCAATGTCGTCAAGGTCTTCATCGGCTCGGACACCCACTGCCAGAGCCCCGACTTCGACATGTTCGCCGAGCACATGCGCTTCTTCGACCGCTACCTGAAGGGCGTGGAGAACGGAATCGACACGGAGGACCGCGTCTACTACTACACCTACAACGCGCCGTCCGAGCGCCGCTGGTCGAGCAGCCCGGTCTGGCCGCTGGCCGGCGTGCGGGTGCAGCGCTGGTTTCTGGACACTGAGACGCTCGCGCTCTCGCCGTCCGAGCCGGTGCAGGCCGGCGCGCGGTCGTTTGACGTTGACTACTCAGTGGTGACAGGTGAGCCGCTGACGCCCTTCTGGCCGGCGTCGCAGCACGGGCATGGGCTCAGCTTCGAGACTGCCCCGCTCGAGCGCGAGCTGCAGCTGACGGGTCACTTCGTGGTGTCACTGTGGCTGTCATCGACACAGCCGGACGGTGACATCTTCGCCTACCTCGAGGAGGTCTGGCCCACGGGCATCGTCGAGCTGCGCGCCCACGGTCGCCTGCGGTCGAGCCACCGCAAACTCGGCACCGCGCCCTATGACTACCTGGGCCTGCCGTGGCACCGGAGCTTCCGTGAGGATCACGAGCCGCTCGTTCCCGGCGAGCCCCAGGAGCACCTGTTCGACCTGTTGCCGACCTCCACGCTGGTGGCGCCGGGCTCGCGGCTGCGGCTGGTGGTCACCGGCGCGGACCCGCGTCAGCGCACGCACCTCGGATTCGACCCACCGCCGACGCTCACCCTGCACACGGGCGCTGAGACGGCCTCCTATATCGAGCTGCCGGTGGTGAGCGATGCTGAGTGACATCACCAGGGTCCCGTACGCCGGCGGCGCCGAGGTCTACTGCCCGTTCTACCTGCCGGACACGCCGAGCGAGTCCCTTTTCCAGCGGGCCGGCTACGTTCAGGAGGAGTACTTCCTCACCGGCACGGGCGAGCTGTTCGCGTCCGGCGCGGGCCAGCCGCGCCTGCTCCGCAGCGGGCTGCCGTTCGTGACCCGCGCGCTCGTCGCCCGGCCGGGCAACCCCGCGGACTTCTCCGGCGTCGTGCACCTGGCCGGCATCCACCCCTTCCTCGGCGGCGTCCAGTGGGAGTGGATCTCCGAGCTGGTGCTGAGCACCGGTGCCGCCTACGTGGCGGTGGGCACCGGCACCGACGCGCTGTCACGCGGACGTTCGACACCCGAGTACCCGGTGTCCGCGACACCGGTCGCCCGCTGGTTCGACTCGGCCCGCTACGCCCCGCTGCGCTGGCCTGCGGACGACGGCATCCGCTGGAGCGTCTTCTCCGACGTGGCGAGAATTCTCCGCTCCGGCGACCGTCCCATCCTGAGTGACCTGTCGGTCGCGCGCGTCTACGCGTCCGGCTGGTCGTTCCTCGGCAGCTTCATGCGTACTTTCGTCAACGAGGGCTTCCATGATGCGCTGCGCGGCCGGGGTGGGGCCCCGATGATCGACGGTTACCTGATCGGCATCTCAAGTCCCTGGCAGGGTGGTGGCTACCTGGAGATCAATTCGGAGGAGTCACCGGCACCTGTGGGCGACCCGCGCAGGCGCCTGCGCGCGATCGACGTGCCCGTGATCGAGTTCCTCAGCCAGGGTGAAGGCGAGCGGAACATCGGCGCCCAGGTGCCCGACCTCGACGAGGGGCAGGGACGCCATCGCCTCTACGAGGTCGCCGGTACCACGCACACGGACCTTGGCGTGGCTGTCGAGCGCACCCACATCGTTCAGCTTGCCCAGCGCGGTCACCCCTACGCCCAGCGCGACCGGGAAGCCCGCTACGGCATCTCCGATGTCCCGCTGCGCCGCCTGTTCTCGGCCACCATGGAGAACCTCGATCGTTGGGTCGTGCACGGCGAGGCGCCGCCACCGAGCGCGCGCCTCGAGTTCGACAGGGCGTTGGAGGTGGCGCGCGACGACCTTGGCAACCCGCGCGGCGGCGTCAGAACGGTGCAGGTCGACGTGCCGCTGGCGCGATACGGCCGCGCGCCCGGCGAGCACGCGGCGGACAACAGCACGCACTTCCTGCCCATGTACCGGGTCCCCTTTGACGGCGAGCAACTCGAGCGGCTGTACCCAGGCGGCCGCGAGGAGTACCTGGATCGCGCCGCGTCGGTGGCCGAGTGCATGGCGTCCGAGCGCTGGCTGCGCCGGCACGACGTCAGCGGTTACCAGGCGGCGATAGCCGAGGCGGCCGAGGCCGCGTTCGCCGACTGAGCGTGGGCTCGAGGAGCGTGGCCAGCGGGCCACGCTCCGAACCTCGGTCGTCTCAGTCCCGCAGGCCCAGCAGCCCGATGGCGTTCTCCTTGAGCACGAGCGGGCGGACCTCGTCCCTGATCGGGAGTTCGGCGAACTCCTTCAACCAGCGATCGGGGGTGATCAGCGGGTAGTCAGAACCGAAAAGCATCTTGTGCTTCAGCTGCGTGTTCGTGTACCTGATCAGGATCTCTGGGAAGTACTTGGGCGCCCAGCCGGACAGGTCGATGTAGACATTCGGCTTGTGTACGGCAATGGCCAACGCCTCATCCTGCCAGGGAAACGACGGGTGCGCCAGGATGATCTTCAGGTCGGGCAAGTCGGCGGCAACATCGTCGACCGCCATCGGGTTCGAGTACTTCAGGCGCACGCCGCCGCCACCGGGCATCCCCGCTCCGATTCCAGTGGTTCCGGAGTGAAAGAGTGCGATCAGACCGGCCTCGGCAATGACCTCGTACAGCGGGTAGAACTCATGGTCGTTGGGCCAGAAGCGCTGGACGTTGGGGTGGAACTTGAAGCCGCGCACGCCCGCGTCGATCATCTCGCGCGCCTCGCGCACGCCGAGCTTGCCCTTGTGCGGGTCGATGCTGGCGAAGGGGATCAGTGTGTCGGGGTTGGCCCGTGCTGCCTCCAAGACCTCGGAGTTGCCGAGGCGCTTGCGGCCCATGCCGGCCTCGTCGTCGACATTGAAGATCACCGCGATCATGTTGCGCTCGCGGTAGTAGTCCGCCACCTCCTGGGCCGTCGGCTGCGGGGGCTGCCCGCCGAAGTACTTCGCCGCGGCGGCCAGGATCTCGCTCGTCACCGGATCCTGAGGCTCGTTCTGGTTGCGCTCGGCGTGGACGTGGACGTCGATCGCAACCGCGTCCTCGACGTTCAGGTTCATGCTCTGGCCGCCTGCTCGAGATCCAGTGGGGGAAGTATCACGCCCGACGGCTGAGACTTCCCGGCAAACGACGATTCCCAGGTGGAGGCGATCGATTCCACACTCCAACCGCCGTCACGCAGTTCGTGTGAGAGCTCAGATGAGTGCGCATACAGGGTGAGCCTGTCACCACCGATGCCAATGGCCTGGCCGGTTATCCCGGAGGCTGTCTCGGAGGCGAGAAACACCACCAGCGGTGCGCAGTCCTCCGGCCACCCGATCGCGTGCTCCCGGCGTACCTGGGCCGGGAACTCGGCGCCACCGGCGGCGGCCTCAACCAGGGGCCCGTAGATCGGGATGCTGGCCGTCATCTGCGTCCAAGCGGTCGGAATCACGGCGTTTGCTGTGATGCGGTCGCGCGCGAGCTCCAATGACCAGACACGTGCGAAGGTGACGATGCCCGCCTTGGCGGCAGCGTAGTTGGTCTGACCGAAGTTGCCGAACTCGCCCGCCGGCGATCCCACCACAATAATGCGCCCGCCGTCGCCCTGCTCTCGCATCTTCGTCGCTGCGGCACGAGCACATGTGAACGTGCCGCGCAGGTGGGTCGCGATCACGAGATCGAAGTCCTCGTCGGTCATTTTCCAGAGGACGCGGTCGCGCAGCACGCCGGCGTTGGTCACGAGGATGTCGAGTCGGCCGAACTCGCTGACCGCTCGGTCGACGAGCGCCTGCGCCACCTCGCTGCTCCCCACCGCGCCGATCTCGGTGACCGCCTTGCCACCCGCGCTCGTGATGAGGTCCGCCGTCTCGTTGGCGGCTTCGGCATTGAGGTCGTTGACCACGACGGCGGCACCGGCGGCGGCGAGCGCCACCGCGTAGGCCCGCCCGAGCCCCTGGCCGCTTCCCGTGACGATGGCCACCTTGCCATCGAGGCCGGGCCCGTTCATGCGTAGAACCTCACGATCGACGCGGCCACTACCGCCGGACGCTCCGCGTTCTCGACCTCCAGCGTCGCGCTTATGTGGGCCTCGACGCCTCCGCCAATCTCGCCCACCGAGGTGATCTCGGCGACGCCACGGAAGCGACTGCCGACCCGCAGCGGGCCCGGAAAGCGGACCTTGTTCAAGCCGTAGTTGATGCTCGTGCCGGCATCGCTGACGTGGAGCAGTTGCGTCACGGGCGCCAGTAGCGAGAGAGACAGGAACCCATGAGCGATCGTTCCGCCGAACGAAGTCTGCTTGGCGCGTTCTACGTCCACGTGGATGAAGTTGTGGTCTCCGGTGAGGTCGGCGAACTTGTTGACGAGCTGCTGCGTCATCTCGGTCCATTCGGTGGGCCCCAATTGACTTCCGACGGTCTTTCCCAGGCCTGCGATGTCAGTCGTGAACCCGGACGTTTCGACGCTGCTCATATGTCTCCCCTCGCTGCGCTCTCTCGCAACTACGCACGGTGCTTGATTATCAGGCACCCGAATGTTACCGTGCCGTCAAATGAGCCTTGGAGAGGCCGCAACGCTGGGCGCCGGTCGCGGCGATCTGGGATCGCCGATCCGTCGGGCAGCAGTGCTCTTCGGCTCGTCGGAGGCGTTCGTCGACGGCGACCTGACGCGCACCTACACGCAGCTGGCAGAGCGGGTCGCCGCGCTCGGCGGCGCTCTGGATCAGCTGCACGTCGCACTCGGTGCCCGCGTCGGCTTCCTGGGCGTGAACTCCGCAACTCACGCGGAGTGTTGGTTCGGCGTGCCGGGCGCGGGTCGCGTCCTCGTGGACCTCAACTTCCGGCTCGTCCCGGCCGAGCTCGAGTTCATCGTCAACGACTGTGAGATCCAGATGCTCATCGTCGACGCCGAGCGCATGGCGGTCGCCCGGGAGCTATTGCAGCGCTGTGCCAGCCTGACCGAGCTCGTGCTCGATGGCGCGCACGGGTCCGGCGAGGAGTTGCCCACCTATGAAGAGCTGCTGTCCGATGCCGTCGTGGAGCCTCAGGCCTGGCCCGAGGATCAGCTGGCCGGCATCTGCTACACGGGTGGCACGACCGGGAGCCCGAAGGGCGTGATGCTGAGCCACGGGAACCTGCTGTCCAACGCGCGCCACAACCTGATCGCGACGGGCCACACCCACGAGGACCGCTGGCTGCACGTGCCTCCGATGTTCCACGTCGCGGGAACGTCAAATCTGTTCGCGTGCACCTGGGCCGGCAGCCGCCAGTCGATGCTCCACCACTTCGAACCGCGCGAATTCATCGATACCGTGCGACGAGAGTCGATCACGCACTGTTCGCTCGTGCCCACGATGCTCAGCATGCTGATGGACGAACTCGCTCGTGACCAATCCGGTACGGGGCTTCCGTCTCTGCGTCATGTGCAGTACGCGGCCTCGCCGATCACTCCGGCGCTGCAGCGGCGGGTTCTCGAGTACCTCGACTGCGACGTGGTGCAGTTCTACGGAATGACCGAGGCTGCGCCGACGGTCACGCAGCTGTCGGCGGTCGACCACCGCCTCGGCGCCGGGGGTGAGGAGCCGTACGCGAAACGACTCGGCTCGGTGGGGATTCCGGTGATCGGTGTGGAGGTGGCCGTCCTGGATCCCGAGGGCATGCCGCTGCCGCCGGGGCAGGTTGGTGAGCTCTGCGTCAGGGGCCCGAACGTGATGCTGGGCTACTGGAGCCGGGAGGATGCGACCGCTGCTGCGCTGGCGGACGGCTGGTACCACAGCGGGGATGCGGTGTGGCAAGACGACGAGGGTTACCTGTTCCTGGTGGACCGGCTCAAGGACATGATCATCACGGGCGGTGAGAACGTGTACTCGATCGAGGTCGAGGCCGCGCTCGCCGAGCATCCGGCCGTCTCCGAGGTGGCGGTGATCGGCGTCCCGGACCCGCACTGGGGCGAAGCGGTGCATGCCGTCGTCAGCATCCTGCCCGGCCAGCAGGTGTCCGCGGAGGAGCTGATCGAGCACAGCCGCAAACTGATCGCCGGCTACAAGGTTCCGCGCTCGATCGATCTGCGCACCGAGCCGCTCTCGAAGTCGGGGCCGGGAAAGATCCTCAAGGGTGAGTTGCGGCAGCCCTACTGGGCCGGTCACAGCCGGCGGGTCAACTAGCCGATGCGATGAACGCTGAACCTCAGCGGCTGAAATCCCCGAGTCAGGCTTACGACGAGCCGTGGTCGGGCGCCGACCGCTGGCACGCGCAGGGGGGGCGCGTCGTCGGCCTGTTCGGCGAGTACGCGCCGCGGGAGCTTGTCCTGGCCGCCGGAATGCTTCCGGTTCGGCTGCGCCCCGGGCGGCTGCTGCGCGCCGGCGCCACCGACCTGGGAGACCGCGTCAGCGCACGCAGCCGGCACGTGCCGGATGGGCTTCGCGGCGAGCTCTCCGCGGAGTCGCTCGAGCTCCTCTCCGCTCTGCTCGGACAGGAGCTCGACTGGATCGACTCGCTACTGATCGGGCGCGACACCGAATCGCATACCAAGCTCTTCTACGTGATCAGGGAGCTGGCGGAGGATCCCGAGTACAAGTCGCTCATCCCGCCCATCGCCTTCAGCGACATGCTGCGGCTGCCGTCGCGCACGTCCGCCGTGTACAACCGGACGCGGCTGCGGGAGCTTGCCGTCGTCCTCGGAGAGTGGTCGGCTGGAGAGATCGCGGACGAGGCGCTGAGCGCCGCCATCATGGCCGAGGTCCACCTGGCCGAGCAGCTGCGCGAGCTGGACAGCCTGCGTGCCGAGGGGCGCGTGGCCGGGAGCAGGGCTGTGCTGGCCGCTCGTGCAGCGACCGTGCTCTCTCAGGCGGATGCGGCCGCGGCTGTCGGGGCGTGTCTTGAGCATGCACGCGGCCTGGTGCCAGCTGCCGTGAGTCCGCGGGTCTTCGTCACCGGTTCTGAGCCCGAACCGGCTGTGCTGGTAGGGCTGGAAGCCGCGGGGCTGGCGCTGGTGGGCGACGATCACGGCTGGCACCACGCGGTGACGCACGAGCGGGCCGGCGATCCGGGGCTTGACTGGCTGGCGGACCGCTATCAGCTCAGTCCGGTGGGCGCTGCTCGTGCCGGGTTGGACCGTGCGGTACACATCGCCGGGCGCGCGCGAGCGGTTGGCGCAGACTGCATTCTGCAACTGATCGCCCCCGACGATCTCGCCTCGGGCTGGGAGCTGGCGGAGCTGAAAAACCTGGTGCCGACGCTTCCGGTCGTCTCGGTCCAGGTGGACGCCGACCAGGGTGATGAAACAGTGCGTGAGATAGCGTGGCGGCTTCGTTCTGAACTCGAGCACCGGGTCTCCGAGTCGGAAGGTGCGGCTCATGGCTGACGCGGGCGGGATCCGGCGCCAGGCGGAACTGAGCTGCACCCGGCGCTTCTCCGAGTATCAGCGGCAGTGGTTTTCCGAGGTGCGCGAGCGGGTTGCCGACGGCGAGCCGTTCGCTGTCCTCAGCGCGGACTCGCCTCACGAGATCTACCGCGCGATGGATATCCCCTACGTGGTGCTCCAGTGGTGGTCGTCCTTGATCTCGGCAAAGCAGCTGGGGCCCAGGTACCTGGCGGCGCTGAGTGAAGCCGGCTATCCCAGCTCGTACGAGCAATACAACACGCTCCCGCTCGGCGAGCTGCTGGCGGGCGACCCCGGCACCGCACCGTGGGGAGGGCTTCCGAGGCCCACGATTCTCCAGGCTTCGCTCTCGAGTGACTCGATGCGGCAGCTGTTCGAGGTCTGGTCGCGGCGAACGGGCGCGACGTTCCTGGCGATCGAGCGCAGCCTCGACACGCGCACCCAGGTGCCGGCCAGATGGTGGGAGGAGCTACCCGACCGCTGGGACACCTTCCTGCCCAGGGAGCGGCTGGACCTCCTGAGCAATGAGCTGACGGGCCTCGTGCGGGTGCTCGAAGCGACCACCGGCCGCCGCTTCTCGGAGAGCCGGTTCGCGGAGGTCATGGATCTGGCCAACGAGCAGGCCGAGCACAACCGCGCTACGCGCGACATGGTCGCCCGCAGCTCACCAGCTCCGGTCAGCGCGGGCGAGACGATGCCCGCGGTGATGATTCCCCAGTGGCACCGCGGAAGCGAATGGGCGCGCGACGCCGCCGCCGAGCTTCGCGGGGAGGTCGAGCAGCGGGTTGCCACTGGCCAGGCCGCCTACGCCGACGAGAAGCTGCGGCTGATGTGGCTGGGGCGCGGCCTTTGGTCGAGCCTCGGGCTCTACCAGCACTTCCAGGAGCGGTACGGCGCTGTGTTCGTGTGGTCGATGTACCTCGGCCTGGCCGCCGACGGTTACCTGCGCTACTTCGACGGCCGTGATCCTCTGCGCGCGCTGGCGGCTCGCTTCGTGCCGGTGGGGGAGGAGTTGCGCATGCCGACATGGTCGAGCGCCTGGCACCTGAAGGAGGCCCAGCTGCACATGGTGGACGGCGTCATCAGCCTGGGTGAGGACGACTTCTTCAGCGTCAGAAAGCTCGAGGCGGCCGGCATACCGGTGCTGACGATCCGAGCTGACAACGTCGACCGCCGCACGTGGAGCGAGTCCGACCTGATCGAGCAGATCGGGCGCTTCATCGAGACCAGGCTTCGCCCTGACCGGCAATCGGTGGCATAGGCGCTCGGGGTATGACGATGCCTGCTCAACGGCTCGCAGCGTCGTGGCCTCGGTGCATATACTCGAGGATGCAGTGGGGAGTTCGGGAAGCAGATCTGCAGGTGGCGACGTGACGATCGCGGAGCTCGAGGATTGGCTGCAGTCCGGCGCGCACTGGCGCGTCGTGGACATTGCCAAGTCCGGTGCCGAGGTGGAGTTCTGCACCTGCACGGGCCGTAGCATCGAGCGCCGGCGGACGCACGATCCCGCGGTGATCGAGTACCTGCGCACCGCGCACCCCGAGCAGGACTGATATGGCCCGACGTTTGTCAAGTGGACACGTAGACGTTTCGCCGTGAACTCGGGGTCGGCGATGGTGCTGCGGTGTGCCGGGAGGGCGGCTGGGCGTCCGGCGCGGCCGAGCCGCCGTCCAGCGGGACGGCGGCTCGCGTGAGCGCTGATCCCGGCGATCTCGGCGATCGCTCCGGGTTGTGTCAGTCCGTCTGCCCGTAGGAGGCGATCTCCTGCTTCTCCTGCTCGGTCAGCTCGCGCGGAGTCTCGCCGCGCGCGACCTTCTCGCTGTGCACGTGGCGCTGGATCTTGTCCACCACCTCGGGGTTTGCCAGCGTCGTGATGTCGCCGGTTCCCGAGAAGTTCGAGATCCCGGCGATCACGCGACGCATGATCTTGCCCGAGCGCGTCTTGGGCATGTCGTCGACGATCCAGACGTTCTTCGGGCGGGCGATCTTGCCGATCTCGCGGTCGATCATGTCCGAGACCTTCTGCACGATCTCCTGACTCGGCTCGATCCCCGGCTTGACCGAGACGTACATCTCGACCACCCTGCCGCGGACCTCGTCGATCACCGGCACCGCCGCCGCCTCGGCGATCTCGTCGACCTTCAGGCTCGCGTTCTCGAGCTCCTTGGTGCCGAGCCGGTGGCCGGCGACGTTGATCACGTCGTCGATCCGGCCGAGGATCCGGAAGTAGCCGTCGGCGCCCTGCATCGCGCCGTCACCCGCGAGGTAGGGCCAGTCGCGCCAGTCCTTGCTGCCCCGGTCGCGGCAGTACTTCGCGTAGTAGGTATCGACGTAGCGCTCGTCCTGGCCCCAGATCGTCTGGAACCCGCCCGGCCAAGGGTTGCGGATGCAGATGTTGCCCGCCTTGCCGGAGCCCTGCGGAACCTCCTCGCGATTCTCGTCGTAGATCACCGGCTGGATGCCGAGCGCGCCCGGTCCGGCGCTGCCCGGCTTCATCTTGTCGACGCCCGGCAGCGTGCTGCAGAGAAAGCCACCGTTCTCGGTCTGCCACCAGGTGTCGGTGATCGATGCCTCGCGCTTGCCGATGACGTCGAAGTACCAGCGCCAGACATCCGGCTCGATCGGCTCGCCGACCGTCGTCATCGTCCGGAAGTGGTAGTTGTACTTGGCCGGCTCGTCCGGTCCGACGCGGCGTAGCATGCGGACGGTCGTCGGCGAGGTGTGGAAGATGTCCACCCCGAGCTTCTCCGCGATCCGCCAGGGCCGCCCTGGATCCGGGTAGGTCGGCACGCCCTCATACATCACGCTCGCGGTGCCCAGTGCCAGCGGGCCGTAGACGATGTAGGAGTGGCCGGTGATCCAGCCGATGTCGGCGAAGCACCAGTAGACGTCGTCCGGATGGATGTCCTGGTAGTACTTCGACGTGCCGGCCACATAGGAGAGGTAGCCGCCGACCGAGTGCTGTGCCCCCTTCGGAGTGCCGGTGGTGCCGCTCGTGTACATCAGGAACAGCACCGACTCGGCCGGCACCGACACGGGCTCGACGGTCTTGCCGGCGTAGTCGGCGAGCAGGTCGTCGACGAAGTGGTCGCGACCCTCGACCATCGGGTTGCCCGACTGGTACTCACCGGGCTTGCGGCGCCAGACCAGCACCGTCTCGACCTCGGCGCCCTCCTCGTGGGCGGTCGCCACCGCCTCGTCGGCCTTGACGCGGTGATCGATCATCTTGCCGGAGCGGTAGTAGCCGTCCATCGTGATCAGGATCTTTGAGCCCGAGTCCGCGATCCGGTGCCCGCAGGCGGCGCCGCTGAACCCGCCGAACACCTGCGAGTGGATCACGCCGAGGCGCGCGCACGCGAGCATCGTCACGGGCAGCTCGGGCACCATCGGCAGGTGCAGGGTCACGCGGTCGCCGGTCTTGACGCCCAGCCCCTGGAGCAGCGCCGCGAACTCGTTCACGCGCCGGTGCAGGTCGCTGTAGGTGATGAACTGGGTCTCGTCCTCCTCCAGCTCGGGCACCCAGATCAGCGCGTTCTTGTCGCCGCGCGTCTCCAGGTGACGGTCCACGCAGTTCGCGCAGGCGTTGAGGCGACCGCCGACCCACCACTTCCAGAACGGCGGGTTGCTCGTGTCCAGAATGGTGTCCCACTTGCGATCCCAGCTCAGCAGGTTCGCGTACTCCTCGAAGCATTGCGGGTAGTTCTCGGGGCTGAAGCGCTGGCGGATCGAATCGTCGGTCGCGTTGGCCTCGGCCCTGATCCGCGCCGGCGGGTCGTAGTACTCCTCCTCGCGCCAGTGAACCGCGATCTGCGCCTCGGAATACTCCTCGGCACCGTCCTGCGCGCTTCCCGCTCCTGCTGCAGTATCCGCCATCGGATGTTCTCCCTCCTACGAGTTGGGCCGGCCACCCGGGGCGGCCCGCGAGTGCACCCGCGGCGTCGCCAGCGACCAACCGGTCACGGAACACAACTCTATCCTGAGCCTGGCTACGTGGCCCGCACTTCTCGTGTCTCCTGCGGTCGACAGCGGCCGGCGGGCCCCAAGAATGTCTGTTGTCTGACTCCGCTCCGTACGTGAAGGATCCGTGCGCGTCGAAGATCCATGCGCGTCGAAGCCGAGGAGGCGCCGGCGGCGTGCCGGTGCCTCCTCGCCCGCAATCGTGGATTGCCTGCGGACCGCGTCGGGTCTCCGAGTTCAGGTGTTCAACGGGCCGAGCGGCAGCACCGTGCGTCCCCAGGTGTCGTTGATCACCTCTGCCGACGCCAGGTACCAAGCGAGCACCGCGCAGGCGATTGTGACGGCGCCACCGATGTCCTTGATCACGTAATGGCCGCCGTTCAGATCGCCCCAGCCCAGCAGACCGTACGCGATCCACAGGGTGAGGAACACCAGGAAGACCGCGACATTCGTCTTGAACGATGCAAGCCACAGGTAGAACGTGAAGAAGCCCCAACAGAACAGATAGATCGCCACCGCGTGGCTGGCGGCCGCGGCACCACCGGACTTGGCGACCTCAGGCAAGAAGAACTGGACCAACAGCACAAACGAGATCCAGAACCCGCCGTATCCGCTCATCGCGGTGGCGGCGAACGTGTTACCCGCCCGGAATGCCCACATCCCGGCCAACAGCTGGACGAGGCCGCCGTACGCACCCGCAACGCTGAGCACGGCGATCGTGTCGCTACCGCTGATTAGGTTGGCATTGACCATCCCGAGCATGAACGTCGTCAGCGCGAACCCCGCGACGCCCACCGCGATCGGATTGGCGATACCCCATCCGATCGCGGCGCCTGCCGGCGCGGGCGTAGAGGGCGGGGGCGGTGACGCCGGTGCTACGTGCCCTGCTTCCATATCACTCCTCCTGTCTGGCTTGACTGATGGTGTCGAATGCCTGAGTGACGAATTCCTCGTAATGCGAGTCTTTCACTCCAAACTTTGGTCTGCTGGCACTGGTCGCCGCACGCTTGCAACAAATGCTCGCGTTTCGGCCGCCGCTACCAACGACTGGCCGCGCCGTTCGAGTAGAAGGTCACCCGTCACACCAACCTCGACGAGCCCGCGCCGCCTCGAACTACCCGCAGCCCAAGCCGCCTAACCTCACGCCAGTAAACGTCCGAGCCAGAACGGTCAGTTACTGACACTGCCTACGGCAGCGGTCTGTGCTCACAGCGTGGTGACGACCTGCGGTGGTGACAGGTCAGAGATGTCTGAGGGGATTCCGCGCAGTTGCCTCCTAACTCAACGAAGAGCTACAAGTAGAGGCCGTCAGCGGGAAACGCTGTTCGAGATGAAAGCCACCGCAAGCGAGCCTCATCGCCTCTGACAACATACCTCATCAAGCGGCCGGAGTCACACTTCATATGCGCGACGCCCGACGCTCCGCCCCGCGCGCTTGAAGCCGTGTGAACGCTTTACGCGCGTGGCAGCGCTGCGCACAGCGCGCGAGTCCAGAAAGGGGTGTTTGAGATCCGCGCCCTCTGGGCATACGAACCGACAGGTGTGTCGGTCAGCCGGCATGGGACATGCTGGGACGCAAAGGAGAGGGTATGTCGGTCAGAAACGGACGGGGCGCTCTCATCGGGGCGTTAGTCGTGGTTGCTACAGCCTTGTTCGCCTCGGGTGCGCAGGCCGCGATCACACCGAGTCTCGGCCTCGACCAGAGTGCCGGGACACAGGCGGGCGCTTCGCAGAACCTCAGCATGGATGTGAAATTCAACAACGCCGCCACCTACCCGGTTTCGGACACCCCCGAGCATCTGACGATCAACCTTCCCCCGGGCCTGCTGGCCAACGCTGACATCAACGGCGGCGCCTGCCTGACCACCGCTGATCTCAGCGACACGAACTGCCAGGTTGGAACCGGCACGGTGACTGCGTACGCCGGCGCCGGGGGCGTCGGGCTGGTCCCGTTGCCCACGAATGTCACCTTCGATCTCGTGCCGCCCCCCGCTCCCGGAGACCTCGCGGGACTGGCCGTGAACTACAACGGCAACCAGATCGGTTCGACAGCTGACATCAAGGTGCGACCCTCCGGAGACCCGGATGGCGTCGGGGTCACGATCGATCTAGTCCTGCCGAACGAGCTTGACGCGAGCGCCCTCGGCCTGCCGCTCTCCGATGTCGGCGCGCCGATCGAGATCACCGAGATCGACAGCACGTTCGACGGTCTGCGCTATCCGACCACCTGTCCCTCGACGCCGGCGAATGTGAGCGTCAGCGTCGACTCCTACAGCGACCCGACCGTGCACAACCTCACGGCTCCGTTGAGCGTCACGGGCTGTGCGACGCTTCCGTACGCGCCGAAGCTGTCGGTGTCGGCAGTCAAGGACAGCACCGATCGGGCGGTCGAGATCACCACCGCGGTCACGCAGGCCGCCGACGAGTCCCCGACGAAGTCGCTTGCAATCTCGTTCCCCGACGCTGCGCTCGGTGTCAATCTCGCCGCGATCAAGTTGCTTTGCATAGACATCTCAAAGGGCTGCACGCCGGTGGGCACGGCCACGGCGGTCTCGCCGTTGTATCCCAAGCCGCTCACGGCCAGCGCCTACCTGACCGGAACCGCGCTCGGACCGACGCTCACGCTCGTTTTCCCGCCCCCGTTCCCGCTGACACTCGTCGGAAGCGTCAAGCTCACCACCAAGACCGCGGCCTTCAACGGCCTGCCGGACATCCCGCTCACGAGCCTCTCGATGGTGTTCAACGGCGGAGCGGAAGGCATGTTCCTGACCAACTGCAACCCCGGGAGCGGCGTCGCGGATGGGACCTCGACTGACCAGAACGGTGACCACACGGTCACCTCCGAGCTGAACTACGGCATTGCCGACTGCTCGGCCCCCCCGCCCGCCAAGAGCCCCCTCCCGGAGAAGACCGTCGACATCCCCCCGACGGTCACCACCCCGGCGCTCGTCGGCGTGAGGTCGGGCCATCCGTCAGTGCGCTTCAGGGTCAGCGTGCGCAGGAACGCGGCCAGGATCACGCGGATCAGCGTGAAGCTCACGCCCGGGATCAGCTTCATCCGCCACCGCGTCGGCAAGCACAGCAAGGTCACGGGCGTGTCGGTCACCGGCGCGAGGATCAGGTCGCTATCGATCTCCCACGGCCGTCTGATCATCCGCCTGCGCAGGCCAGCGCGCTCCTTCCGCGTGAAGCTCACCACCGTCCTGCACGAGGACCGTGCGCTGATCGCCGCCGCCGCGCACAAGAGGAAGATCCGCCTGCACCTCTCCGTGATCGCGCTGAACACGAAGCACGAGAGGCACGCCATCAACAAGCGGATCAGCTTGTAGACGCTTACCCCTCCTCCCCTGGAGCCGCCGCGCCGGAAATCGCCGGCGCGGCGGCGCATAGAACAGTCGGTCAGGCTCGCCGTTTAGGCTTCAGTGTCAGCCTGCGGAGCCGATAAGGCTCTGAAGGGCGGGCATCTATGTCTTCCACACAGCAGCGTGACAGCCAGGACGCGAGCGTTCTCGATTCGGTGCAGATCGACGCCGTGCTCTGTGCTGCGCGTACGAGCTTCCGCGAGAGCCCGGCGGCCACGCTGGCGACGGCGATCCGCTGCAACCAGCAGGCGGGCTCGCTCGGCGAGTCCAGCCTGGTGGCCCGCGCCCTGGCGCTCGAGGGCCATGTCGCGCTGCACCGCGGTGACATCCGCAGCGGTCTCGCGCTGGCGCTCGAGAGTGAGCGGCAGCTCGGCGGCCGCGACCAGTGCCCCGTCGCCCAGGCGGAGGTGTCAGCGCTCCGCGCCCAGGTGAGCTTCTTCTCGGGCGCCTACTCACACGCGCTGGCCAACGCCGAGCGCGCGATCGAGTGGGCGGATGCCAGCGACGACATCGGTCTGCGCATCTTCGCCCGCCGTGCCGCCTTCATCGTCTTCGGCAACGTCAGCATGCGCGAGCTCGATAGGCGCCTCGACGAGCTGCTCGAGCTGACCATCGAGGCCTGCGCGATGTGGGAGCAGGCGATCACCTACAACGACATCGCCTGCTATCAAGAGGCAACCGGTGACACGGAGAGCGCCCGCATCTCGATCGAGCGCGCGCTCGCGATCGCCAGCATGACCCGCCCCAATCGCTTCGCGATGGCGGTGATCCACTCGACCCGCGCCGACATCGAACTGTCGACCGGGAACCCCGCTGCGGCACTGAAAGACGCCGAGCGGTCACTCTCGCTGCTGGCCGATAGCAACCCGCCAAATCCCTACGTGCTCGGGGCCAGCGTCCGCGCGCAGGTGCTCGCGCGCATGGCCCTGGGCGAGTACGACGACGCCCAGCAGGCGGGCGAGTCTGCCCTGAGTTGGCTGGGTGAGCGCATGCCGCACACCCGCAGCACGATTCTCGCCGCAGTGGCCGAGGCGCTGCGCGAAGCCGGCCGGCCGGAGGAGGCCTACGATGCGCTCTCGCGTTCGTCCGAGCTCGAGCGCAAGGCCTTCACCGAGATCTCCGAGCTGCAGCTCAGCCTCGAGCGCGCGGTGCTGCAGGCACGGCTCGCGCGCAACGAGACCGACGCGTTGGCCCTCAAGAACCGCGAGCTAGCCGAGGCCCACGCCGAGCTCGAGAGTCGCACTGCCGAGCTCGAGCAGCTGCAGGAGCAATTGCGCGACCAGGCCGAGCGCGACTGGCTCACGGGCCTCCACAACCGGCGCTTCCTGGCGCGCGAGCTCGCCAACCCGTCTGCCGCCAACTCGGGCGTGGTCAGCGTTGCCGTGGTCGACCTCGACCACTTCAAGCTGATCAACGACCGCCACGGACACAGTGTCGGCGATCAGGTGCTGGTGCGGGCGGCGGAGCTGCTCGGCAAGGTGCTGCGCGCCTCCGACATCATCGTGCGCAGCGGTGGCGAGGAGTTCGTGGTGCTGATGCCGCAGACCGATGCCAACGCCGCTCTGGCGGGCTGTGAGCGCATCCGCCGCGCGATCCGGCAGGAGCCGTGGCAGGAGATCACCCCCGGCCTGTCACTGACGACCAGCGTCGGCGTGGCGACGGCCGACAACGCGACCGACCTCGAACTGCTCGTGAACCTGGCCGACCAGCGGCTCTACGACGCCAAGAACGCCGGCCGCGACTGCGTCGTGGCGGGCTGACCCTCAGGCCGTTTCGGCGGGGCTGGTCGGCCCGCTGGCCGCCAGCCCCGGGCAGCGTCACCGCGGCTGCTTCTTGCCCGGATTGAAGAGCCCCTTGGGATCGAGCGCCCGTTTGATCGCCTCATGGACGCCGACGGCGGCCTCGGACCACTGGCCGAGCAGCTGCCCGGCCTTCAGCAGGCCAAGTCCGTGCTCACCGCTGACGCTGCCGCCGAGCTCGCGCGCGCGCTCGAACAGCTCGGCCGCGGCCGCCTCGGCGCGCTGCTTCTCGACCGTCTCCTCAGGGTCATAGAGAAACGTCGAGTGCAGGTTGCCGTCGCCGGCGTGGCCCCACGAGGTCGCCTCCACTTCGTGCCTGGCTCCGATCTCCAGCGTGCGCTCGATCGCCTCGCGCAGGCGGTCCAGGGGCACCGCGATGTCCTCGGAGAGCTTCTCGCCCCGCGCGGCGCGCACCCCGATCGAGACACCGCCGCGCCAGCGCCAGACCTCACGCGGGTCATGAGCGGCGGCCCCCGGCCCGAGCGCCTCCACCAGCGCCTCGCGCTCGGCCTCGGACTCGGCCTCGCAGATCACCATGAGCTCCGGTGCCGGGCCGGCGAGGAACGGGGGAGGGGCATGCCGGATACAGCTGCCCTGCAGGTACTCGATCGTGGCCGGCACGGCACCGCAGGCGAGCGCCGCCTCGATCGCCTCGACGCCCTCGGCGATCGAGTCGTACCCCGCGACCACCGGGACCGCCATCGCCGGTGCCGGCACGAAGCGCAGCCAGGCGGCGGTGATGATCCCGAGCGTGCCCTCGCTGCCGATCAGCAGCCCACGCAGGTCATAGCCGGCGGCGTCCTTGCGCAGCGGCCCGCCGAAGCGCACGAGCTCGCCGGGGGCGATCACGGCCTCCACACCGGTCACCCAGCGTGAGGTCACGCCGTACTTGAAGGCGTGCGGCCCGCCGGCGTTGGTCGCTAGGTTGCCACCGATCTGCGACTGCTCGGCGGCGCCCGGGTCGGGTGGGAAGATCAAGCCGTTCTCGCGCGCGAGCCGCTGCACGGTCGCGGTTGTCGCACCCGCCTCGATCTCCATGCGCCACAGCAATGGATCGAATGAGCGCACGCGGTTGACGCGATCGAGCGCGATCGCGAGCCCCGGCCCGTCGAAGCGCGGGACGGCGCCGCCGCAGAAGCCGGTGGCGCCGCCGACCGGCAGGATCGCCACACCCTCGGCGTAGGCCCAGGCGACCAGCTCTCGCACCTGCTCGGCGCTGGCTGGGTGCGCGAGGACCGGCGCGACGCCGTGCAGGCCGCTCGCATCTCCGATGCGCACCTCACGCGCGAGATTGGCGTCGCCGACGATCCGCGCGATCGGCTCGATCAGCTGCACCTACAGCCGCACCAGGTTTTCGCCTGAGGACCCGCGCGTGATCCCGCGCAGGTCGACGAACAGGGCCGCGTCGCGCGCGATCTGATGATGGTCGATCCCAGGGTGTGCGGTCACGAGCACCACCGCGTCGGCGCCGTCGAGCGCCTGCGCCAGATCGGCGCTCCGCAGCCCGAGGTTGCGCAGTTCCGGCACGTACGTGTCGTGGTAGAAGAGGTTCGCACCGCGTTTCTTCAGCACCTCGATGATGCGCAACGCCGGCGACTCGCGGATGTCGCCGATGCCGCCCTTGTAGGCGACACCGAGGACCGCGATCTTCGAGCCCCTGATCGGCTTGGTGACGTCGTTCAGCGCCAGCTCGATGCGCTCCACGCAGTAGTGCGGCATCTGCTGGTTGATCTTGCCGGCGAGCTCGATGAACTCCGTCGACATCTGGAACTCGCGCGCACGCCAGGTCAGGTAGAACGGATCGACGGGCAGGCAGTGCCCGCCCATCCCCGGGCCTGGCTCGAAGCGCATGAAGCCGTAGGGCTTGGTGCTGGCGGCATCGACGACCTCCCAGATGTCGATGCCCATGCTGTCGGCAACCATCGCCATCTCGTTGACGAGCGCGATGTTGACCGAGCGGAAGATGTTCTCCAGCAGCTTGGTCATCTCCGCCGCTTCGGGCGTGGAGACACGCTGGATGTTCTCGCAGACGCGGCCGTAGAGCTCGGCGGCGCGCTCGGTGCAGACCTCGGTTATCCCACCGATCACCTTGGGCGTGTTGCGCAGCGTGAAATCTGTTCGGCCCGGATCGACGCGCTCGGGAGAGAAGGCGACGTTGACGTTCTCGCCAACCTTCAGCGAGGAGTGCCGCTCGATCATCGGAACCAGCAGATCGCGGGTCGTCCCCGGATAGGTGGTCGACTCGAGCACAACGAGTTGACCCTCCTGCACGACCTGCGCGAGCGCCTCGGTCGAAGCCTCGAGCGGACCGAGGTCCGGTTCGCGGTTCTCGGTCAGCGGCGTCGGGACGCAGACGATGATCGCCTCGGTCCGCGCCAGCGGCGAGTAGTGGCTCGACGCGTGAATCTTCGGGAGCACGGCACGCAGCTGCTCCGAGGGGATGTCCTCGACGTAGGACTCACCCGCGCAAATCGAATCGACCTTGCGCTGGTCGACATCTACTGCGATCACTTCCTCGCCGGCCTCTGCGAACGCGACGACCAGCGGCAAACCTACGTATCCAAGACCTACTACTCCGATAGCCATGATGGGCAGAGTATCGGCATACGAGCGCCGGGCCGGATCTCGGCAACCCATCGTGCACGTTCGGCCTCGCAGGCTCTACGATCTGGGGCGGATCGTGCTAGGCGGGGTGCTAGCGGTGCCCTGTAACTCGCAATCCGCTCCAGCGAGGCTGAAGTCCCTCCCGAGGGGTGGACGTCCGCGGACAGCATCCTGCGTGTGGCGGTGATGATCTGGTCCCAACGCGATGGAGGCCCGTGAACCAGGTCAGGTCCGGAAGGAAGCAGCCTTAAGCGGTCATCTCCAGGCGCGTAGGGGGTGCCGGATCGGAGCCACCCACAGGACCGCCCCGCGGGCGAACGCCACAGAGGAGGGTGCACGATCCATATTTCCCCGGCGCCGGCGCCGGTGTCGGGGTGGGCGGGTGGCAATCAACCTCGGGCGCGAATCGAGCGGGTGGGAACCAACCTCGGGCGCGAATCGATCTTGGGCGCGCCACCGGCTATGCGGAGCGTCGCAGCGCCGCCAGGCGCAGCAGGTTGCGCGTCGCCATGGCCACGGTCATCGGTCCGACCCGCGGGACGAACGCGGATGCGACGGCGAGCGCCGAGTCGTCGAAGTTCCGGAACTGGGAGAAGTTCACGCAGATCGCGCCGGTCTTGATCTCGTCGCCGGTGACGAGCCGGAACTCGCGGGACGGGACGCCTGTGATCACCACGTCGGCCTCGCGCAACGCCGCCGCGCGGTCGTAGTCGGTGTCGCGCACGCTGTAGGCGTGCCGCCCGATCGCCGGCTCGAACACCACGGCGCCGGTGAGGTCGAGCGAGATCACCGTCGCCCCGTCGTTGGCGAGCATCGCCGAGAGCGGCCGGCCGACGATGTCGCTGCGGTTGATCACACAGGCGACGACGCCCTCCAAGGGTGCGTGCTGCCCGCGGCGCCGGTTGCGAAGCCCGGCGGCGTCGAGCAGCTTCAGGATGCCGAGAGGCGTGCACGGGAGAATCGCCCGCAGCGCGCCCTTGTCGTCCACGTGCCGGCGATTCTCGTAGAGAAGCCGGCTCCAGAAGCTGTGCATCCCCTCGATGTCCTTGCGTGGGTCGACGAGCTCACGCAACCAGCGATCCTCGTCGGGATCGGTCAGGGGGTAGTACAGAAAGATCCCGTCGACCGCCGGATCGGCGTTCGCCTCGTGGATCGCGGCGGCCGCATCATCGGGAGTCAGCTGCCAGAGGTCCATGCTGATGCCCGCATCCTCGGCTCCGCGGCGGGCGTACTGCGCATACGTGTAGGCCGGACCCTCCGCTTGGCTGAGGACGCCGACGATGCGCAGGTCGCGATCGAGCCGAGTCACGCCTTCACGCGTTTCGGCGCGGAACGGCGCCGCGACCTCGGCCGCATCGATCAGCCGTGCGCTCATCCACGCTCCTCGACGTCGGCGGCTGCCCGCCGTACGGCGTCGCGGCGGCGGCGCAGGGCGGGTGCCTCGGCGTGACTTCTCTGCTCGAGGGCGGCGAGGTTGATGTCGGCGGTTCGTAGCGCGGCCAGCGCGGCGCCGCGCAACAGATCGCGGCCAGCCTGGACATCGCTGACGATCGTCGACTTGACAGATGACTCGATCTCGTCCGCCAGCGCGATCCCCGCGACCGCCAACTCGGCGAGCCTCAGCGGGCCATGGGTCGCGGTCACCGTGGCGTCGGCGATCGCGCGCTGCCGCGCCGATCGTTGCTCGTCGGTGTCTCGCGGCATCCGGTAGCCGACCATCATCGCCTCGAACTCCTCGACGTCACGATCCACCGCCTCGGCAACCTGGGCCTGCAGCTCGCGGGCGTTGCTCCGGGCATCGGCGAGCCTTCTTTGCTCGCCGCCGGCGCTCGCGCCGCCGGCGCTGCTGATGTCGACCGCCATCCGCACCAGGCCCAGTCCGAAGGCGGCGGTCAGCGCCGCGATCGCACCACCGCCGGGCGTCGGATCGGTGGACGACGCGCGCCGCAGCAGCTGATCCGCCGTGCAATCCCACAGGCTCTCGCTCACGGGCGCTCAGGATAACGAGGCACGGCGGGACGGCTCGCCGTACGTCCCATCAGCCGGTGCGCCCGACCTGCGTCGCCGCGGACCCGGGGGTCGCGCATTGGCTATGGCCTCTGCGGCCGGCGGTAATGTGCGCGTATGTCGGAGCGGCAGGGCCTCGAGCACGGTGGAGACGACCAACCTGACGGAGCCGACTCCGGACGCCTCGACTCGCAGGAGGCGCTAATGCAGCGCCTGGTCGACCTCTCGATCCAGCGCTCTCAGATGTCCGCGGAGCGGTCTTACATGAATGCCGAGCGCACCCTCTCAGTGTGGCTTCGTACCGCTCTGGCGGTGATGGTGGTTGGCATCGCAATCGATCGGTTCCGGCTCTTCCTGCTCCAGGACAGGACGATGCACACCGGTCGGGACCCGGCGTCTGAATGGGTTGGCGCCGGACTGGTCGCCTTTGGCGTGATCATGGTGGTCGTCCTCGCGGTCCGCTACCAGCTCTACGCCGTCGCGTACTGCCGCACGTACAAGGTCCCCCGATACCACGGGCCCTTCGTCGCGTCCGCGTTCGCGGTCATCATCGCCGCCTTCGGCATCGCCTTGGTGATCCTGCTGCTGGTGGATTCATAAGCTATTGCCGACCGTTTCAGGAAGCGCCGGTTTGCTCGGAGTTCCTCGTGGAGAGCGGCCCCTAGGTTCGGGTCAGGACCGCAACAGCGCCGAGTTGGGCGGCGCGGTCGACTCCCTGACGACCAGGCTGGTGGCCAGGTCGAAGCGCTGGTTGACCGGCGTCTCCGGGTTCTCGCCCATGCGGATCAGCATGCGCGCCGCGGTCTCCGCCATCTCCGTGAGCGGCTGGCGGATCGTCGTCAGCGGCGGTCCCACCCAGCGCGCGATCTGCAGGTCGTCGTAGCCGACGACGGACAGGTCCTCGGGGACCTTCACACCCCGCGGGCGCGCGGCCTCGTAGACGCCGAGTGCCTGCAGGTCGCTGCCGGCGAAGATCGCCGTCGGCGGCTCGTCCAGGTCGAGCAGCCGGGCCGCGGCGCGGCGCCCGCCGGCGACGTGAAAATCACCGGCCAACACCAGCGACGGGTCGAAGGCGATCCCGGCTCGCTCCAGCGCCGAGCGGTAGCCGTCGACGCGCGCGATCGAGCAGAGCATGTCCTCGGGGCCGCTGATCATGCCGATGCGGCGGTGGCCCAGTGCCAGCAGGTGTTGGGCGGCGGCGAATCCTCCGGCCCAGTTGGCCGAGCCGATCGAGGCGACGTCGGGCTCCGGCTCATCGGCCGGGTCGACGACGACGAAGTTCACCCCGCGGCTGCGGAGCTTGTGCTTCTCCTCAGGGTCGAGGTCGGAGAACACCAGGATCACGCCGATCGGCCGGCGCCGCAGCACGCCGTCGATCCAGGCATGGCCGGGGCTGTGGCGGTCACCGCTCTCGGTCAGGATCAGGCTGATGCCGGCCTCGCGCGTGACCCGCTCGACCCCGCGGATGATCTCGATCGCCCACTCGCTCTCGAGCTCGTGGAAGACGAGCTCGACCATGCGAGCACTGCCGTTGGCCCCGCCCGAGGCGCGGCGCAGGTAGCCGTAGCCGGCCAAGAGCTTCTCCACACGAGCCCGCGTGGTGGCCGATACGTCGGAGCGTCCGTTGAGAACTTTCGAAACGGTTGCGAGAGACACGCTGGCCTCCGACGCGATGTCGGCGAGCGTGATGCGCCGCTCCGAGGTGGAGTCAGGGTTCGGCTTCGTGGCTGGGTTCTTAGTGCTGGACAAGATTGTTAGCGGTCCTCAATCGAATCTTCTCAGCGGAAAGCTTGACAGCTAAACAGGCGGCTCGCTAGCCTCGCCCCGGCGACATGCTTTTCGGGAAGTATGTCGAAACTTTCGGAGAGGGGAAGGTCCAAATGATGAAGTCCCGTAAATGGTTGCGGTCGGGTGCCGCGACCACCGTTATCGCGCTTGCCGCCGGTGCCGTTGTGGCCGTCGGCGCCGGGGCGAGCAGCGCCAAGACGGTCGCTTCGGCGGCGTCGAGCCGGCCGGCCGGGAAGTTCACGGTCCTGGTCTACGGCGACGCGCAGAACAGTGCCGAGCAGTACGCGGTCGCGCAGTACAACAAGACTCGCGAGGGCCACCAGGTCAAGGCTGTCCTTTCGACCATCGCCGGTCAGTACTACCAGGCCAAGCTCCAGACGATCATGAGCTCGAGCAAGGCTCCCGATGTCTTCTTCAACTGGGGTGGCGGCTCGATCGCTCAGTTCCAGAAGGCTGGGCTGCTGCTTCCGCTCAACAGCTTCTTCAAGGCCAACCCGAAGCTGAAGTCGAGCTTCCTGGCCTCGATTCTCGGCGCGGCCAAGATCGGCGGCAGCTACTACGGCATTCCGATGCGCGGAACGCAGCCGGTGATGCTCTTCTACAACAAGGCGGTCCTCAGCCAGGACGGACTGTCGGCTCCCAAGACCTGGAGCGACCTCGTCAACGACGTCAAGACCCTGAAGGCCAAGGGCCTGGAGACGCCGATCGCGCTCGGTGGCAAGAGCCAGTGGCCGACGCTGATGTGGTTCGAGTATCTCTATGACCGCGTGGCCGGCCCGAGCCTGGTGACCAATGCGCTCGCCGGCCAGAAGGCCGAGTGGAACACCGCCGCCAGCAAGAAGGCGCTGGGCGACATCGCGCAGCTCGTCAACCTCGGCGCCTTTGGCCCGTCCAAGAGCTGGGACTCGGTGAACTTCGGCAGCGAGCCGTCGAGCGCCGACCTCGTGGTCAACGGCGTGTCGGCCTTCGAGCTGATGGGCTCGTGGGACTACTCGACGATCCAGAGCGACGGTTCGACGGCGACCGGTACGGCTCCGGCCAACGGTCCCGGCGCGGCGTTCGTCGCGGCCGGCAAGCTCGGGTACACGGCGTTCCCGTCGGTCCCGGGTGGCAAGGGCAACCTCGCCGACCTGGCCGGCAACACCGAGAACTACTACTCGGTGCTGAAGACCACCCGCTATCCGGACGCCGTCGCTGACTTCCTGAAGATCATGTACTCGGGCGCCTTCGTCAAGAAGGAGCTGGCGCTCGGCAACCTGACCACCACCAAGAACACGCCGAGCCTGATCAGCGGTGCGACCGCTCCGTACCTCAAGTGGCAGTACCGGCTGGTCAACAAGGCCCCGGCCTTCCAGCTGTCGTGGGATCAGGCCTACCCGCAGACGGACTCCAACTCGATCCACACTGCGGTGGCCAACTACTTCGACAGCCTCAACAAGGCGCAGTTCATCACTGCGATGCAGAAGCTCCAGCCTGCGTCGTAACAGGTAGGTTCCGAGGAAGTCGAACACCATGACCACGCTCACGGAAGAACGTGGGCTGGGCGAGAGCACAAGCTCGGGCGGCGTCAAGGCTGTGAAGGTCGGCCGCCCGAGCTTCCTCTGGTCTCTGCCTGCCGTCACCTACTTCGCGCTGTTCGCGCTGCTCCCGCTGGGGGTGGTGGCATGGCTGTCCTTCACCAAGTGGAACGGGATCGGGTCGCCTCATTGGATCGGCACCGCCAACTGGAAGTCCGTCTTCCAGGACCAGGTCATGATCCAGAGCTTCAAGATCACGGCGATCCTGACCGTCCTCGGCGTCATCACGCAGACGCCGGTGAGCATGCTCATCGGTGTCTGGGCAGCGGGGTACCAGAAGAACCGGGCGATCCTGTCAGCGCTCTACTTCATCCCGCTGCTGATGTCCGCGGCGGCGATCGCGATCGTCTGGTTCTCGTTGCTGAACCCGTACTTCGGCCTGCCGCACGAGCTGCACTTCATCTTCGGCGGCGCCCTGTTCAACCACGGCTTCCTGTTCAGCAGCCAGCCGGCGGCGATCGGCGTGCTGACGTTCGTCGGGATGTGGCAGTGGACCCCGTTCCACACGCTCATCTACCAGGGCGGCGCGCGTGCGATCCCCGAGGTCCTCTACCAGGCGGCGGCGATCGATGGCGCCGGGCGCTTCCGTCAGTTCTTCCACATCACGCTGCCGCAGTTGCGCAACACGATGGTCACCTCGGTCGTGCTGATGGTCGTCGGCGGCCTCACCACCTTCGACTCGATCCTGATCCTGACCCAGGGCGGGCCCGGCACGGCCACCACGTCGACCTCGTACTACATGTACGTCCAGGCGTTCTCGAACTTCAACTTCGGGCCGGCGAGCGTGATCGCCGTGTTGCTGATCGTCGTCACCACGCTGATCTCGGTCGCGCTGGTAAAGGCGACTGGATGGGACAAGATGCGCAGCACCCAGGAGGGGATGTGACCTACGCCAGGCAGCGTCCCAACTGGATCGCCGGAGCCTTCAGCGCGCTCTGGCTGCTGATCGTCCTGGCGCCCATCTACGTGCTCGTCAAGGCGGCCTTCCAGACCCAGGCGGCGTACTCCGCCCACGGGCCGCTGTCAGCACCGTCTGAGCTGACCGTCAGCAACTTCTCGCTGGTCTTCCACAGCGGCTTCCTGCGCTTCTTCCTGAACACGGCGATCATCACCGTCGCGGTGGTGGCGATCGTGCTGGTGGTGGTGCCACCGGCCGCCTACGCGATCGTGCGCAACCGCAGCCGCACGGTCAGCTTCGTCTTCCGCGTGTTCCTGCTCGGCCTGGCGGTGCCGATCTCGGCCGTGATCGTGCCGAGCTTCTACATCATGAACAAGATCAACCTGTACGACACGCTGCCGGCCGTGATCCTGCCGACGGCGGCGTTCTCGGTGCCGCTCTCGACGATCATCCTGACCGGCTCGATGCGTGACATCACGGCCGACCTGTTTGAGGCGATGGCGCTCGACGGGGCGTCGCCCTGGGGCACGTTTCGCAACCTCGTGCTGCCGCTCTCCCGCGGCGGAATCGCGACGATCCTGGTCTTCTCGGCGCTGAACGCCTGGAACGGGTTCCTGTTTCCGCTGATCCTGACCCAGTCGAGCAGCTCGCGCGTCTTCACGCTCGGCCTCTTCGACTTCTCGTCCACGAGCGGGATCGACGCGCCCGCCGTGTGCGCGGCCGTCGTGCTCTCGATCATCCCCATCCTGCTCGTGTATCTGTTCGCTCGCCGCTGGCTGATCCGCGGCCTGATGGGCGTGGGAGGCAAGTAGATGACCGTCGACCGCACGACCGAGGGTGCGCTCGCACCGTGGCACGACCTCACCCTCGGACCGGTTCAGCGTGTCGAGGCGCTGATCGACGCCATGACCCTGCGCGAGAAGCTGGCACAGCTCTACGCGGTCTGGGTGGGCGTATCGCCGACCGGCGACGCCGAGGTTGCACCCTTCCAGCACGAGCTCACCGGCGGGGTCGACTTCGAGGCGGTGATCCAGAACGGCCTCGGCCAGCTGACCCGCCCGTTCGGCTCAGCGCCCGTGGATCCCGCGGTTGGTGTGCTCTCGCTCGCACGCACGCAGCGGCGCATCGTCGAGGCGAACCGCCTTGGCATCCCTGCACTCGCGCACGAGGAGTGCCTGGCGGGCTTCACCGCCTGGGGTGCGACGGCCTACCCGGTGCCGCTCTCCTGGGGCGCGACCTTCAACCCCGTCCTCATCCGCGAGATGGGCGAGCGCATCGGCGCGAGCATGCGCTCGGTCGGCGTGCACCAGGGTCTCGCGCCGGTGCTCGACGTCACCCGCGATCCACGCTGGGGCCGCACCGAGGAGACGATCGGCGAGGACCCCTACCTTGTCGGCACGATCGCCTGCGCCTACATCCGCGGGCTCGAGGGCGCCGGCATCATCGCCACGCTCAAGCACTTCATCGGCTACTCGGCCTCGCGCGCGGCGCGCAACCTCGCCCCGGTCTCGATGGGTCCGCGCGAGTTCGCCGACGTGATGGCGTTGCCGTTCGAGATGGCGATCCGCGAGTCCGGCGTGCGCAGCGTGATGAGCGCATACAACGACGTCGACGGCGTCCCCGCCGCCGCCAACCGTGAGCTCCTCACCGGCCTGCTGCGCGACACCTGGGGCTTCACCGGCACCGTCGTCAGCGACTACTTCGGCGTGAGCTTCCTGCGCACGCTGCACGGCATCGCCGCCACCGATGGCCAGGCCGCGCTCGCCGCGATCACCGCCGGCGTAGACGTCGAGCTGCCGACCGTCAGCGCCTACAGCGAGCCGCTGGCCGCCGAGGTGCAGGCCGGCCGCATCGACCTCGCGGTGATCGACACGGCCCTTCGGCGCGTGCTGTTGCAGAAGCTCGCGCTCGGCCTGCTCGACCCCGGCTGGGACCCGCTGCCACCGGGCTTCGATGAGGCCGACCTCGATGATCCCGAGGCCCTGCGCGGCCGCATCACGCTCGATACCGACGACGATCGCGCGCTGGCCCGCGATGTCGCCGAGCAGTCGGTCGTGCTGCTCCAGAACGACGGCATACTGCCGCTGACCGAGACCGCCGGCAAGCGCATCCTCGTCGTCGGCCCGACCGCCGATGACAACCTCACGCTGCTCGGCTGCTACTCGTTCCCCGGCCACGTCGGCTTGACGCACCCCGACGTGCCGATCGGGATCGAGATTCCGACAATCCTCCACGGCATCCGCGCCGAGCTCACGGGTGCCGAGATCAAATACCTGCAGGGCGTCACGATCGACGGCGACGACGACTCCGGGATCAACGAGGCGCTCGCCGCCGCCCGCGACGCCGACCTCGTGCTGGCGCTGCTCGGTGATCGCGCCGGGCTGTTCGGGCGCGGTACCTCGGGCGAGGGCTGCGACATCGCCGCGATGCGACTGCCCGGCCTGCAGCAGGAGCTGCTCGAGGCGCTGCTCGACACCGGCACGCCGGTCATCACCGTGCTGGTGCAGGGCCGTCCCTACGCGCTCGGCTCAGCGCCCCAGCGCGGGGCCGCGATCGTCGCTTCGTTCTTCCCCGGCGAGGAGGGTGCGAGCGCCATCGCCGGTGTGCTGAGCGGTCGTGTCGAGCCCTCGGGGCGCCTGCCCGTGAGCGTGCCCGCCACGCCCGACGGCCAGCCCTACACCTACCTGGGCGCGCCGCTGGCGCAGAAGAGCGGCACCTCGAGCCTCGATCCCACCTCCTGCTACGCCTTCGGCCACGGGCTCTCCTACACCGCGATGCAGTGGAGCGAGCTGACGATGCCGGCGGTCAGCGCCCCGACCGACGGCGCGCTGCAGGTCGGCCTCACGGTCGCAAACACCGGCCAGCGGGCCGGTGTTGAGGTGATCCAGTTGTACCTGCACGACCCGGTCGCATCCGTCGTGCGGCCGGTGAACCGGCTGATCGGCTACGCCCGTGTCCCGCTGGACGCGGGCGAGAGTGTGCGCGTCACCTTCGATGTGCCGGCCGATCTCACCGCCTTCAGCGGGCCCGACGGTCGCAGGATCGTCGAGCCCGGCGAGCTCGAGCTGCGGCTCGGGGCCTCGAGCGCGGACATCCGCCTGGTGGCCGCCGTCGAGTTGACCGGCGAGACGAGATTTGTCGACCACACGCGTAGCATGCATTGCGGCGTGAACCAGGAGAGGCCCGCATGGCAACCGTAGTCTTCGATCGCGCCACGCGCGTCTATCCGGGTGCGGGCGAGGCCGCCGTGGACGAGCTCGACTTGGACATCGCCGATGGCGAGTTCCTGGTGCTCGTCGGGCCGTCGGGCTGTGGCAAGTCGACCTCGCTGCGGATGCTCGCGGGGCTCGAGGAGGTCAGCGCCGGACGGATCCTGATCGGCGGGCGTGACGTCACCGGGGAGGCGCCGAAGGATCGCGACATCGCGATGGTCTTCCAGAACTACGCCCTCTATCCGCACATGTCGGTCGCCGACAACATGGGCTTCGCGCTGAAGATCGCGGGTGTCGGCAAGGACGAGCGCCGCGCACGTGTCGTCGAGGCGGCCAAGCTGCTCGACCTCGAGGAGCTGCTCGATCGCAAGCCCAAGGCTCTGTCGGGCGGCCAGCGTCAACGCGTGGCGATGGGGCGTGCGATCGTGCGCAACCCCCAGGTCTTCCTGATGGACGAGCCGTTGTCGAACCTCGACGCCAAGCTGCGCGTGCAGACGCGCTCGCAGATCAGCTCGCTGACGCGGCGGCTCGGGGTGACGACCGTCTACGTGACCCACGACCAGGTCGAGGCGCTGACGATGGGCGACCGCATCGCCGTGATGCGCGCCGGTGTGCTGCAGCAGGTCGGCGCGCCGCGTGAGCTCTACACGTGCCCGCAGAACGTCTTTGTGGCCGGCTTCATCGGCAGCCCGGCGATGAACATCTTCCCCGCGCGCGTGGTCGAGGGCGGGGTGCAGTTGGGCGTGACCGTGGTCCCGGTCGAGCGTTCTTCGCTGAGCGCTGCCGGTGCAGAGGTGTCGGTCGGTGTCCGGCCGGAGGACCTGGTGGTCGGCGGTGACGGAATTTCGGTTGTCGTGGACCTCGTCGAGGAGCTTGGCGCCGACGGCTACATCTACACGCACGGTGAGTCCGAGGGACGGCGGGTGGATCTCGTCGCGCGCGTCAGCGGCGGCCGGTATCCGCAGTTGCGCGACGAGGTGACGCTGGCGGCCAAGCCCGGTCGTGTGCACGTCTTCCACGTGCACACGGGCGAGCGGCTGAACGGGGCCGTGGGCCTCGAGGACAGCTCCCCGCGGCCGGCGCCCGCGGTTCAGAGCTAACCGAGCAGGTCGCCGATCAGCGCGCGGCTAACCCAGCAGGTCGCTGACCAGCGCCGGCTAACCCAGCAGGTCGCTGATCAGCGCCGCGATGCCACGGTCGTCGTGGCTGGCCCTGGCGTGCTCGCGCGGCTGCAGCCAGGCATCGGGGGCTGCCGTGCCGCCGTCGCTGGTGTAGACGTGCTCGTAGCCCTGGCGCCGCAGCGCGTCGAGCACCATGTCGTTGTAGGCGCCGAAGGGGATCGCCAGCGTCTTGATCTCGGTGCCGGTCAGCTCCTCGAGCAGCCGTCGGCCCTGGGCCACCTCATGCACGAGCTTTGCGGGCTCGAGCGTGGTCCAGTCGTGATGCTGCAGCCCGTGGTTGCCGATCGGCATGCCGGCGGCGACGACCTCCTTGAGGTCGCGCTTGCTCATGAAGCCCGGTTCGCCCAGCCAGCCGGGGACGATGAAGAAGGTCGCGCTGATGCCGCGTTGCGTGAGTGCCGGCAGCGCCAGGTCGAGGTCCGACCAGTTGCCGTCGTCGAAGCTGATGTTGACGTCACTGCGGCCCATGCACGCGTCGAGTGCCGCGTCGAAGGTCTCGGGCTTGACCCAGAACTCGCGCTCGCCGGCGCCGAAGTCTCGTCCGATCGGCCGCCCGATGCCGTGGAAGTTGAGGTTGAGAATGTGCTCCGGCACTGCGTCTCGCATCATCGCAGCAGTGCCCCCATGCGCGTGATGTAACACTCTAAAAATCCAGATCAAGGCGTTGCCGCGGCGGCCACCGAAGACAATCCCAGGTCATCCCACGCGGTTTATTGTGAGTTTGCTTCGGTATTACGCAGCAGAGTCACATAGAACCTCCCAGCACCGACGACCGAGCCCTGGAGCCCCCAATGACAGTCGTGACACCCAACGCAACCGTCCTCCTGATCGGAGCGTCGCGAGGACTCGGATATGCGATCGCCGCCGAATACATCGAGCGTGGATCAGAGGTCGTGGCGACCGTCCGCGGCTCGGACCGCACGCCACTTCATGACCTGCTGGAGAGCGCCGACGGGCGGCTCGAGATCGAGCAGGTCGACATCAACTTCCTCGAGCAGGTCAGCGCGCTGCGTGAGCGGCTCAGGGGCCGCTCGTTCGACCTGCTGTTCGTGAACGCCGGCGTGACCAATGGCCCGGAGGAGACCGTCGTCAACGTCAGCACCGAGGAGTTCACGCGGCTGATGGTCACCAACGCGCTCAGCCCGATGCGCACGATCGAGGCGCTCGGCGAGCTCGTCACGCCCGACGGCACGGTGGCGATCATGTCTTCGGGGCAGGGATCGATCGCCAACAACGTCCGTGGCGGCTTCGAGATCTATCGGGCCAGCAAGTCGGCCCTGAACCAGTTGACGCGCAGCTATGCCGCGCGTCAGCGCGAGAGCAACCGCACGTTGCTGCTGCTCGCTCCGGGTTGGATCAAGACCGACCTCGGTGGTCCCGCCGCGCGGCTCACGAGCGAGGAGAGCATCCCCAATCTGGTGCCCGTGATCGACGCCCAGCGCGGTCGCCCGGGGCTGCAGTACCTGGACTACCAGGGCGAGACCGTTCCCTGGTGAAGGCCGCAGAATGCAGCCTTCACCAGCGGTTCGACGATGGGGTCGGGGCCTGACCACCTAGACTCAGGCGTCTGTGTCAGCAGGTCCCTCGCTTTATCGCCGCCATCGGCCCCGCACGTTTGCCGATGTGGTCGGCCAGGAGCACGTCGTGCGCACGCTCTCGCACGCCGTCGAGCGCGATCAGATCCACCACGCCTACCTGTTCGTGGGGTCGCGCGGGACCGGCAAGACGAGCATGGCGAAGATCCTCGCCGCCTGCCTGAACTGCGTGAACGGGCCGACCGTCACGCCCTGCGGCGTCTGCGACTCGTGCGTCTCGATCGCCAATGCCACGTCGCTGGATGTGATCGAGATGGACGCCGCCTCAAACAACTCGGTGGACGACATCCGTGACCTCCGCGAGAAGGTCGCCTACGCGCCCGTCTCGGGCCGCCACAAGGTCTACATCCTCGACGAGGCGCACATGCTCTCCACGCAGGCTTGGAACGCGGTCCTCAAGACCTTGGAGGAGCCGCCACCGCGGACCGTGTTCGTGCTCGCCACCACCGAGGCGCAGAAGGTGCTGCCGACGGTCGTCGACCGCTGCCACCGCTTCGACTTCGGCAGGCCCACCGCCGAGCAGGTCGCGACCGTCGTGCGGCGCGTCGCCACGGCCGAGTCGATCGCGATCGAGGACGGCGCCGCCGGCCTGATAGCGCGCCACGCGACGGGCTCCTTCCGCGATGCGCTCGGCACCCTCGAGCAACTCGTCACC
>JBOGYJ010000074.1:0-11665 GCA_050696795.1 Solirubrobacteraceae bacterium | reverse complement strand
CGCCTGCCCATGCGGGCGAGCATGCGTCTCTCGAGCTTGGCGGGTTATTCACGGCACATAATTCGCCACAGTTGCCGCGTGCCCTTCCCGCCGATCGTCCACTGCGGCACCAGAACACCGTCTCGCGCCAGGTACTGGTGGTAACTGTCGGGAGACGGGCGCACCCGGGCGCGTCCGGACGCCGTCAAAACGAAAGGTAATTCCTCTACGGGCCCTTAGGCCTGCGCCATCGGGGTCGCGAATACAGCTGGGGGATGTATTCGCGACCCCAATGCCGACCCGTAGTTAGTCGTTCACTTAGCTGGCGATGTTGACGATCGTGCCGATCGGGGTGTACGGGTAGACCGCTCCCGCCTCTGAAAACGGCATCTCGACGCAGCCGAGACTCTGCGGGACGCCATAGGACGAGCGGATGAAGCCGTGCAGGGCGTCACCGCCGTGGAAATAGCTGATCCACGGGATCCCGGGATCGTGGTAGGTCGTTCCGTCCGGGTTCTGGCCGCTCATCGTGCCCGACGCGATGTGCTCGTAGACCGCATACGTCCCGGTGGCGGTGGGCGCCGCCGGGATGCCCGTGTTGGCCGGCCCGTGCACGACGATCTTCCCGCTGTGCCAAACGTCGATGGTCTCGTTGGACGAGCCCTCCGTGACCATCACGAACGTGTAGCCGAACGTGGACTTCTGGCCCTTCACGGCCGCGTTGATCAGCGCCTTCCAGACGTCGGGGCCGGCGATGCCGTCCGCCTGCAGCCCCTGGTCCTGCTCGAAGGCCATCACCGCGCCCTTGGTCAGCTCGGTGTAGTCGTTGGGCTGCCACAGCGCCTTCAGCTGCGGCGGCGTGCTCGGATAGGCCCAGTTGAAGGTGCCCTGCGGCGGGTTCACGATCGCGGCCTCTTCGGCGGCCGGCGTCGCGGCGATGTCATTGCTGCCGCTGGACGGCGTGAAGGTCAGCGGCAGGTACCCGAGTTGCGCCAGCAGCTGATGCAGCGCCAGCGTCGAGCCGTCGGGCACCGTCCACTGGCCGATCGGGTCGGAGCCTTTGGCCTGCCCACCCGCGAGGTTCACACCTTCGGGCAGGGAGACCCTGACGTGCGCGCCGAGACCATAGCCATACCCTTCGGGCACGAACTGGATCGTGTGCGAGTTGAGCTCGTGCCACGTACCGGCGGTGCGCGGCGAGACCGGTGGACGATCCGTGCCCAGCACCTTCTCGACCGGCTTCGAGAAGGTCAGCGTGATCCTGGTGCTGGGCGTGATCCTGGTACCCGGGTCAGGCGTGGCGACCGCCGTCGCCTTGGTCCCGGCCGGGAACCAGGTGATCGCCGTGGTCGTCGGGATCTCCCAGCTGCGGGCCGCCACCGCGACGTCGGCGGTGCCGGCGCTCGAGGTCTCGTTGAGCTCGTGGCTGCTGGACGGTGCCGAGAGGTGCTTGGTGCTCACCTTGCCGCCCAGTTGGGCGGAGCCGAACTCGACAACCGGGGTGCTGAAGTCGAGCCTCACCGGCTGGCCCTTTTCGTGGGTGAGGAAGGCCGAGGCGAGCTTCGCCACCGGCGTGGTCTCGCGGACCCGGATCTGCTGTTCCTTGCCGGTCAGCCATGAGATCCAGCCCGGCCGCCTGACCGTTGCCTGGATTGTCAGCCGCTCGCCCGCGGGCAACCGCTCGGTCGGGACGATCTGGCGGCCATCGAGCCGCACCGGCACGACCTGCTGCTCACGCCCGCCGAGCGCGGTCACGCTGACGATCGTGCCGCCGCCACTCGGGAGCTTGATCACGGCAAGCGTGTTCTTGCCGATCTTGATGCTGGGGTGCGAGGAGGCGACGATCACGAGCCCTGCCGCGACCGCCAGGAAAGGCAGCGCGACGAGCACCGGTACCACGTAGCGGAGCCGGATCCGATGCGACCGTGCCTGATTGTTAGGAAGCTCGTCCAGCAATCCCGAACCGCTCCATCCTGGGGATTCTCGACCGCGCTAACTGCGAAGCGCTTGCATGGCTAAGGTTAGCGTCGGCGCGAAGCGTTTCCGCAAGCTCTCGCTCAGCCGGCGCGCGACTGGACGGCCGGGGCGTCATCTGGGCTTGCGTGGCCCTTGTCGGCGTCACGCCGGAAGGCAGGTTGTCGGTGAATGTGACCGTCTGGGTCGCGCCGGTGGTGTTGGTCAGCGCATAGCCAACGGCATCCGAGCTGTTGAGGCTGATCGGGCTGTTCTCGAAGCTGGTCTCGATCGTCACCGCGCCAGCGCGAGCGGTGACGAGCCTGCGCGCGATTTCAGTCAAGGTCAGATCCCCTGCGTCGCGAGCCGGGCCCACGCTCGAATTGTTCCAATAAATCCAATAAATCTGCGCCGCTCGGTAGCTCCGGACTGCTGCACCAGGTCGTTAAACACACCAACCCGGCCGATGACTCGGTGCGGCCGCTGACTCGCTGCGGCCGATGCTGGGCAGAGAGGCGCTACTGCGGGCGGGCGTCCAGCGTGGACGCGGTGTCACGCATGCGCGACTGCTCCCAGCGCGACAGGCGCCACAGGTCACGCTGGACCTGAGAGGCATCGACCTGCCGTCCCGGCATGTGCAGGTTGGCCTTGGAAAGCAGCCTGCGCTCGTCGCCCGTGAGTGCCATCCACTTGGCGAGCACGTCATCGGAGCTGGGCAGGCGCGAGCTGCCGTAGGGACGAGTGTCGTCAGGGAACTCGACGCAGTACTCGCCCAGCAGCTTCCCCGTCTGCGGGGCATAGGCCACGATCGGGCGATGCGGATAGATCAGGTAGGCGTGCTCCACGCCGCCACTGCGCGTGCTCGTGTGCGCGCCCCAGACGCGGATGAAGCCGAGCTCGCGGTACATCGCCCACTCTTCCTCGCCGACGCACGAGCGCAGCAACTCGCGAGCCATCTGTTCCGCGCGCCGCTCCTGCCCCGGGTCGAGCAGGGGCTCGCTGACGATCTGGCGCCGGGCACGGTGAAGCGTCCACAGCTCCTGGACGCGCGGAGCGACGAGGTCGAAGACCAACGCCAGCGCCACGATGGCGGACACACTCAGAGCCAGGATCATCGAAGAGCTCCGGCTCAGCCTCCCGCGGCACGCGGAAAGAAGATGACCCGCTCCGCGTCCCGCGGGATCTCGGCGAACGACCTGACCATCACAGCCTCGCGCTGGCCGTCCACGCGCGAGAGCGGGACTGCCGCCCACAATCCGGCATCCAGCTGGCGGCGGAATTCCGCCACCAGCCGCGACTCATCCTGCGGAAGCTCCACATCCCCTTCCGCGACGACAACCTCGCCATGACCAGGTTTCATCCGAAGAAACCGCACCGGCGAAGTATGCCAGACGCCGGGCGAGCCTCAAGCCGCGTCATTTAGCCCGTCACGACGTAGCGCCCGCCGATCGCCCGGCGCACGCAACCTGCGAGCTCGAGCTCTGCCACCACGGTCATCACGTCTCCCCCGGCAACGCCCTTGCTCGCGAGCAGTGCCAGCGTGTCCACCCCGGATTGGATCGCCTGAAGTACCGCACGCTGCTCCTCCCTGAGGCCGTTCAGGACGGGATCGAGCACCTCACGCGTGCCTGCGCCGAACACGGCGTCGAGCACGTCCTGTGGCGTGCGGATGAGCACGGCGCCGTCCCGCAGCAAGCCGTGCGGACCCTCTGATTGAGCGACCAGGACAGATCCCGGGACGGCCCCGAGTCGGCACCCGACGGCTCGAGCGAGCCTCGCCGTGTTGAGCGCCCCGGATTTGCGCTTGCCCTGGACGACGATCGTCAGCTCCGAGAGCGCCGCGATGATCCGGTTGCGGGCGAGCAGCGTCCACCTGCGCACCGATGTGCCGTCGCCCAACTCGCTGATCACCACGCCGCCTAGCAGGATCTGGTTGTAGAGCGGCTGATTCGCCTTCGGATAGGGCGCCGCCGCCCCGCCGGGGAGTACCGCGATGGTCCTGCCGCCACCGGCGAGCGCGCCCCGGTGTGCCGCCGCGTCGATGCCGATCGCCATGCCGCTGACGACGCTCAGGCCGCTGACGCTGACGCCGCGTCCCAGCAGCTGAGCAACATCGGTGCCATAGATCGTCGGCCGACGCGTGCCGACGATCGCCACCGGATCCGCCTGCGCCAACTCGAGCAGCCGCCCCATGCCGCCCGCCACGTGCAGCACGGCGGGGGGCCCGTACAGTCGCCGCAACCGCTGCGGATAGGCCGGATCGCATGCACAGATGAGCTCGAGCCGGGCCGTCTCAGCCCGCTCCCGCGCGGCGTCGGCCCCGTCGCCGCCGAACTCGCGGTACTCATCGACGAGCGCATCATCGACGCCCCGGCGCTCGCCGATCTCCCGCCAGAATTCGATCAGCGTCTGATCGTCCAAGCCGAGGATGTCATCCACGCGGTTGCGCTGGTAGTCCAGATAGCCGCTGACACGCTCCAGCAGCCAGGTGCGTCGCAGACACGCGTCACAGGCTTCCATCGGCGCCACCACACCTCGTCACGCGGCCATCGCCTGCGTGCCACCGACCTGCTGGCGCAAGACCAGCGCTTTGAGCACGTCAGCGCCGGCGATGCGGTCTCGTCCCGCGAGGTCGGCGATCGTCTGCGCGACCCGGATGACGCGGTGGCGACCGCGGGCCGAGAGCTGTCCGGCCAGGTACGCGCTTCCGAGCTGCGCCTGTGCTTCCTCGTCGAGCCGGACCTGGGAATGGATCAGTCCGGCGCCGAGCTCTCCGTTGCACGAGGCGACCGTCCCCTGGAGCCGGCGGCGCTGACGCGCCCTGGCTTCTGCCACACGCGCGCGCACGGTGGCCGAATCCGTGACGGCCTCGGCACGCATTTCCTCTTCGCCCGGCCGCACCACGTCGACGAGCAGATCGATGCGGTCGAGCAGGGGCCCGCTCAGGCGCCGCTGGTAGCGCTTGACGTCGAGCTCAGAGCAGCTGCACTTGTCCTCGACGCCCGCGTACCCACATGGGCACGGGTTCGTGGCCGCGACCAGCATGAAACGCGTGGGGAAGACGAGCGCCCGTTGGCCGCGCACGATCGTGACGCATCCGTCCTCGAGCGGTTGGCGCAGCGCCTCGACCGTCGGGCGCCGGAACTCCGAGAGCTCGTCGAGAAATAAGATCCCGCGGTGCGCCAACGATGCCTCGCCCGGTCGCGGAGGGTTGCCACCTCCGACCAGGCCGGCTGCCGAGATCGTGTGGTGCGGCGCGCGGAAGGGGCGTGCGGACATCAGCCCGCCCGTGTGCAGGCCCGCGACGCTGTGCACGCGCGTGACCTCGAGCGCCTCCGCTCGATCCATCGGTGGCAGGATCGACGGCAGCCTCCGCGCCAGCATCGTCTTGCCGGTTCCGGGAGGTCCCTCGAGCAGCAGGTTATGACCGCCGGCAGCCGCGATCTCCAATGCCTGCAGAGCGACCTCCTGGCCGCGCACATCAGCCAGATCGGGCTCGGCATGAGCGCGCGGACCCGGCGAGGCCGGCGGCGGCAGCGCGGGGATCGCGCGGCCCGTGACCGCGTCGACGGCAGCCGCCAGACCACTGACGCCCAGCACCCGGACGCCTTCGATCAGCGATGCCTCGCGGGCCTGCGAGGCAGGGACCACCAACGCGGGGATCCGACACCGGCGGGCGCCCTCGGCCACCGCCAGCGTTCCAGCCGCCCACCGCAGCTGACCACCGAGCGAGAGCTCGCCGTATACCGCGACGTCGGCCAGACGCGAGGCGTCGAGCTGGCCGCTGGCGGCGAGCACCGCCAGCGCGAGCGCGGCGTCGAAGCCCGGACCCACCTTGCGCAGCGACGCCGGCGCGAGGTTTGCCGTGATGCGGCTCTGCGGGAACGTGAAATCGGAGTTCTGGATCGCGGCGCGCACACGCTCGCGCGACTCGCGCACCGCCGTGTCTCCAAGCCCGACGATCGTGAAAGCCGGCAGCCCAGGACGTATGTCCACCTCCACGAAGATCCGCCGGGGTTCGACCCCGTCGATGGCGAACGTCGTTACGCGAGCAAGCATGTCGCAGAAACTAGGTCGACGGATGTGACCGCAATGTCACGCCATGTCACGCCTTTGTGACTTCCGCCGGGCCGAGCGTGCGCTTGTCACAAAGTGGTCACACCACGACACGAAGTCGGCACATGTGCGCGCATAGCTTCACGGCATGCCCGATGACAGACGCCGCCGACTGGGAAGCACCGGCGAACAACTGGCCGTAGACCACCTCACCCGCAGGGGCTTTCAGATCCTCGACCGCAACTACCGCACACGCTGGGGCGAGCTCGACATCGTCGCCTGCGACGGCCGCCAGATCGTGTTCTGCGAGGTCAAATGCCGTATCGCAAACCGCGCCGGCCGCGATCCGCTCGAGTCGGTGCACACAGCCAAGCGCGCCCAGGTCCGGCGCATGGCCGGACGCTGGCTCAACGAGCGCGCGCATCCACATGTCAGCGACCTGCGCTTCGATGCGATCGGCGTGACGCTCTCCCCTGGCGGCGATCTGTTGCGCCTGGACCATCTGGAGGCCGCCTTCTGAGACGTCCGCGGGTTCCGTGACCGCCTGTCTCAGCCCAGCGTCAGCTGCTGATAGGCCGCGGACTGGAACGAGAGGCGATGAAGCGGGGTCACGCCGAGACGCTCGATGGCGCTGCGGTGCTCCGGTGATGCGTAACCGACGTGCTGGGCGAAACCCCAGCCGGGGTTGCGCTCGCCGACGCGGCGCATGTAGCGGTCGCGGGTCTCCTTGGCCAGCACGGATGCCGCGGCGATCGCGGCACTGGTGGCGTCGCCCTTGATCACGGCGCGGTGCTCGTAGCCGATGTCCCCGAGGCTGAAACCATCGCTGAGGCAGATCGCCCCGTCACAGGCGACGTTGACCAGCGCCTCGCGCAGGGCTGCCAGGTTGGTCTTGTGCAGGCCGCGCGCGTCGATGCCGGGCGCGCAGCGTGAGACGATCGAGACCTTCGCGGCGACGCGCAGGATCATCGGGTAGAGCTCGGCCCGGGCCGCGGGCGTCTGCAGCTTCGAGTCGTTGAGGCCCGCCAGCGCCCTGATGTCGGCGCGCGTGATGCGCTGCTGGTCAAACAGGACTGCTGCGGCAACCAGGGGGCCGGCCAGGCAGCCGCGACCTGCCTCGTCGGCGCCGGCCACGAAGCGCACGCCGATACCGCGGTCATGCGCGAACAGCTTGGGACCGGGCGGCCTGCGCTTCATCGTGCCGCAACGTTACTCGCGGCTGCTCGCCAAGCGGGCGGGCAGCCGGCGCTGAGCCGTCGTCTAGAAGAAGCCGATCCGGTGAAGCGGCCAGTAGGTCGCGAAGGCGACCCCGATGATCCACTTTTGCGGCACCGGCCCCCAGAAGCGGCTGTCGAGCGAATCCCCACGGTTGTCGCCCATCATGTAGTACTCGCCGGCCGGAACGACGATCGTCTTCGGGAAGGTGCAGTCCGCCGATGCGCCACCGTTGCACACATCAAACCCCGAATCTCTCGCGTCCGCCTTCGGGCGGTAGCCAAAGGTCTCCTTCACGCCGTTGCGATAGGCGTAGCCATTGACGATCTTGATGTGGTCGCCCGGTAGGCCGACGACACGCTTCACAAAGGTCTCGGATGACTCCGACGGCTCGTTCTTGTCGCAGGCCTGCGGGTGACCTGAACCCTGGTCAGCGCTGCCGCAGGTTCCATCGAGTGTGGTCGCGCCCGTGGGCGGATGGAAGACGACGACGTCGCCCACGCTCGGACTCGTATCGAGCCGGTTGACCAGGATCCGCTGCCCGATCGAGAGCGTCGGGATCATCGAGCCGCTGGGAATGCGGTAGGGCTTGACCAGGAACGCCTGGATCAGCAGTGCCAGGCCGACCGCGATCGCGACGGTTACGACCAGCTCGACGATGTTTGCGATCGGGCCTTTGGCCTTCTTCGTTGTGGCGGCCATCCGGACTCTTCCCCGGACTGCCAGCGCGCGCTAGGCCTTCTCGGCTGACGCCGCAGCGTCAGCGTCAGCGGCTGACTCGGCCTCTGCGGGGGCTTCCGCCTGCGCGGCAGCGTCGCGGGCCTCGACCTCGGTGGTCGCGGGCGCCTCGACCTCGACCTCGGTGGTCGCGGGCGCGTCGGCTTCCACAACCTCGGGAGCCTCCGGCTCGGCGAATGCCGCGCCGTAGAGCAACTCGCGCTGGATCAGCTCCTCCGGGCCGGTGTTGCGGCGCTCGCGGACGCGGGCGCGCTTGCCGACACGGTCGCGCAGGTAGTAGAGCTTCGCGCGACGGACGTCACCGCGAGCGGCTACCTCGATCTTCTCGATCTTCGGTGAATGCAGCGGGAACGTGCGCTCGACGCCAACTCCGAAGGAGTTCTTGCGTACGGTGAAGGTCTCGCGCGCGCCATGGCCCTGACGCTTGATCACAACGCCCTCGAAGACCTGCGTGCGGCGACGAGCGCCCTCGATCACCTGGAAGTGGACGCGCAGGCGGTCGCCAGCGTCGAACTGCGGAACTCGGCGGAGCTGTGCGCGCTCCAGACTTTCGATGACGGTGCTCATTGCTCTGCTCTTGCTGCCGGCAGCACCGGCATAGTGAAAACGGACTAAAAGTTTTGCGCTGCGGAAGGGCGCGCGGCGGCCAATGGTAGCGAAACGGCTATGCAGTGCCCTCGTCGGTTAGCCGGCAGCACGCATGCGCGCCTGCTCGAGGCGCCAGCGACGGATGTTCGCGTGGTGCCCGGAGAGCAGAACCTCAGGTACGGCCCAGCCGCGGTACTCGGCCGGACGCGTGTAGTGCGGGTACTCCGGAGCTCCCTCGAGCGCGCGGCTGAAGGACTCCTCCAGCGCCGACTCCTCGTGTCCCAGGGCGCCCGGCTGCTTGCGCAGGATCGCGTCGCAGACAACCATCGCCGCCAGTTCGCCGCCGGCGAGCACATAGCGGCCGATCGACAGCCGATCGCTGGCGAAGTGTTCGATGATGCGCTCGTCGAAGCCCTCGTAGCGGCCGCACAGCAGCGTGAGGGTCGGCTCGGCGGCGAGCTCGTCGACGAACTCGTCATCGAGCACGCGGCCGCCCGGGGTCAGCGCGAGGATCCGGCGCTCGCGGCGAACGGCGGTCGGTTCCGCGCCGTAGCGCGCGCGCAGCGCCGCCTCGACGACGTCGACGCGCAGCACCATCCCGGCGCCGCCCCCGAAGGGTGTGTCGTCGACCTGACCGCCGCTGAGCGGTGTGTGGTCGCGGTAGTTGACGTAGCCCAGGCGGTGACCGGCGTCGAGCGCATTACGCACATGGCGCTGGGACTCGAACCACTCGAACGCTTCGGGAAACAGCGTGAAGACATCGATCTCCAACCTCACTCCTCCCCCAGGAACCGCAGATCGATGTCGATCCGCCGCTGCTCGAGGTCGACCAGCCTGACGGCATCGGAGATCAACGGCACCAGCAGCGGCTCGCCGTTCTCGCTGCGCGCAACCTCCAGTACCTCGCAGGACGGCAACGCCAGCAATCTCGTGACGGTGCCGACCTTGCGCTCGCCGTCACCGACGACCAGACCCTCGAGGTCCTCCGCCCACCACTCGTCCTCCTCCAGCTCGGGCGCGCGCTCACGCGCCACGCGCAGGGTCTGACCACGGAGCGCCTCGGCCGCGTCACGGTCCGCGCAGCCCTCGAGCCGCAGGATCAGGCGGGTGTCATGACCCGCCAGGCGCTCGATCGCGCGCTCTGCATCTCCGACCTTCACGGCCTGGGACGCCCGAAGCAGGAGCGCATTGGGCTCCGCCACGAGGAAACTGCCGTCGAGCCCATGGGGCCGGCCCACACGGCCGGCGTGCAACCAGGCTCGGTCCGCGGCCGCGTCAGCCACGACCACTCGGATCAGTCGACGATGTCGACGAACACGCGGTGTCCGTGCCGGACCGACGCGCTCTTGATGACCGTACGCAGCGCTGACGCCGTCCGGCCGCCCCGGCCGATCACGTTGCCGTAATCGTCCTGGGCGACGGAGAGCTCGAGGACAACGCTGCCATCGTCCTCTCGCACCTCTTTGACCTTTACCTGGTCTTGCTCGTCCACGAGCCCGCGAGCCAGATACTCGAGGAGGTCGCGGGGAGAGAGGCCGGAGTTGCTCAACCGGCGATGCCCTGCGTGCGCAGGAGCTTCTTGACCGTGTCGGTGGGCTGGGCGCCGCGGGCGAGCCAGTCCTTGACCTTGGCTTCGTCGAGCACGATGGTCGACGGCTCGGTCTGTGCGTTGTAATGCCCGACGGTCTCGATTACTCGGCCGTCGCGCTTGGAGCGCTGATCGGCGACGACAACCCGCCAGATGGGGTTCTTGCGTCCGCCGACGCGCGTTAGTCGAAGTCTCACTGCCATAGGATCGGAGAGGTTAGCGTGCCGCGCGCATAAGCGCTTGGAGATCTGGGGTTTTGCCCGATGCCACCACCTTCATGAGCTTGCGCATCTGCTCGAACTGCTTGATCAGCGCCTTCACGGCTTGGACGTTGGTGCCCGAGCCCTTGGCGATGCGCAACCTGCGCGAACCCTTGATCAGCTCTGGACGGCGGCGCTCCTCCGCTGTCATCGAAAGGATGATCGCCTGGATCCGGTCGAACTCCCGCTCGTCGACCTTCACCCCACGCAGCTCCTTGCCCATGCCGGGAATCATCCCGAGCAGGTTCTGCAACGGACCCATACGCCGGATCTGGCGCATCTGCTGCAAGAAGTCGTCGAGGTCGAACTCCTGCTTGCGGAACTTGCGCTCAAGCTCGCGGGCCTGTTCCTCGTCATAGGTCTCGCTGGCACGCTCGATCAGTGAGAGCACGTCCCCCATGCCGAGGATCCGCTGCGCCATGCGGTCGGGGTGGAAGCGCTCGAACTGGTCGAGCTTCTCACCGGTGGAGGCGTACATGATCGGCTTGCCGGTGATCGCCTTGACCGACAGCGCCGCGCCGCCGCGGGCGTCGCCGTCGAGCTTGCTCATGATCACACCGTCGAAGCCGACCGTCTGGCCGAACTGCTCGGCCACGTGCACGGCGTCCTGGCCGGTCATGGCATCCACCACCAGGAGCACCGCGTTCGGGCGGATGGCCTTCTTGATCTCGGCGAGCTCCTGCATCAGCTCCTCGTCGACGTGCAGGCGGCCGCTGGTGTCGACGATCAGCACGTCCTTGCCCTCCGACTGTGCGCGGTCGCGCGCCCAGGCGGCGATCTGCACCGGGCTGCGATCGGTGCCCTGCTCGTAGACGTCCGCGCCTGCGCGCTGGCCGACCTGGATCAGCTGCTCGACCGCCGCGGGACGGTAGACGTCGCAGGCAGCGACGGCGACGGACGAGCCATGCTGCTCTTTGAGGAAGCGGGCGAGCTTGGCGGTCGCCGTCGTCTTGCCGGAGCCTTGCAGACCGGCCATCAGGATCACGGTCGGCGGTCGCGGCGAGAACTCGACGGCCGCGCCCTCGCCACCCATCAGCGAGGTCAGTTCGTCGCTGACGATCTTGATGACCTGCTGACCAGGGTTGAGCTGGCCGAGCACGTCGGCGCCGAGCGCCCGCTCCTTGACGGCGCCGGTAAAGCTCTTCACGACCTGGAAGTTGACGTCGGCCTCGAGCAGCGCCAGGCGGATCTCCCGCATCGCGCCATTGATGTCGGCCTCGGTCAGAGTGCCGTGGCCACGGACGTCGCTGAGCGTCGCCTGGAGCTTCTCGGAGAGGGAGTCGAACAT
>JBOGYJ010000073.1:0-5220 GCA_050696795.1 Solirubrobacteraceae bacterium | reverse complement strand
TCGCAAGCATGTGTCGCGTCGCGAACCCGCGCTGGATGTTCTCAATGGCGCGCTGCGCGGCCATCGCGTCCTCGTGCCGGCCGCGCGCGAATTCCAGCACGAGCCGAAGCGCGAAGAGCATTATCGCCGTCGTCGGTTCGGCGAAGCGTCGCAGGACGAGCTCGGCCCGCTCCAGCCACCCCTCTGCCTCGGCGAGCTGCCCGCGCCACAGGGTCACGCTGGCAAGCGTGACGTAGGCAGTCGCGACGGCCGACGCCGTCTCCTCCCAACCATGCGCTCGCGCCAGCTCGATCGCCTCCCGGGCCCGCTGCTCCCCGATCGCCTCAGACCGAGCGTGGCTCAGGATCGCCGAGTGCGAGAGCGCATGGAGCTCGAGCCATGGTTGTCCGATCCGCCGGGCCTCCTCTAGTCCCTGCTCGAGGCGGCGCTCCGCTGCCTCGAGTTGTCCCGCCCACAGCTCGGCGCCCCCGAGCTCGATCAGCGCGGTTGCCCGCAGGCCCTCCTCGCCACCCCCCGCTTCGATCGCCTCTGGACTGTCGGCCAGGGCGAGCAATCGCTGGCCCTCCTCGGCGACAGCGTCCAGATCGTTGTGATCACGCGCGAGCCACAGCCGCACGATCACGAGCGCGACCTGGAAGCGCCACCGGCGCTGCTCGGGCACCGACCCCGACTTGCGCTCCGTCAGCGCGAGATACCGCTCGGCCTCACGCAGGGACCCTGTCAGCCGGCTGTCGCCCGCGGCGAGCACTGCCAGCTCGGGATCCGCTACGACCTTGTCGGCAGGAAACCTGGACAGCAGCTCACGGGCGGTGGCGATCCGCCCGTCGAGATACATCAAGCGGCAGTTGTCCGCGAGCAGCCGGGCGGCGAGATCCCAGTTCTCGGCCGCCTGCGCGTGGCGGATCGCCTCGACCGGATGCCCGTGTCCGCCCAGCCACTCGGCGGCGAGCGTGTGCAGCGCAGGCAGCTCCTGCGGGGCAGTCCGTCGCAGCTCGAGCGCGAGCAGGTCCGCGAACAGGTGGTAGTAGCGAAACCATGTTCGCTCCGGATCCAGCGACACAACGAACGCGCCGGCGTCCTCCAGCTCCCACAGGAGCCGCTCAGACCCCGAGCCTCCGGTCAGCCGGTCGGCCAACGGTCCGCTGACCCGCTCGAGTATTGAGGTCCGCAACAGCAGCCGGGTCACGTCTTTCGGCTGGCGCTCGAGCACCTCGGCGAGCAGGTAGTCGGCGACCGCGCGCTCACGGCCGGAGAACCTAGCCGCCAAGCGCTCGGGATCCGGGTCGCCGGCCAGCGATAGCGCCGCGAGCCGCAGGCCCGCCGCCCACCCCTCAGTGATCGCAACCAGCGCCTGTAGCGCGCCGTCAGACAAACGCACCCCCGCCGCCTCAAGCAGCGCACGTGAGTCGCCCTCGCTGAATCGAAGGTCCTCGCCCCGGATTTCTGTCAGCTGCCCCTCCACCCGTAGCCGGTGCAGCCCGAGCCGCAGATCCCGGCGCGCTAGCAGCACGACGCGCAGCTGCGGCGGTGCGGTCGCGAGCAGCAGCTCCAGCGGATGGCTGGCCTGCGGCGCTTGGAGCTCATGCAGATCGTCGATGACCAGCCACAGCCGCTCATCCAGCGATCCCAGATCCTCCAGCAGCCGCCTGACGACGGTCTCGCCGTCCAGATCAGGCGCGGCGGTCAGCTCCCGCACCCGCTCTGATCCGATCCGCGTACGGCGCAGCGCCTCGATGACCGACACCCAGAACGCCGGCGGATCGCGCTCCCCGCGCCCCACCGACACCCACGCCACACGCTCGCCCAGATCCTCCGCGGCGATCCAGGAGCGCACCAGAAACGTCTTGCCGCTACCCGCCGGCGCCGACACGTGCACGACCCGCTCGGCAGAGCCCAACATCTCAAACAGGCCCGGCCGCGCGACCAGCCATCCCCGCACACCCGAGCCGGGGGATTTGACCGCTGCCATGGAGTCGACCACGGCACAACATGGTTGCACCTCGCGCGAGCCCCGACGCCACCGCTCGATTCATCCCAACCATGCGATGCGCGCTCATCCGTTCGGTGTCGATGCTTGACCGCATGCCAGACACAAACCGAGCGACCGGCGACAGCGAGCCGCGACGCTACGAGATCCGCGTCCGCGGGCCGGTCGGTGAGACGATCATGCAAGCCTTCCCGACACTGGCCGCGAGCCGAAGCGGCGAGGACACGCTGCTGAGCGGATCGCTTCCCGACCAGTCCGCCCTGTACGGCGTGATCCACCAACTGGAAGCGCTCGGCCTGCAACTGCTGGAGATTCGCTGCCCACCGACCGACGATCGAGGACGACCGGCGCAATCACATGATCCATGCGATGACGGCTCGTCCGGTCCGGCGTGAGGCTCCACGTCCGTCCATGACAAGCAGTCGGAGGCCCCCATGCGTGTTTTCGTCACCGGCGCGACCGGATTCATCGGCTCGGCGATCGTCCCCGAGCTGCTGGCCGCGGGACACGAGGTCGTCGGGCTGGCCCGCTCAGACCAGGCCACCGCGGCGGTCGCGCCCGCGTGCGGCGAGGCTCATCGCGGCGACCTCGAAGACCTCGACAGCATCCGCGCCGCCCCCGCCGCCGGCGACGGCGTGATCCACACCGCCTACAACCACGACTTCTCGCAGATACAGGAGGCCGCCCAGGCCAACCTGCGGGCGATCGAGACGCTGGGGTCGGCGCTGGACGGCTCGGCCCGCCCGCTGGTCATCACCACCGGCGTCGCGCTGATCGGTCCGGGAACCGTGGTCAGTCGGTGCACACACCCCGTCCCGCGAACTCGGTGGCGATGCGCGTCTGTACCGCCTGGCGCTCGAGCACGCCCGGCCGGCTCGGTGTATCACGCCGTCGCCGACGAAGGGGTGCCGACCCGGCAGATCGCCGAGGCGACCGGCTGGCACCTCGACCTCGACGTCGTGTCGATCGCTCCCGCGCAGGCGGCCGAGCACTTCGGCTGGATCGGCCCCTTCGTCGTGCTCGACGCCCCCGCCTCGAGCACGCTCACCCAGCGGCGGCTCGGGTGGGAGCCCACCGATCCGGTACTGATCGCCGATCTCGGCCACGGCCACTACTTTCAGGCCCTGCACACACAAGCCGCCTGATCGACCCAGCAAGGAGACAGCCATGCATGACAAACCGGTCGTCCTGGTCACCGGGGCCAATAAGGGAATCGGCCTTCAAATCGCCAAGGATCTCGCGGCGCACGGCTTCACCGTGCTCGTCGGGTCGCGCAACTTTGAGGAAGGGGAGGCGGCCGCGGTGAGCGTCGGGGCAGATGCCCGCGCCCTCCAGCTCGACGTCACCAATCAGGCCTCGATCGGAGCCGCGGCCACGCGCATCCGCGACGAACTCGGCCGTCTCGACGTGCTCGTCAACAACGCGGGCATCTCGCACGCGGGACAGGCGGGCAGAACGCTCGAGGAGATGGTCGAGTCAGGTCATCTGAGCGTCGCGTCTTTGGACGAGGTGCGCGCGGTGTTCGAGACGAACGTGTTCGGCGTCATCGCCGTCACGCAGGCGATGCTGCCGCTCCTGCGCGAAGCGCGCGTGGGATGCATCGTCAACGTGTCAAGCGGACAAGGTTCGCTCACGCTCAACTCAGACCCGACGAACCCGCGACGCGGCATGTTCGGCACCTACTCCTTGTCGAAGGCGGCGCTCAACGCGGTCACCGTCGCCTTCGCCGCAGACCCCGGGTCGGTGGGCATCAAGGTCAATTCTGCCAACCCAGGCTTCACCGCGACCGATCTCAACAACTTCGAGGGGACGCGCACGGTCCAACAGGCAGCGCGGGAGCCCGTGCGGCTTGCGCTGCTTGGCCCAGACGACCCGACGGGCACCTTCTCAAGCGAGGACGGCCCGGTCCCGTGGTGATCCGACGTCGATCCCAGGGTCCCAGCTGGCCACGGAGGCTGCACCAGGTTGGGTTAGCTCGTTGACGGTGACATTCGCCCCGTGCGCCATGTAAGACCTCTCCAGAGGAGCAGACGATGAACTACCGCAGCTCGGCCAGACCGGCATCCGGGTGAGCCCGTACGGCCTGGGAACCCTCATGTTCGCGACCGTGATGGGCAATCACCCCGACGAGTCGGCCCGAATCATCCACAAAGCGTTCGACGCCGGGATCAACCTCATCGACTGCGCCGACCTGTACGGCGACGCCGAGGAGGTCGTCGGCAAGGCGTTGAACGGCCGCCGTGACCCGGTCGTGCTGGTCACCAAAGGCGGCTTGGTCAACACCGCCGACGCGCACAACCGTGCTGAGTGTGCGCTGCGTGATCATCCCGCCCTCGGCCGGTACCTGCGCCAAACCCCCTCAGGCCGGCTCAAGCTCGACAAGGCGAAGATCGCCGTGGAGGCCAAGCTCGACGGCAAGTACCTGCTGTCAACCAGCGACCCCGACCTGTCCGCCGAGGACGTCGCGCTTGGCTACAAGAACCTGCTGGAAGCCGAGCGCGGGTTCCGTGATCTGAAAGCCACGATCGAGCTGCGCCCGGTGTTCCACCGCCTCGAGCACCGCATCCGCGCGCACGTCCTGATCGCTTGGCTCGCGCTGCTGCTGATCCGCGTCGCCGAACGCCAAACCGGACAGACATGGCGACGGATCGCTCTCGAGCTCGAACGGCTGCACCAAGTGACGCTCACCGGCCCCGCCGGCACCGTCCAGCAGACCACCACCCTCACCCCCAGCCAGGCAGACATCTACGCCGCAACCGGCGTCAAGCTGCCGCCGCGCGTCACCGCCCTCCAGCCCGCCTGAGCCGCGCCCCTCCGGACGCCCCGAACCCCGCCAGCACCCAGCCGCGGCGTGGGCACACGCACAAGCTGCACAAAGTCCCCAATCCCCAGCACCCGCCGGCGACAACGCGCGATCTACGTGCCCATCAACTGCGGAAGTCAGGCGAAGTTGTCCATGATCGCGATGATCTGACGGCCGCCGTCGGCGGGATCGTGTCCTCGATCTCCTCCAGGAACCGGATCAGATCCTGGCTGTTGCGGGTCGGGCAGGTCATCGCGTGCGTCTCACCGGTGTGCGCCCTGAGCGCCGCGAACAGGTTCATCGTGCCGTTACGCGTGTGCTCATAATCCCGGCGGGCGCTCTTCGCCTTGCCGGCCTCAGGCGGCGTGTCGGGCCCAGGCGGCGTGTCGGGCCGCGCGAGGCCCTTCGCCTGGATGCTCGTCTTCTCATC
>JBOGYJ010000072.1:0-1756 GCA_050696795.1 Solirubrobacteraceae bacterium | reverse complement strand
CGTTGAAATAGCGCAGAGCGACAGCTTCCAACCCATAGACCTCGTAGAAGCTCCGGCAATAGCTCTCGGCGGCGAGCTTGGAGACTGCGTACGGCGAGATTGGCACGGGCCTCATCGATTCGCGCTTCGGAAGCTCGCGTGCGGCGCCGTAGATCGATGACGAGGACGCGATCACAACTCGGCGTGCCTCGGCCTCGCGAGCAGCGTTCAGCACGTTCAACGTGCCGGTCGCATTGGCTGCGTGACTTGCCGCTGGGTCAGCGATCGAACGCGGGACCGAGGGCAGTGCAGCCAGATGGATGACGGCGGTGCAGCCGGCCATCGGACCGCGTAGCGCTTCAGCGTCGCGAATGTCGACATCGAAGAACTCGATGTCGCCGATCACCTCGTCGAGGTTCGAGAGACGACCAGTGGAAAGATTGTCGACTACCCGGACGTCGTGTCCGGTAGCGAGCAGCCGGCGGACGATGTGCGAGCCGATGAAGCCCGCGCCGCCCGTGACTAGAGCACGCACGTTAATACCCCCCTGCCAAGGAGTGGCCGGTACCCCTTACCGACAACCGCCCCCCAGCTCCTTTAGGTTTTCCTGAATCGGCCCCTGAAGCAAGTAAACCTAGCCTATTTGCGACTTCGCGTCTAGGCCTAACCTGCAATCTTCCATGCACGAGACAGGTTCCCTTCCTGGTCGCGGTGTCTGCGCTCAGGATTTATCTCGGACCTTTACGTGCGCTACTTGAGCACTGGTCGCACGGCTGCGACCGCGGGGGCGGAGCTAAAGGCCGAGTTGCTCGCGGATCAGGCGGTTGATCTCCCCGCCATCCGCGCGGCCCTTGGTCTCGCGCATCACGTGGCCGACCAGCGGCCCGACGGCCTTCATGTTGCCGGCCCTCACCTTCTCCGCTGCGTCGGGGTCCGCGGCAAGCGCGGCGGCGACGATCCCGGCCAGGCCGCCGTCATCAGAGGACAGCGAGCCGACCATCCGGACCACCGCTGCAAAGGCCGCCGGCGTGAGCGGACGGCTGATGCCCCTGATCGTCGCTGACACGAGCGTCGCACTCCGGTAGCGCTCGAGCCTGAGAGCGTCTCGCGCGAACGGAAGGCCCGCGAGGCCGGAGCCCGCTTCAACCCAGAGATCCGTGCGGAGGACGCAAGAGCGGCCCGGCGCCCAGAGTTTGAGTCCGCGACCTCGCGACGTCTCAACTTGACGCGTCGAGGATGAAATCGCGGCGCAGTTCCAGGAGGACGTGGTCGGCGGTCAGCAGTCGGAGCCGTGCGCAGGATGCCTGTGCGACGATGAGGCGGTCGAACGGGTCGTGCCGGATGAGTTCGGGGAACTCGCGGATGGCCTCGGCGTGCGCGGCGGTGATGCTGAGCAGTTCTAGACCCTGCTCAAGGAGCCTCTTGGTGAGCTCGGCGGGCACGGTCAGCTTGCCGAGCATGGTCTTGATCGTTAGCTCCCACACAGTCGCCGCCGAGACGTGCACCACCTGCGCTGTGGTTATGGCTTGCCGTGCCTGCGTTCCGAGTCGGGGGCTGTCATCGAGCAGCCATAGCAGGGCCTGGCTGTCAAGGAGCAGCATTGCCGTAAAACAGCTCCTGGATGTCCGGGTCAACCCCGAACGCCTCATCGGTGTAGGTGATCTCGCCCCTGAGCCCGCCGAACGTCACGCTTGCCGCATGGTGGGGTACGAGATCCGCAACTGGCGTGCCAGCCTTGGAGATCACCACACGTTCACCGGCGGCGACCTGCTCTAAG
>JBOGYJ010000071.1:0-6096 GCA_050696795.1 Solirubrobacteraceae bacterium | reverse complement strand
CGCTTGAGTTCCATGTCGGCGTGCAGGTACTTGTTGGTGGAGTCGAGCGTCTCGTGACCTAGCCACAGCGCGATCGTTGCCGTGTCGACCGGCTCTGGAGCGCGCAGCAGCCGCATCGCCGCGGTGTGGCGATTACGTGGAATTCCACGTAACAGGCATTATGTGGACGGCTGGGTTATGTGGCCGGCTGGCGCGTTTCCCTTGCTGGGCCTGGTGCGGGCTTCGGTTCCGGCCACATAATCCGGGCGGTTATCGGCAGATCTGGTCGAGCCATTCGAGGAGATCTTCGTCGGCTGCCCAGTTGGGCAGGGGCTCGGGGGTGAGTGACTCGTAGGCGTTCTCGATGGCTTTGCGTTTGGTCTCCGGGTCGGCTCGGGCGTAGATCTCGGTGGTGGAGACGTCGGCGTGTCCGAGCAGGTCGCGGATGTAGATCACGTTCACTCCGGCTTTCAGGAGGTGCATCGCTCGGGTCCTTCTGATCACGTGCGGGGTGACGTTGATGCCGGGCGCGTAGCCGGGGTCGCGGCGGCGGACGGCTTGGACGTGCTTGGCGAGGAGTTTGGTGACCGCCCAGCGGGTCAGGCGGGTGGGGTGGGGGCCTTGGAACAGCGGGTCGGCGTCTGCGCCGACGCCGGAATGCGGTGTGCGCCGGTCCAGATAGTCCTCGAGCAGGCGGCCGGTGGAGTCCATCAGCGGCACGCGCCGGGTTTTGGAGCCTTTGCCGTGCAGCGTGACCATCATCGGGCGGGCTGCGCGGAGGTCTGCGGTGTTCAGGTCGCAGATCTCTTGGACGCGGGCGGCGGTGTCGTAGAGCGTGCAGAGCAGGACGGTGTCGCGCAGCCCGCGCCGGGTGGACGGGTCTGGTTCTGCCAGCAGGGCTTTGACCTCGTCGCCGGTGAGGTAGCCCATGTCGGTGGCCGGCGTCTTCTTCTGTCTGATGGCGATGATCTGGGTCGCCTGCTCGAGGAACTCTGGCCGCTCGATCGCGGTGTAGCGGGCAAACGACTTGATCACGGCGAGGCGCTGGTTGCGTGTCGCCGGCGAGTTACCGCGCTCAGTTTCGAGCCAGTCCAGGAACGCGAGCACCCGCGCCCGGTCGAGATCTGTGAGGCGCAGCTTCTCGGGCGGGATCGCCTGCACGTCGCGAAACCAGGTGAGCAGTAGTTTGATCGCGTCCCGGTAGGAGGCGATCGTCTGGGGCGACAGGTCCCGCTCGCCGGCGAGGTGGTCGGTGAGGAACCTGGACAGCCAGCGGCCGGCCAGATCCCCGCCGGCCGGGTTGTTGACGCGGCTCACCGCTCGCCTCCTTCCCGCGGCGCGGGGTTCGGGATGACGTAGCCGAACCTGGCTTGGACGATCGCGGCGACCTGCGGGTAGGCGTCCGCGGTCAGCTGCAGGTAGTACTGGGTTCCCCGCAGGTCGCTGTGGCCCATGTATGCCGACAGGTAGGGCAGCATCACCGCCAGGTCGCTGCGCTCAGCCGCCCAGCGGCGCAGGTTCTGCACCGCGAACCCGTGACGCAGCGAATGGATGTGCGGACCACCCGGGAAATGGGGAATGTCCGCATCGGCGAGGTAGCGACGCAACCGTCTGTAGATCGTCGACTTGTCGGCCGGTCTGGACGGGTCGCCGGTGTGAAACAGATGGTCGGCAGGGTCCGGGTCGGGGTGCGCGGCCGCGATATACGCCTCCAGCGTGTCGGCGAGGCGCTGGGTGACGGGCACGATCCGGTTCTCACGGTTCTTGGTGTCGCGCACCTCGAGCGTCGCGCGGGCCGGGTCGACGTCGCGCAGCTCGAGGTTGAGCGCTTCGGAGATCCGCAGCCCGGTGGCGTAGAGGACGCGGAACAGCACCGGATCGACCAGCGCCCGGTTGGACCCCTCCGACAGCGGCTGCGTGTCGATCGCGTGAAACAGGCGGCAGATCTCCTCGTCGCTGAACACATACGGCGGCGGCTGGTGGCAGGCCTTCACGCGGGTCAGCGTTGCCGGCGCCCACGCCGCCCAGCCGAACTGACGGGCGTGCTCTGCCAGCTCGCGCAGGACGATCTCCTCGCGACGGATCGTCGACGCCATCAGGTGACGGCCGTAAAGGAACCCCTCGACCGCCTCTTGGATGATCGACCCGTCCGCATACCCCTCCCGGCGGCACTGCTCGACGAACTGTCCGAGCACCCGTGCCTGGCCGTCGTACCGAAACCCGCCGGCGCGGCGCGCCGCGACCAGCGTGTCGACCAACTCACCCAGCGTCATCGCGGTCACGACCGCGCCCCTGCCTCGAGGACATCTTCGACATCGAGCGCGCAGCGACGCAGGTGCTCGGTATCGAGCCTGAGGTAATGCGCGGCGGTCGTCGCGGCCGTCGCGTGACCCAGGACCGCGGTCACGACCGGCGGCGGCGTGTCCGCCTGAAGCATCGCGACCGCCAGCGCGCCACGCAGCGAGTGCAGCCCGTGCGACCGTCCGGCCCCGAACACGATCCCGGCACGCCGCGCGTAATAGTTCAGCCGGGAGGCCACCGATGTGGAGGACCCGAACGCGGTGAACGGATACCGGTGCTTGACGAAGACCTGCCGGCACGCCGCCTCCGGACGGCCGTGGCGGACGTAGTCGATCACCGCCCAGCCGACATCGCCCGGCAGCGGCAGCGTCAATGGCAGCCCGGTCTTGTGCTGCGTCAAGCGCAGTGTTCTGGCGCGCCAGTCGAACCATGAGAGCTCCAACCGGCGCAGATCCCCGACCCTCACACCGAGCCTGACGGTCAGCAACACCATCGCGTAGTCGCGTTTCCCGATCGCGGACTGCCGATCGATCGCCTCCAACACCGAGCGGACCTCCCCTGCCGTCCACGGATGCGGAGCCGTCAGGCCGCGGCGGGGATAGCGCTGCGGCGGCAACCGCCCCGCGAGGTCCTCCCGGATCTCCCCGACCTCGTACAGATGGCGCAGAAAGTCGACCAACACCGAACGCAGCGACCCGGTCGTCTTCGGCGCGTACCCCCGCCGCTGACGCCGCGCCCAGAACCCAGCCAAGTCCCTGGCCTGCACCTCCTCCAGGGTCTCCCGACTGACCTCCTCCACGTAACCGAGGAACTGGTCCGCTGCCTGCTGCTTGGTCACGACCGTCGCCTCAGCGTTCCCCCGCCGCCGGCACGCCCCCAGGTACTCGTCCCGGGCCGCACGGAACCGCGCTGGACAGCGATCCACCAGCGGCGTTGTCGCCTGCCCCACCACAGGAACACCCCCAGCCAGGGCTTCCAACAACAGGATCAACGGCCGGCGTGCGAGCTGAGCCCGCGTGGACCTCGTCGGCTCGCGCAACCCCGCGAGCCTGCACCCGGACCGCTCAGCGATGAAATCGAGACAGTCCACCTCAGTCGGCACCGCCCGACCGCGAGCCTCGAGAAACCCAACGAACGCATTGAACTCCGCCCGGTAGCAGTTGATCGTCGCTCTCGACCGCCCCGCCTCCACCAACGCGACGATCACCCGCTCCGACGCGTCGCGGACCACTGTTGCCTGCATGAGAATCGCCTCCCTGAACGTGATGAACAGGGCACGATTCTTCGCCGCGCTCAACGCCTCAGCGGGCAGCCTCCCACACGCACGACCCCACGTTATGTGGCCGGAACCGGCCTTGGCGCCAGGCCAGGCAAGGGAAACACGCCGCCCGGCCACATAACCCAGCCCTCCACATAATGCCGCTTACGTGGAATTCCACGTAAGCGGCACACGTTGGCGACACGCCTGATGGAGGACGGCACACCGGTCGAGCAGATCGCCGACATCCTCGGCCACCAGTCCGTCGAGTCCACCGGCGTGTATTTGAAGTCGTCGCTAGGCCTCTTGAGCCGCTGCGCCCTGGATCCGGACCGGCCCGCGCGCGAGGGGCTGGCGCGATGAGCACGCAGATCACGCTGCATGACGCGATCGCGGGGCTGATCGCGGAGAAGCGCGCGCTTGGCTACAGGTTCCTGTCCGAGGAGCGGACGCTGGCGCGCTTTCAGGTGTTCTGCGCCAGCGAGTTCCCCGGCCTTGACACCGTCACGCAAGCATCGGTGCAGGCGTGGATCGTGGCGGCGCGAGCGCGGGCGGTGAAGCCGGCGACCATGAACAACCTGATCGCGCCGGTCAGAGAGCTCGCCCGCTGGCTTCACCGCCGTGGTGTGCAGGCCTATGTGCTGCCGGCCGGTGTGCTCGAGAAGCCCGCCCGCTACATCCCGCACATCTACACAGACCGCGAACTCGCGGCACTGTTCGCTCAGACCGACCAGTGCCGCTACTGCCAGGAGGTGCCGTTCCGCCACCTCGTGATGCCGGTCCTGTTCCGCACGATCTACGCGTGCGGGCTGCGCTGCTCCGAAGCCAGGCTGCTACGCGTCGAGGATGTCGACGTCGACAGCGGCGTGCTGCAGATCCGTGGGGCGAAAGGCGACAAGGATCGGCAGCTGCCCGTTTCCGGGCCTCTGCGTGAACGGCTCGCCGGCTATCACGCCAAGCTCGCCGGACAGCCAGACTGGGAGTGGTTCTTCCCCGGCGCGACGCTGGACGTGCCGTTGACGCTGAACAACGTCAACCACAACTTCCGGCGGTTTCTGTGGCAGGCACGGATCCCGCACGGCGGCCGTGGGCACGGCCCGAGGGTCCATGACCTGCGCCACGCGATGGCGGTGAACAACCTGCGGTTCTGGTTTGAGCGAGGTGAGAACGTCAACGCGCTGCTGCCGGTCCTGCAAACGTACCTGGGGCACTCCTCGATCTCAGACACCGGCTACTACCTGCGCCTGACCGCCTCCTCCTACCCGCAGATCACCGCCCGCGTGCAGCAGATGATCGGCGATGTCGTGCCACCCGTCACAGGAGCGGTCGATCATGGCGACTGATTTCGCTCTCAGCCTGCGGCGCTTTCTGACCGATCACATGGCCGGGGTGCGTGGCTGCTCGACAAACACGATCAGCTCCTACCGTGACGCGTTCAAACTGCTGATCTGCTACTTCCGCGATGAGCGGGGCATCGCGCCTGAGAGGCTCACGCTAGAGCACATCGACGCCGATGCGATCACCGGATTCCTTCACTGGCTGGCGGTCAGCCGCGCAAACAGCGCGTCGACGCGCAACCAGCGGCTGGTCGCGATCGACTCGTTCTACAGCTGGATGCAGTCCCAGGACCCGGCCCGGATGGCGTGCTACCAGGACATCCTCGCGATCCCCGCAGCCAAACACCAGCAGACGGCGATCTCTCACCTGAGTGTCGAGCAGACCCGGCGGCTGCTCGCCCTGCCTGACCGCGCCACCCGCCAAGGACGGCGTGACGGCACCCTGCTGGCCACGCTCTACGACACCGCCGCCCGCGTCCAAGAGATCGCCGACCTCACCGTCCGCGACGTCCGTCTGCAGGATCCCGCGATCATCGCCCTGACCGGCAAAGGCCGCAAAACCAGGCACGTCCCAATCGACGCCAACACGACGGCGCTGCTCACCGCCTACCTCGCCGAACGCCGTCTCGACACCCCCGGCCATGATGACCGCCCGGTGTTCTTCAACCAACACCACCAGAAACTCAGCCGCGGCGGGATCGCCTGGATCCTCCACAAATACCAAGCCCAAGCGGCCGACCCGACGCTCACCGGCGCCCGCCTGAGCCCCCACGTGCTGAGACACAGCCGGGCGACGCACCTCTACGAAGCCGGCGTGCCGCTGCCCTACATCCGCGACATCCTCGGCCACGTCGACCTGTCCACCACCGACATCTACGCACGCGCCTCGACCGAGGCGAAACGCAAAGCCCTCGAAGCCGTTTACGACCAAGTCGTCAGCGCCGAGCTGCCCGAATGGAACCAGAACCCCGAGCTGCTTACCTGGCTGTCCAACCTCTGACAACGACCCCGATTATGCGCAGCGCTCAGCCGTCAAGCCCTGCCGCGACACGAGCTACAAGCCAGCGCTGCGCATAACCCAGCGCTTACCATTTGGCTCTCCGCTCTCGCCGCTGCTCTCGAACGTCATGCTTGATGACCTGGACTGGGAGCTGGAGAGGCGCGGGCATCGGTTCGTCCGCTATGCGGATGATGGACGGATTTACGTTCACAGCCGCCGTG
>JBOGYJ010000070.1:0-15130 GCA_050696795.1 Solirubrobacteraceae bacterium | reverse complement strand
GTTTCCCGGCAGAAATGCCGGGAAACTCCCCAAGCCTCAACTCCCCAAGCCTCAGAGCTTGGGCGGCAGCGCTCGCGCCAGCCCGACGCCGGTCTGCACCCAGCGCTTCAGGTCAGCGTCGTCGGCGACGGCCTCCTCGCCGACCCGCACCCAGTCCTGCAGCTGCCTCCCGCGCATCACCCACGGCTCCACATCCGGCAGCGCCAGCAGCTGCTCGCGTTCGTCGCGCTCGGCTCGCATCAGCAGGCCACCGCTGCGCGACACGGCCACCGCGATATGGCCGCTGATCAGGAAGCTCAGCCCTCCGAACATCCGCTTCTCGGCGACGTCTGGCTCGAACAGCAGCAGCTCGCGCACCCGCTGAGCAAGTTCGGCGTCGTAGGCCACGCGGCGATTATCCGCCCTCGCCAAGACGGCGCAAGCGCGAGCGCCATTCGCTCTCGATGCTGGAGAGCCCCCGGCCGGGAAACGCGTGCAGCAGCGCCGCGTCGGAACCGCCGGTGTGCAGGCGTCCGGCCAGCCGTGCGACGCCGTCCGGCCCCTGCTCTTCGGCGAGCAGCTCGATCAGAGGCGCTGCCAGCAGCGGCGCGTCCCTCGGCCCTGGCGGGAAGTGCGGGCGCCGGCCCGAGCGCATGTACTGGCCGACCACGGAGCGCGCATGGCCGCTTTCGCCCGAGAGCCAGCGCGAGGCACCCTCGACCAGCCAGGCCCAGCGCAGCTCGGCCCACGAGCGCGCCGGCAGCCGCGCCGACTGAAGCTCGCGATTGGAGCCGACGATCACGCGCTTGGCGTACAGCGAGGCTGGAGCCAGCGCCAGCATCTCGTAGGACCCGGAAACCCTCGACGCGCGGTCGCGCAGCGCCCGCGGGGAGAGCACGTGCAGCTCGTGGCGCCCGGCCCAACCGGTCACGTAGCGGCGAGCCGGCCGCGCGCTCAGTCCCCAGATCACCGGCATCAGCGGGTTCGACAGCACCAGCGCCTGCGGGCTGTCGTGCAGCACCACGGTTGTGTCGGTGTCAAGGGGCCCGAAGTGCTCGGTGAGCCGCTCGCGCGTGCGCTCCAGCAGCCGCAGCACCCGCGCGGCGTCGGCCGCCCGTTCCGAGGAGTGCCGGCAGGCGAACGATGCCGATGCGGACTCGGTCCATGCCATGCCGCCAGCTTAGGCTTGCCCAGCCACTCGTCAATCCTGTCGCTAAATGTGTCACGACCCCTTAGGGTCCGACCCGTTAACCCGGGTGGGGTGGCCCGCTGGCCACCCCACCCGAGAAACGTGCGGTCCTAGACGAGGACCGGCTGGCGATCGCCCGCCGCGATCGCCGCGATCTCCTCAGACGCACGCTCGAACTCCTCGTCGGAGAGCACCGGGGTGCCCTCGAACGGAAGGTCGCGCGTGATCTCCAGCCACGAGCGGCATCCGCCGTACTCGTCGCGTACCTTGACCGTCACCGGACGCGGGATCCGGTAGGTGCGAAGCACCACCACATGCAGCGGATGGCGGCGCTTCCAGTCGAGGCGCTTTTCTGCATAGTCGGTCGTCCACACATAGAACGGCGATAGTGCGTCGACCGCCCGGCGATCAGTGATCGTGTAGTGAGCAGCCACCTCGGCCCAGGCGCGGATGCGCACGCGGTCGGGTTGGTTGATCTCTACGCCGCGCAGCATCGTCGCCGCAGACGGCTCTCCGTCGCTCCAAACCCCCTCCTCCAATGCCCGGGCTAGTTCCGGGCGATGCGACTCACGCACCAGATCGGTGCGCTGATGGTCGAACGTGGGGTACAGAAAGAAACGGTCATGCTCCAGCTCGAAGTGCTTCTCCGGTTCCCGGATACCACCTTTGCGGAGCGTCAGCAGCTGCTCTCCCTCAGCGAGCGCGCGGACGGTGACCGCCCATTCTTTGAAAGCAATCGGCATTTTTTACTCAGTAGGAATGATCGGGATTTCAGAAACGCCCGGCGGGAAACAACATGCCGAGCGAGGCCCAATTCTATGTCGGTTTTGCCGAATCACCAAATCGTCCGGCAACTAACCGCCACGTCAGCCGGTCGAGAACGCGGGCGGCACTCGTTTCCGGAGGATCTAGCCGATAGCGGCCAAGCGCCCGCGCTCAGGCCGCCACGTGCGCTCAGGCCGCCGCCAGCGCGTCGATCGCGTGCTCGTGGAAATCCTCGGTCTCCGCCAGATGTTGGTGCGACGGGCAGTAGCCGTTGTGGGGAAGCGGCGTGCGCTGGCATTGGGTGCCCTTGCGTGTGCTGGCGCGGCAGAGGATCGGGTTGCCGTAGATGTCGAAGCGGCTCAACGGCTGGCTGCCGAGGAACTCGTCGGCGAAGGTCATGTAGCGCTCGACGACACGCCAGACGCGCCCCTGAGCCGAGATCGGGAAATACACGCGGATGTCCGTGAACAGGGTCCGCGCCGGCCGGGCGAAGTAGTGACGATCGGTGGCCAGCCGCTCAACCGCCGACTCGCATGCCCGCAGAACCCGCTCGTGGTTCAGGTAGGGCTGCTCACGCGCGTCCTCGATGATCGCGGCGCAGAGTTCGCGGTAGATGGCTCGGCTGAAGCGGTACATGCAACTACATCTCCTTTCCGCCCCCCTCAGTCCGGTCCGCGACAAACACTACTTCCAGCGCTCGAAAACTGACTCCTGGTCGGTGACGAGCGTCACATGCCGCTCGTCGAGGGCCTGATCGGTCTCGGGACAGTCTTCCCGCCAATGCGCCCCGCGACTCTCATTTCTCAGAAGCGCCGCGCTGGCGATCAGCCGCACCAGCGGGTGCGGATCCTCCAGCAGCCGGCCCAGGCCTTCGGCGTTGCGCTCGAGCCCGGCATACCGCCACAGCCGCTCGCGCGATTCCCGGGCCGGGAGCGCGATCGCATCGTCACCGCCGGGCGCGGCGACCACCGACGACTCGCGATCGGAGCCCAGCAGGCCCGGCTCGTCAAGCGCCGCGCGCGCCGCCCGAGCGCCGAACACGAAGCACTCACTCAGGCTGTTGGAGGCGAGGCGGTTGGCGCCGTGCAGACCGGTGCAGGAGCACTCGCCGACGGCCAGCAGGCCCGGGAGCGTCGAGCGCGCCTGCAGGTCGGTCTCGATCCCACCCATCATGTAGTGCGCCGCCGGCGCCACCGGGATCAGGCTGGCCTCCGGGTCGATCCCCAGCCGTCGCAGCGCCGTGACCACGGTCGGGAACAGCGCCGAGTCGACCTTGCGCATGTCGAGCGCCACCGCCGTCGTGCCCGGACGCCGCACCATCTCCGCGTAAATCGCGCGCGCGACCTCGTCGCGCGGCGCGAGCTCGTCGACGAAGCGCTCACCATCGTGGTCGCGCAGGACCGCACCCTCGCCCCGGATCGCCTCGGTGACCAGCAGGCCGTCGCCGGTCCCGTCGGCGCCGGCGACCACCGCGGTCGGGTGAAACTGCATGAACTCGATGTCGGCGAGCGCGGCTCCGGCGGCATAGGCGAGCATCAACCCGGCGCCGACCGCGCCCGCGGGGTTGGTGGTCCGCGCCCACAGCGCGGCGGCCCCGCCGGTGCTCAGCGCCGTCGCCGGCGCGAACAGCTGCTCGCCGTCCTGCAGCACGACGCCTGTGCAGCGCCCCTCATGCGTGAGCAGCGCCCGCACCCGGCTGCCCTCGCGCACGTCGATGCGATCCTCGCTCGCCACGACCGCGGACAGCTGGCGTACGATCCGCCGGCCCGTGGCGGCGCCGCCGGCGTGCACGATCCGGCGATGCCCGTGCCCGCCCTCGAGCCCGAGCGCCAGGCGCCCGTTGCGATCGGCATCGAAGCTGACCCCGAGCCGGGTGAGGTCCTCGACCGCGCCCGGGGCTTCCTCGACCAGCACCCGCGCGGCCGAGGGACGTACGGCGCCGCGCCCCGCCGCCAGCGTGTCCTCGAGATGCAGCTCGACGCTGTCCTGCACCGCCACGGCCGCGGCCAGCCCGCCCTGCGCCCAGTAGCTGGACGTCTCGGCCAGCTCGGTCGCGGAGATGAGCGTCACGTGGGCGCCCTCGCGCGCGGCGCGCAGCGACGTGTAGAGGCCGCCGGCGCCGGCACCGACGACGACCAGCTGCCGCTGGCCGCGGCCGGACAGAGCGGGCATTGGCAGGTACGGTACCGGGGCGATGCCATCGAGGCCGGTCTTCCTCTCACACCCCAGCTCACTCGAGCACGACACCGGCGAGCACCCCGAGCGCATTCTCCGCATCGAATCGATTAACCGCGCGCTAGGGGCGCGCGACTTCATCGGGTACGAGCGCATCGTCTCTCCCGCGGCGACGCGCAGCATGCTCGAGCGCGTGCACAGCGCGGCGCACGTCGACCGGATTGCGGCCGCATCGCGCGCGGGCGGCGCGCAGCTGGATCCCGATACGGTCGTCAGCTCCGGCTCCTACACCGCGGCGCTGCACGCGGCCGGCGGCGCGGTCGAGCTCGTCACTGCGCTGCTCGCCGGTGGCGCCGGCCAGGTCGGCTTCAGTGCCCACCGCCCGCCGGGTCATCACGCCCTGGCGGACCGCGTGATGGGGTTCTGCCTGTTCAACAACGTCGCCGTGGCCGCGGCTCACGCGCTGGCCGAGCTCGGCGTCGAGCGCGTTTTGATCCTCGACTGGGACGTTCACCATGGCAACGGCACGGGTGACATCTTCTGGGAGGACGACCACGTGCTGTTCGTCTCGATCCACCAGTCGCCGCTGTATCCGGGCAGCGGCCGTGCCGACGAGCGCGGTGCTGGCGACGGCCAGGGCTACACGGTCAACCTGCCCGTGCCACCCGGTTCCGGCGACGAGGTCTTCGTATCGCTGGTGCGCGATGTGGTGGGACCGCTGGCACGCGACCATGCCCCGCAGCTGGTGCTGGTCTCGGCGGGCTATGACGCGCACGCCGAGGATCCGCTGGCGGACTGCACCGTCACCGACGCCGGCTTCGTCGCGATGACGGAGCTCGTGCGCGACATCGCCGCCGAGCTGGAGGCGCCGGTCGGCTGCGTGCTCGAGGGCGGTTACGACGTGGATGCGCTCGCCCGCTGCGTCGCGCTGACGATGGAGACGCTGGCCGCTCCGGCGCGCTCCCGAAAGCTTTAACCTCTCGCGACCATGAACGACCGCAGCTACGGACGCGCCGTCAATGAGATGCGGCCGACCACGATCGAGCCCGGGTTCGTGCGCACGGCCACCGGCTCGGCGCTGATCTCGGTGGGGGAGACGCGCGTGATCTGCACCGCCTCGGTACAGGAGAGCGTGCCCCGCTGGATGGCCGGCCGTGGCCGCGGCTGGGTGACGGCCGAGTACGGCATGCTCCCGGCCTCCACCGGCAACCGCAAGCAGCGCGACATCTCCAAGGGCAGGGCTGACGGCCGCTCGGTGGAGATCCAGCGCCTGATCGGCCGTTCGCTGCGTGGAGTCGTCGACTTCGGCGCGCTCGGCGAGCGCACGATCTACATCGACTGCGACGTGCTGCAGGCCGATGGCGGCACGCGCTGCGCCTCGATCACGGGTGGCATGGTCGCCCTGGAACTGGCCGTGGCCAAGCTGATCCACGATGGGCGGCTCGAGCGCTCGCCGCTCTCCGGCAGCGTCGCTGCTGTCTCGTCCGGGATGGTCGGCGGCGTCCCGCTGCTCGACCTGGACTACTCCGAGGACTCGGGCGCCGAGGTCGACGCCAACGTCGTCATGACCGGTGACGGTGGCCTCGTCGAGGTGCAGGCGACCGCCGAACGCACGCCGCTCTCACGCGCTCACCTCGACGAGCTGCTGCTGCTGGCGGAGGCCGGGATCGGGGTGCTTCTCGCCGTGCAGCAGGCGGCGGTCGCAACCGGCGGCTGATCGCGGGGGCTGTCGGTGCAGAAGCTCGTACTGGCCACGCGTAACGATCACAAGATCGCGGAGGTCACGCGCCTGCTGGCTCCCTTCGGGCTCTCGGCGGTCCCGCTCCCGCTCGCCGTGGAGCTGCCGCCGGAGGACGGTGACAGCTACGCCGCCAACGCCCTGATCAAGGCCCGCGCCGGCGCGCGAGCGCTCGGACGGGCGGTGATCGCCGACGATTCCGGGGTCGAGGCGGAGTCACTGGGGGGGAGGCCCGGCGTGCGCTCCGCGCGCTACGCCGGCGAGCCCGCGACCGACGCGCAGAACCTGGCGAAGCTGATCTCCGAGGTCCCGTCCGGCAGCGCCCTGCGCTACGTCTGCGCGCTCGCGTTCGTGGACGGCGAGCGCGAGCATGTGCTGCTGGGCGAGTGCACCGGGCAGATGGCCGCCGCCCCGCTGGGGCGCAATGGCTTCGGCTACGACCCGGTCTTCCTGCCGGACGAGCACGACGGACTCACCATGGCCCAGCTGTCCGAGGCGCAGAAGGATGCGATCAGCCATCGCGGCAACGCCGTGCGCGCCTTCGCCGAGTGGCATCTCGCGCAGCCATCGGGACCGCCCAAACCGCCGGGCCCCACGATGTAGGCGAGGCCGCCGTGAAGCAGCGCACAGCCATCCTCTCGGTCGCCTCCAACTCGGCGCTGATCCTGCTCAAGGTGATCGCCGGAACGCTGACCGGCTCGGTCGCGATCCTCACCGAGGCGGTGCATTCGAGCATCGACCTGATCGCCTCCGTGGTTGCCCTGCTGTCGGTGCGGATCGCCGACGAGCCCGCCGACAAGGGCCACAGCTACGGGCACGAGAAGGTCGAGAACCTGGCGGCGGCGTTCGAGGCGGTCCTGATCCTGGTCGGCTCGGCCGTGATCGCATTCGAGGCGATTCGCCGGCTGATCACCGGCGGGCGCACCCACACGCTCGGCATCGGCATCGGCGTGATCGCCTTCTCGGCGGTCGCCAACCTGGTCGTGTCCGGCGTGATCGCCCGCGGCGGCCGCAAGACGGGCTCGCCCGCGCTCGAGGGCGATGCGGCGCATCTGCGCACCGACGCCGTGAGCTCCCTCGCCGTGCTCGTGGCGCTGGTGCTGGTGCAGGCGACCGGCGCGCAGTGGATCGATCCCGTCGCCGCCCTGTTGGTGGCGGCGACGATCGTGGTCACCGGACTGCGGCTGCTGGTGCGCTCCGGGGAGGTGCTCGTCGACCAGGCGCTGCCGGCGGCGGAGACGGAGGCGATCGTCCGCGTGATCGAGCGCTTCGACGACGGATCGATCATCGGCTTCCACCAGCTGCGCACGCGCCGCGGTGGCTCCAAGCGCTACGTCGACGTGCACATCCAGTTCCGGCACGGAACCTCACTCGAGCAGGCCCATCGGGCCGCGCATGAGCTGCAGGATCAGATCGCCGCTGCCCTGGGCGGCGCCGACGTGCTGATCCACCTCGAGCCCGAGGACCGGTTGAGACCCGGCCAGCCGGCGCTGCATGGCGAGTGACCGACTGACCGCTCAGAACAGGTTGATCGCGGCCGAAAGCGCGACCGCGAAGGCGATGGCAGCATAGCCGCGATCGCCCCTCACGAGCACTACCGCGGCTGCGACCAGGCACGCGATCGTGGTCAGTAGCCAGGCTAAACGGCCCAGTTGCATACGCCCAGAATGCCATCACCGGCGGTCTGCAGCTACGAAAACGCGGAAACTCTGGGCTGACGGACGCCCAAACAGCCCCGAACCGTCCGCAAACCGTGTTAGCTTCGGCGCTTCCTACCACCTCGAAGGAGGAGTGAAGTGACGAAAGCCGAGTTCATCGACCAGGTCGCGGACCGGGCCGGTCTGAGCAAGAAGGACGCCTCAGAGGCGGTCGATGCGGTCCTGGAGACGATCGAGGACGCCCTCAAGCGAGGTAGCGACGTTGTCTTCTCAGGGTTTGGCAAGTTCAGCGTTTCGAGGCGTGCTGCGCGCGAGGGTCGTAATCCCGCCACCGGCGAGAAGATCAACATCGCAGCGTCGAACGTTCCGAAGTTCAGTGCTGGCGCCGCACTCAAGAAGGCGGTCAACTAAGCCGCCGTGCGGCTACGTTTTCGCATGTGATAGCCGCGGATGCACCCGCGGGGAGCTTCGGGGACCGCTTGGCCGAGCGCGTCATGCGCCGTCAGTCGCAGCTCGTGCTCGGCCTCGATCCGGACCCAGCGCTCCTTTGGTCGCATGCGCTCGAACTTGTGGGTGGGGTGGACGACGCGTCCGCCCCACCCGCCGTCCGGGCCGCGCGGGCCGTCGCCGCCCACTGCGCGCTGGTAATCGACGCCGTCGCCGAGCACTGCGTCGCGGTCAAGCCGCAGCTCGCTTGCTTCGAGCGCCTCGGCGCTGCCGGCTGGGAGGTGCTCACGCAGGTCATCGCCAAGGCCCGCGAGGCCGGTCTGATGGTGATCGCGGATGCCAAGCGTGGCGACATCGATGTGACCGCGCGGGCCTACGCGCAGGCGTTCTTGGGCGCGACCCCGAGTCCGTTCGGGCCGATATCCGGCCTCGGCGTCGATGCGATGACGGTCAACCCGTGGCTCGGAAGCGACTCGCTCGAGCCCTTCGCGACGATTGCCCGCGAGTCCGGCGCGGGCCTGTTCGTGCTCGTGCGCAACTCCAACCGTGGCGCTGTCGAGCTCCAGGACCGTGAGCTCGGTGACGGCAACCTCAGCGATGCCGTCGCGCGCATGGTCGCCGACCTCGGCGCCGACGGCACCGGCAGCTCTGGCCTCAGCGACATCGGCGCCGTCGTCGGTGCCACAGCGCCGCATCACCTCGGCCGGCTGCGGGAGCTGATGCCCAACTCGGTGTTCCTGCTGCCGGGTGTCGGTGCCCAGGGCGGGCGCATCGATGATCTCGGCCCGGTCTTCACCCGCGGGCCCGCGAGTGGCGTCATCGCCGTCTCCCGCGGGATCGTGCAGGCACACCGGATGTCGGGCGGCGACCCCGCCGTCGCCGCGCGCAGAGAAGCCGCCCGGCTGCGCGCGCAGGCCTGGTCGCTGGTCGGCTAGGCTTGCCGCCGCTCGGGTCCGGGAGAGCCGACGCATCGCCGGTCGCGTGGTTTCTCCCGACCCTCGGTCCGCCATGGGAGATTTTGCGCGGGGAGAACGATCCGCGCCGGCCTTTTATCCGCGTCTGGTATCACCGTCCACCAGGATGAAGAAGGCGGCATCGAGTCTGGCCGTCCTGCTGATCGGGTTCTGCATCTGCGCCGCGCAAGCGCGCGCGGCGCAGAGCCACGGGCGCAGGGCGACTCAATTGACCAACCCCGCGCCCCCGGTGCTGCCCGTCACCGGCGCGAGCCTGCTGCTCGCCGGCACCAGCACGCCGCTCTGGAGCGTCCACGGCGATGCCGAGCTGCCGATCGCCAGCACGACCAAAATGATGACAGCGCTGGTCGTGCTGCAGCACGTCAAGAACCTGGACACGATCGTCACCCAGACCGACTGGCGCCCCGACGCCGATGACTCGCAGATCGGCCTGATCCCGGGCGAGCGCATGACCGTCCACGACCTGCTCGTGGCATTGCTGCTGCCGAGCGCGGATGACGCCGCCGAGGACCTCGCCTTCAACGTCGGCGACGGCTCGGTCGCGCGCTTCGTTGCGATGATGAACGCGGACGCGCGCGGGCTCGGGCTCGACCACACGCACTACGCGACGCCGATCGGGCTCGACACGGCCGGCAACTACTCGAGCCCCGACGATCTCCTGCGGCTCGCCGACTACATGATGCGCCACTGGCCCTTCTTCCGGCAGACGGTGGGGCTGGCATCGGCGGTGCTCAGGAGTGGCCGCTACGTGCGCCACATCGTCAACACCGACGACCTTGTCGGCAGGTACGGGTGGATCGACGGTGTGAAGACTGGGCACACATCCGGCGCGGGTTACGTGCTGGTCGCTGAGGGGCGGCGCAACGGCTTCACGCTGCTCGCCTCAGTGCTCGGCACCGCCAGCGAGGAGGATCGCGACAGCAGCGCGCTGGCGCTGCTCGACTGGGGCTTCTCGGAGTTCCGGGCGGCACGGCTCGTACGCCCGGGCGAGCGCTTCGCGCGCAGGTCGGTGCCCTACGAGGACACCCCCGCGGCGATCGTCGCCGCGCGCGGGTACCGCGCGGTGATGGCGCGCCGCGCGCGCGTGCGCCTGCACGTCGGTGCGCTGCGCAAGCTGCACGGGCCGATGGCCAAGGGCACGATCGTCGGGCAGCTGCATGTGGTGATCTCCGGGCGGGAGACCGCTAGCATTCCCCTGATCCTGGCGCGGCGCCTGCCGGCCGTGTCGCTGCTGAAGAAACTGGGGCACTTCGTCAAGCAACCATTTACGCTGCTCGTGCTTGCGCTGCTGCTTCTCAGCGCGGCCGCCGCGCTTCTCGGATGGCGGCGGCGTCGCCCCCGAGTCGTGGCATTAAGCCGCGTGGAGGAACGATGATCATCACCGTCACCCTCAACCCCGCCTTGGACAGGACCCTGGAGGTCCCCAGCTTCACACCTGGGCGCAGGCATCGCAGCCTCGATCAGCGCACGATTCCCGGCGGTAAGGGCGTCAACGTCGCACGCGCGCTGAAGCTGCTGGGCCAGCCCGTGATCGCCACCGGCATCATCGGCGGCGCGACGGGCACGCGGATCATCGAGGCGCTCAACGACGAGTCGATCCTCACCGCCTTCGTTCGTACCCGTGAGGAGTCACGTACCAACATGGCGGTGCTCGATCCGACCACCGGCGTGCACACCGAGATCAACGAGCGCGGCCCCGCTGTCTCCGCGAACGAGCTCGAGCTGCTCGAGCAGAAGCTCCTGTATCTGGCGCGCGGGGCCAGCCTCTGCGTGTTCGCCGGCAGCCTGCCGCGTGGCCTCGAGCCGGATACCTATGCCAAGCTGATCCGCGCGGTGCGCAAGCTCGGCGTGGTCACCGTCGTCGACACCGACGGCGAGCCGCTGAAGCTGGCCGTGCGTGCCGAGCCAGATGTGGTCTCGCCCAACGAGCTCGAGGCCGAGGAGCTCGCCGGCCATGAGTTCGGCGGCATCGACGATCGTGCCCGCGCCGTCGTCGAGATCACCCGCCAGGGCCCCGAGGAGACGCTCATGACCGTCGCCGACGGCTGCTACGCCTACGTGCGCGAGGACGGAGGTCACACGCTCTACCGCGTCACGATCGAGCCGCTCGAGGCGCAGTCCCCGATCGGCTCCGGGGACGCCTTCCTCGCCGGCTACGTCGCGGCGCGCTACCAGGGCCGGTCGCCGGTCGAGTGCCTGCGCTTCGGTGTCGCCTGTGGCGCCGAGTCGACCCAGCACGTCGGCGCCGGGATCCTCGACCCGTCGACCGTCGCGCGGCTGCTGGAGGGTGTCGTCGCCGAACCGGTGACGCTGCCCGCCGAGGTCTCCTAAAGGCGCGTGGCCCCCCGCTTCTGGGCGCAATTTGCGGCCTCGCACTACCCGTCACCAGACCCTGATAAACCGCCAATCCGCCCACTGCTAAGGTGAATCCAGCCGATGGTTGCCGCCGTCGTGGACGTCTCTTCTGAGCGATTAAGTGGGGTTCTCCTTGTCATCTTCCCGACCTTCTAGGATGCGCTGATGGAAGTCGAAATTGGCCGTGGAAAGAAGGCCCGCCGGGCCTACGGATTTGACGACGTAGCGATCGTCCCGTCACGCCGGACGCGTGACCCCGACGACGTCGACATCAGCTGGACCCTGGGCCCCTACCGCTTCGAGATGCCGCTGCTGGCAGCCGCCCTGGATGGCGTCGTGTCGCCGGAGACCGCCGGCCTGCTCGGCAAGCTCGGCGGCCTCGCGGTGCTCAACCTCGAGGGCATCCAGTGCCGCTACGAGAACGCCGACGAGGAGCTCGCCCGGATCGCGACGTTCTCCAACGACATCGCCACACGCGAGCTCCAGGACATCTACCGCGAGCCCGTCAAGCCCGAGCTGATCGCGCAGCGGATCAAGGAGATCAAGAGCCACGGCGTCGTCGCCGCCGCCTCGCTGACTCCGCAGCAGGTGCGCAAGCACTACGAGGTGGCACTCGACGCGGGCCTCGACATCCTCGTGATCCAAGGCACGGTCGTCTCCGCCGAGCACGTCTCCAAGGACACCAGCCGTCCGCCGCTGAACCTCAAGGAGTTCATCCGCGAGCTCTCGCCGATCCCCGTGATCGTTGGCGGCTGCGCCTCCTACCACACCGGCCTGCATCTGATGCGCACCGGCGCCGCCGGCGTGCTCGTCGGCGTCGGGCCGGGAGCGATCTGCACCACCCGCGGAGTGCTCGGACTGGGCGTCCCGCAGGCCACGGCGATCGCCGACGTGGCGGCCGCCCGCGCCCAGCACATGCTCGAGACCGGTGACTACGTGCGCGTGATCGCCGACGGCGGCATGCGCAACGGCGGTGACATCGCCAAGGCGATCGCCTGCGGTGCCGACGCGGTGATGCTCGGCTCCGCCCTCGCGCGCGCCATCGAGGCCCCCGGCCACGGCTTCAACTGGGGCATGGCCACCTTCCACCCGACGCTGCCGCGCGGCACCCGCGTCGCCACCAAGCAGAACGGCACGCTCGAGGAGATCGTCAGGGGCCCAGCCCGCGAGAACGACGGCACCTTCAACCTGATGGGGGCGCTGCGCACGTCGATGGCGACGTGCGGCTACCAGGACATCTCGGAGTTCAACCGCGCCGAGCTGATGGTCGCGCCGTCGCTGCAGACGGAGGGCAAGCACCTCCAGCGCGAGCAGGCCGTGGGCATGGGTGCCTCGGGCAAGGCCACCGTCGGTGTCGCTGACTGAGCCACGGGCGGCGGTCAGCACCGTCGGCGGCCAGCTGGCCACCGACGGTGAGCAGGCGACTCAGCAGGTCGTCGTGCTCGACTACGGCGGGCAGTACTCGCAGCTGATCGCCCGGCGCGTGCGCGAGTGTGGCGTCTTCTCGACGCTGCTGCCCTACCACGTGGGCGCGGAGGAGGTTGCGCGGCTGGGTCCGGTCGGCCTGATCCTCTCCGGCGGGCCCGCGTCGGTCTATGCCGACGGCGCGCCGAAGCTCGACCCCGGGCTGCTCGAGCTGGGTATTCCGGTGCTCGGCATCTGTTACGGCATGCAGCTGATCGCGCGTGAGCTCGGCGGCAACGTCGAGGGCGCCGAGGTCGGTGAATACGGGCGATCGCAGCTGACCGTGCACAGCCACGGGCGGCTGCTCTCCGACACGCCCAGCGAGCAGCCGTGCTGGATGTCCCATCGCGACACGGTGTTCGCGCCGCCGCCTGGCTTCGACGCGCTCGCCTCCTCGACAGCCTCGCCGGTCGCGGCGATCGAGTCGGTGCAGCGCGGCATCTACGGCATCCAGTTCCACCCCGAGGTCGTGCACACGCCTTACGGGCAACAGGTGCTGCGCAATTTCTTGATCGACATCTGCGGCGCCGACGGCAGCTGGAGCTCCGCTTCAGTGATCGAGGAGCAGATCGAGCGCATCCGCGAGCAGGTGGGGGATGGCCGTGCGCTCTGCGCACTGTCCGGCGGCGTCGACTCGAGCGTCGCGGCGCTGCTCGTGCACAAGGCGATCGGCGACCGCCTCGTCTGCGTGTTCGTCGACCACGGACTGATGCGCAAGAACGAGGGCGAGCAGGTGATCGCCACGTTCCGCGACCATTTCCACGTGCCGCTGGTCCCGGTCGATGCCGAGCAGCGCTACCTCGCCAAGCTCAAGGGCATCACCGACCCGGAGCAGAAGCGCAAGATCATCGGCACCGAGTTCATCCGCATCTTCGAGGAGGAGGCGGCCAAGCTCGACGGGATCAAGTTCCTGGTTCAGGGCACTCTGTATTCGGACGTGATCGAGTCCGGTGGCGGCACCGGCACCGCCACGATCAAGTCCCACCACAACGTCGGTGGCCTGCCCGAGGACCTCGAGTTCGAGCTGGTCGAGCCGCTGCGCGCGCTCTTCAAGGACGAGGTCCGTGCCGTCGGCGCCGAGCTCGGGATGCCTGAGCGGCTCGTCTGGCGCCAGCCTTTCCCCGGGCCGGGCCTCGCGATCCGCGTCGTCGGCGGCGAGGTCACCAAGGAGAAGCTCGACGTGCTGCGCGACGCCGACGCGATCCTCCAGGACGAGATCCGCAAGGCCGGCCTCTACCGCGAGCTGTGGCAGTCCTTCTGCGTGCTGCCCGACGTGCGCGCGGTCGGCGTCCAGGGCGACGAGCGCACCTACGGCAACGTCGTCGCGATCCGCGCCGTCACCTCAGACGACGCGATGACGGCCGACTGGGCGCGCCTGCCCTACGACCTGCTCGAGCAGATCGCCAGCCGCATGATCAATGAGATCCGGCCCGTCGGCCGCGTGGTGCTCGACATCACCTCAAAACCGCCCGGCACCATCGAATGGGAGTGAGGACGGCCCTGGACACGGCGCTGGATCGCCACCCTTCCCCTCGCCAATACTCCCTGGTATTGGCCTCGGGAAGGGTCGGCGCCCAGCTTGGTCCAGAACCGCCCTCCCGCCTTTGATGGCCCAGCCCAGCCCATCCCTTTAGATCGGCTACCATCATCAATCCCGCGCCCGAGCGCGGCAAACCAGCCTGCCATGAAGACATACGTAGCCAAACCAACTGATCGCGAGCGCAACTGGCTGATCGTCGACGCCACCGGGCTGACCCTGGGGCGTCTGGCCACCCAGATCGCCGACGCGCTGCGCGGCAAGCGCAAGCCGACCTACACTCCGCACGTCGACACCGGCGACTTCGTCGTCGTCGTCAACGCCGAGAAGATCTCGGTCACGGGCAACAAGCTCAAGGACAAGCTCTACTACCGCCACTCCGGCTATCCGGGCGGACTCAAGTCCCGCACGCTGAACGACATGCTGGAGCGCCGTCCGGAGGAGGTCATCCGGATCGCGGTCAAGGGGATGCTTCCCCGCAACCGCCTGGCGCGCAAGCAGCTCACCAAGCTGAAGGTGTATGCCGGGCCCGATCACCCGCATGCCGCCCAGCAGCCGCAACCGATGGAGATCGAGTCGTGACCGACGAACAGAACGAGAATCTTGAGAACGAGCCCACGCCCGAGGCGTCTTCAGACGCACTGGCCGAGGCGAGTACGTCTGAATCCGCCTCGGACGCGGCCTCGGAGCCAGTAGCCGAGGGCACGACTGAGACCCCCAATGCCGATGACGCGGCCAGCGACGAGGCCGTAGCGGCTGCCGAAGAGCCTGCGGCGGGCGAAGAGGCCGAGCCGGTAGCCGAAGAGGCCGCACCGGCTGCGACTCCGGAGGCTGAAGCCGTGCCGGTGA
>JBOGYJ010000069.1:0-14812 GCA_050696795.1 Solirubrobacteraceae bacterium | reverse complement strand
CAGCAACCTGGCGGAGTTCCTCAATCTGGCAGGGCGCACCCGGGACGCCCTGGGCGTGATCGAGGAGGGCGACAGCGAGTTGCGCCAGGCCCACGGTCAGGCCTTCGGCTGGATGACGATGACGCTCTCGTCGCTCGCCTTCGAGGCCGGCGACTGGGAAACGGCACGCGCGAACGTCGGCCCTCCGATCGGCTCGCTGGTCGGAGTCGCGCTGATGTTCCGGCTGCTGCGCGACGCCGAGCTCGCGCTCGGCGAGGGCGACGAGGAGCTCGCGCGCCAGCGGCTGCGCGAGGCCGAGCCGCTGGTCCGCGTCACCGGTGAGGCCCAGTGGCACGGCCTCTACGGCTCGCTGCTCGGCGAGCTCACGCGCCGCGGCGGCGAGCTCGAGCAGGCGCAGGGGGCGGTCGCCCGCGCGCTCGACGAGCTCGAGGTCTGCACCGACGACGTGATGCGGATCGCACGCGTCACCGCCGTGGGCGCCGCGGTCGAGGCCGATCGCGCGCTGCGTGCGCATGATCTGCGCGAGCCCGACGATGAGGCCGATGCGTTGGCGCGGGCGCGTATCCACCTGGACCGGCTCGAGGCGGCGGCGCAGGACGGTGGCCCGGTCGAGCGCGCGTGGCTGGCCGTCGGCATCGCCGAGGTCTCGCGCGCACGCGGCGAGGACGATCCGGCCCGCTGGCAGCAGGCCGCCGAGAGCTGGGAGGCGCTCGAGCGCCCCTATTGCGCGGCGACCGCGCGCTGGCGCCAGGCCGAGGCACTGGTCGGTGCCGAGGATCGTGCGGGCGCGGCAGAGGTGGCCGTCGCCGCGCTCGAGGTCGCCGAGCGGCTCGGCGCGGGCTGGCTGAGCGGGGAGCTGCAGGGCCTGCGCGCACGGGCGCGGCTCGAACCGGTGAGGGCCGGCGCCGCGGCTGGCGGCGCGCCCGCAGCGGGCGACGGCGTCGGTGCCGGTGCCGGTGCTGGTGCTGGTGCTGAGGAGCTTCCCTTCGGGCTGACGCCGCGGGAGCTGCAGGTGCTGACGCTGATCGCCGAGGGCGCCACCAACCGCCAGATCGGGGCGGCGCTGTTCATGGCCGAAAAGACCGCCAGCGTGCACGTCTCGCGGATCCTGACGAAGCTCGGAGTCCGCAGCCGCACCCAGGCGGCCGCGACGGCGCACCGACTGCATCTGACGTAGGGCCACGAAGGCCGGCTCCGGTCAGCGAAGCAGCGGCAAGCCCGCGGCTCCAAGCGAGAAACCATCGTCTAGCGGGTAACATCACCGCATGAAGGAGTTTGGGAGGACTCCAGGGTATGTCGGCAATGTGCTCGCCGTTCTGAGCGACGGTGAGGAGTCGATGCGGGCGACGTTCGAGGCCGCGGTCGGCTTGGCGGACCGCGCGAATGCGCGGCTGACGCTGGCGAAGACCTGCGACCCGGGCCGTGCCTATGTGTGGGTCGCTCCGTTCGCCGCGGGGGCGGCATACCTGCCGCCTGAGCTCGAGTCACCCGATGACGCCGCGCGACTGCTCTCGCGCCTGGCCGAGCAGGTGCCGGGATCGATTCCGCTGACCACGCTGGTGCTCGGCTGCGACCCCCAGGCGCCGATACTGAAACTGCTGCGCGAACGCCACTTCGGAGTGGTTGTCGCGGACCACTACCAACTCTCGCGCTGGCGGCGAGTGCGTCGCGAGCTGCAGCGCGAGCAGGTGCCAACCGTCCTGATCAACGGTGGTTGCCCGCCCGAGAACGAGGGCAGCTTCTCCGGTCGGTTCTCATCAAACGGGCTCACGAAGGATGGTGCAGTCGATGTCGTCCAAGTCCCTGAAGGCCGGCACCGCCGCCGGATTGGCATGCGGTCTTGGCATGCTCGGCGCCTCGCCGGGGCTGGCGGCGAGCGCTAAGCAGCAGTAAACATCGGGATCAACGCAGCCACGATCCCCGGTGCGAAGGTGGTTGGCAAAACGCCGGCAAGGACCCCAGAGGCGGTCTCCTTCGTGTTCAAGGCCCAGCACCTCTGGCAGCTCGAGCAACAGGCGCAGCGCGGGTCCAGCTCCTTCCTGTCGGTGAGCGGCTTCGCCGCCGAGTGTGGACAGCCGAGCACGATCTACCGGCTCGCGCAGTCGTCGAGCTCGCCCTTCACCACGCTCGACACCCGGGCCCAGCAACGACAACCTCTACTACTCGGGCACCCCGGGCGCGACCTTCGATCCGGGCGCCGGCCTCGGCACCCCGAACCTGAGCCAGCTCGAGGCGGACTTCGCCTCAGGTAGCCAGTGGCACACGAATGACGCGGAGCGCCGAGGTCAGGACCACGGCGTCAGCGGCGAGGAGTCGATCGAGATCGACCGGCTCCTCGTCGTATTGCAGGCTGGAGCGGCCGATGCCGGGCAGCGCGCGGCCGTCGTCGGGGGGAGAGACCAGGCGCCCCCGCTCCTCGATCAGCACGTTGGCCCCCGTCGCCTCGAGCACCGATGCGTCCTCGTCGAGCAGCAGCGGCAGCGCGTCCGGGCCGGCCGCTGCGGTGATCGCGTCGAGCAGCGTACGGTCGGCCCACTTGTGCGGACCGAGCCCGCCGGGGAGCACGAAGGGCGCGATCACGTCGTAGACCGGATCTGGGGGGCGCGGACCGTATTCGATCTGCGCTCGGTGACCGGGCACGAAGGTGATCCGCAGCCGTCCCGCGCCGGCCGGCAGCTCAGCCGGGCCATCGGTCGGCAACGGCGTGACATCCGCGCCGTACAGCTCGCGCGCGCTGCCCCTGAGCCGCTCGAGGTGCGCGGCCAGCAGTCGCACCACCCCGTCCGTGACGCCGATCGTCTCGAAGATCCCCCCCGCCGGGACGGGGCGCTCGCCGAAGTCGAGCGCCCGGCTTACCGGTGCGACGTTCACCGGTGACCTGATCCGAATTTCCCCATCAGGTCACTCGCTGAGCACGGTGGTGCCGATCGCGGCCGCGACCGGTCGCGCCTTGACCAGCGTCTCCTCGAGCTCGGCCTGCGGATCGGAGTCGGCGACGATCCCGCCGCCGACCCCGAGCCAGAGCCTGCCGTCCGAGAGCTCGAGCGTGCGGATCGCGACGTTGAGCTCCAGGCCGGCCAAAGGGCTGGCGTAGCCGATCGCGCCGGTGTAGACCTCGCGCCCGGTCGGCTCGAGCTCGGCGATCACCTTCAGCGCCTGCACCTTGGGAGCGCCTGTCACAGAACCAGGTGGGAAGGCCGCGTAGAGCAGCTCGGCGTTGCCGACCTCGCGGCGCAGGCGTCCCTCGACGGTGGTGACCAGGTGCCAGAGGCCGGGATGGGCCTCGGCGGTCGGCCGGCGGGGGGCGGTGACGCTGCCGTATTCGCAGACACGCCCGAGGTCGTTGCGCATCAGGTCGACGATCATCACGTGCTCGGCCGCGTCCTTGGCCGAGGTCTGCAGCTGCTGCAGCGAAAGCACCGCGCGCTCGGGATCTCCCGGCCGGTGCACGGTGCCCTTGATCGGACCGCTCTTCACATGACGGCCCTGGCGGCGCAGGAACAACTCCGGCGAGAGCGAGACGACGCCACCGCGGGGCGTGTCGAAGGCGGCGGTGTATTGCGGTACGCGGCCGCCGATCAGCGCGCTGCGTAAGAGCTCCGTGGCGGTGCCCCGGTACTCGCCCTCGAGCCGCTGGCAGATGTTGGCCTGGAAGATCTCCCCCGCCGCGATCCGCTCACGGCAGTCGGCGACGGCGCGAAGGTGATGTTCGGCTACGTCTGCGCGCAGGCGCAGCGGGGTCGGGCTGCCGCCGTCCGCCGGGGCGTCGGCGAAGCGCTGGGCGGCGACGCGGCGGCGCAGGTGCTCGAGTCGCTGCTCGAGCTCGGCCGAGCGCTCGGTCGTGGCCAGCGCCTCGAACCACCAGAAGCCATATGCGTCCTGATGCAGGACGTGGTCGTAGTAGGCGAGATGGAAGTCCGGCAGTGGCACCGGGCGCTCGTCGACGAGCGGTATCTGCTCGACCCGCGCGGCCAGCCGGTAGCCGAGCCAGCCGAACCAGCCGCCACCGACCGCGCCGAAGGACTCGGCGCGTCCCGCCCCCACACGCGGCAAGTCGTCGAGCAGCGCGAAAGGGTCAGCGTTGGCCTCCCCGATACGTAGCGGCTCGCAGGCGATGACCGTGCCGCCGCCCGCCCAGACGCCGGACAGGCAGCAGAGACAGGGCTCGTCGGCGAGTGCCGCCAGGACCAGTTCGGGCCCGCAGTTCCAGGGCAGGCGCACACGCCAGAGCTCGGCCGTGGGCCCGTCCCTACGATCCGCCAGAGCTGAGCTCGTTACAAGCACGTCAGCGAATTATGGTCACGCAGCGCGTGAGCCGCCGAGGCCACCGCGCGGGTCGCGCCCCGATCTGTCGGTGCGCGGACCCACCGCGGTGGCCTCGTGGTCGGCTCGGAGACGAGCGCTTAGCTCACGGGCTGCTAGGCGAGGACGGCCTGCTCCTCGGCCACGGCGCCGCCGAGATCCTCATCGTCCAGGCCCCGGCGCATGATGCGGGGAGCATCTCCGCGCGCGGACTCCGTGTCCACCGCAGTGCCGGTGGCGCTGCGTGAGCGCAGCAGCGCCACCGCGACCACGACTCCGGCCAGTACGGCTCCGATCCCGATCAGGTACGCGAGGCGATAGCCGCCCAGCAGTGACGGGGCGAGTGCGTGATGGCTCGCCAGCAGCGAGTTGGTGTGGTTGGTGGCAAATGTGCTGAGGATCGCCAGGCCGAGCGCTCCCGAGACCTGCTGGGAGACGTTGACGATGCCGGAGCCGAGACCCGCATCGGCATGCGGCACGTCCTCCATCGCGATCTGCAGCATCGGCATGAACGCGTTGCCCACGCCCAGGCCCATCAGGAAGAACCCGATCAGCAGCCGTGGGAAGTAGTCCGTGTGCAGGCTGATGCCATGCATCACGAGCAGGCCGAGGGCGACCAGCAGCAGGCCGCCGACCATCACCGGCAGCGCACCGAGACGGGCGACCAGGCGCCGAGTGATGCCCATCGAGAACACGGCGACGGTGAGCGTCCAGGGCATGAACGCCAGCCCGGTCTGGATCGCGTCGTAGTGCAGGACGTTCTCCAGGTAGAGGCTGCCGACGAACCAGGTGCCGTACATGCCGGTCACGAGGAAGCCGCGGGTGATGCAGGAGACGACCAGGCCCCGAAGCCTGAGGATGCGCAGCGGCATGATCGGATTCTCGATCCGCGACTCCAGCGTTAGGAACGCTGTGAGCAACGCAAGTGCAATCGCGCCGCCGCCGATCGTCGACGTCGAGCCCCAGCCGTGCGAGGTTGCCTCGACGATCGCGTAGACGGCGATGCCGATCGCCAGGGTCACCAGCAACGAGCCGAGCCAGTCGACGCCCTGCTTGATGCCGAGGCCCTTGTCGTCCGGGATCAGGATGCGACCGGCGATCACGGCGATCAGGCCGATCGGCAGGTTGACGAAGAAGATCCAGTGCCAGTCGAGCAACTGGGTCAGTGCGCCACCGGCGAGCAGCCCGAGCGAACCGCCGGCCACGGCGGTGAACACGTAGGCGCTCATCGCGCGGGCGCGCTCGGTCGGGGTCGGGAACTCGATCACGATGATCGCGAGGATCACCGAGGCTTGAAGCGCGGCGCCGACGCCCTGAAGGAAGCGGGCTGCGATCAGGGTGGTGGAGCTGTCCGCGGCACCGCACAGCAGCGACGCGACCGTGAACAGGGTCACGCCGAAGAGGAACACGCGCTTGCGCCCGAGCAGGTCGCCGAGCCGTCCCGCCAGCAGCAGGAAGCTGCCGAACGTGACGAGGAATGCGTTTATGACCCAGGTGAGGTTGCCCTGGGTGAAGTGGAGGTCGCGCTGGATGTACGGAAGCGCAACGTTCACGATCGTGGTGTCGAGCACGATCATCAGCTGGGCCAGGCACACCACGACGAGTGCCAGCCATCTGCGTCTGTCAGTAGTCATAGAAGTCCTGTGGTTGAAGTTGAAGGCGGTGATGGGCCCGTCCTTGGGTCTGGGGGGATTCGAGGCCGAATACATGCGGAGAGGTGAAGTGGTGAGAGATGAAGTGGTGAGCTCTTGGAGACTCTCGAATGCGCGCTAAACTGGAGGGTGCCTCCAGAACCATATGTGGAGGGTTCCTCCGGTTACTATACGGAGGCCTCCTCCGTTTTGTCAAGGCGCTCGGGATAAAAAGCCGTGAACACATCTGAAGCAACCGCAAAGAGGCGCAGAGACTGGGCCGGGATCGATCCGGCGCCCGAGGCCGCTGCGGCTGACCGGAAGTCGCCTGACGCGTCCGGAGTGCGGTCGGGTGCGCTTGAAGCGCCTGCTACGGCCGGGGCTTCCGGGACGGCGCGGGACGGGAACGAGGCGACGGCCGAGGTCTCCGGGACGGCGCGGGACGGGTCTGAGGCGGCGGCCGAGGTCTCGGAGGCGGTTGACGCTTCCGGGGCGGAGCCCGTGACTCAGGGGCGCGAGGGCCGCGCGATGCGCGCGGACGCCAAGCGCAACTACGACAAGGTCGTGGCAGCCGCGAAGGAGGCCTTTGCCGAGACCGGCGCCTTGACCTCGCTCGAGGCGATCGCACGCCGCGCGGGCGTCGGGATCGGCACGCTCTACCGCCACTTCCCCACCAGACAGGCACTGCTCGAGGCGGTTTACCTCGGCGAGGTCCAGCAGCTCTGCTCCGCCACGCAGCAGCTGATCGCCCTGCCGCCGTGGGAGAGCTTCGAGGCGCTCTCACACCGACTCATGAGTTACCTGGCGACCAAGAAGGCGCTCGCGCACGAACTGATGAACTACGTCGACCGCGAGGCCGCGTTCTTCAAGAGCTGTCGCGCTGACCTGTTCATCGCCGGCGAACCGATTCTGAAGCGCGCCCAGGAGGCCGGCGCGGTCCGCACCGACACCGATTTCACCGAGCTGATTCAGCTGATCGGCGGGATCGCGAAGATCGAGGAGACCGCGCACGGACAGCGCGACCACATCCTCGACATCGCGCTCGACGGGCTGCGGCTACACGACTGATCAAGCTGCCTGCCGAGGTTCACCGAAGCCCGTCGGCTGGTTCAGTTGGGGCGCCGCGACATGCCGGTGGGCGACGCCACGGGCGGCGAGCGCAAGCAGCGCGGTGAGGTCGCGGTAGACGCCCGTCTTGTCGCGCTTGAAGCGGGAGTCAGTGACGCGGATGAAGCGGTTGCCACGTGCCTGCAGCCAGGTGTCCTTACGGCGGTCGCGCTCGATGTCCTCGATCACTGTGTGGTAGGGGCGGCCGTCGAGTTCCAGCGCGAGTATCTGGTCGGGCCAGTAGCAGTCGATCTCCCACGGCCCCAGGTGGATGTTGCGCTTGGGTAGCGGGATCTCGGGATGCTCGAGCAGCCAGCGATCGAAGGCACGCTCGAGGCCCGATTTGCGGTCCGTGTCGGGGAGGTATTCCTCACAGGTCCGTTTGACCGTGACGGTGCCCCGGTGCCTGAGGTTGCGCTCGAGCGTTGCGGCGAGGTCGGGGATGTCCAGCAGGCTCCGCCGTGCCGCCTGCTCGATCAGGTTGTGGAGCCGGCCTGGCGTCGCACCCCGTGCCGCCGACTCAATCAGGAGCCGCGGGATGGAGCTGCTGCGGAGGCCGTTCCGGGTGCGGAGCTCTGAGGGGTGTGGCGGTATGCGGGCGCGGCTGATGCGCAGTCCTCCGTGCCTTGGAGTAGACCTCGCCACGACCGTGACCTCGATGTTGGGGATGCTCACCGCCTCGAGCCCCCACGCCATCGCCCCGCCGCATCCACTCAGCCACGGCTCCCCGCGTACCGCGAGCAGCGCAGCCTTGAGGTAGGAATGGTCCTTGAGAGGCCCGCGGCCATCGGCGTACACACCCCGGTGCAGGCGCCGGAGATCGCCGTGAGCCACGAATCCGCTGATCTCGTGGTGGGAGAACCCCAGACGGCCGAGCTCACGCACGGTGACCAATCCACCGTTGCGACGCATGTGCCTGGTCAGCGCCTGGTCACGCCCGGCGCGACCCGGGGGGAGTTTCGCCGCCCTACGCGGCAAAACTCCCCCCGCATCTGGTGCACGAGGCAGCGGCGTCGGTGAGGTGACCGTTCTCGGAGCCAGGTTGGCGAGACTCGGCGCCGCGTCCACTCCGTTCTCGGAGCCAGGTTGGCGAGACTCGGCGCCGCCTCCACTCCGTTCTCGGAGCCAGGTTGGCGAGACTCTGCGCCGCCTCCGCTTCCAGATCCGTCCTTCAAACGCAACTCATCCTTCAATGCCATCCGTCGATCGTCCCATCCCAACGATCACCAGACCAGTCCACTCTGTAGTAACTGTGTGTCCAAACCGTGCCAATCACGACACACGTGACGTCGGTAGTCTCGACGGGACATGGACCAGATCCGAGAAGACCAGCCCGTCGGTCGGCCGGACCAGCCCGTCGGTCGGCCCGTGGCCTTCGCTGGCGCGACACCACCCGTGCACACCGAGCTCAAGGGCCGCCACGTGATGCTCCGCCCGATCGATCCGGCGGGCGATGCCGAGAAGCTGTACGCGGTATCGCACCTGCCGACCGGTGATCCGAGGATTTGGACCTACATGTACGACGGCCCCTACCCCGACCTCGAGAGTTTCCGTGAGTCGCTCGCGGAGCAGGCCGCGCGCCACGACTACGTGTTCTTCACCGTCGCGGATGCCGGGGACGATAGGCCGCTGGGCATCGTCTCGTATCTCTCGATCGTGCCCGAGCACGGTGTCATCGAGGTCGGGAACATCTGGTTCAGCCCAGAGTTGCAGCGCACCGCGGCCGCCACCGAGACGATCTTCCTGCTCGCCAAACACGCCTTCGACGAGCTCGGCTACCGCCGCCTGGAGTGGAAGTGCAATGCACTCAACGAACCCTCACGTAGCGCTGCCGCCCGCTTGGGTTTCCATTTCGAAGGGGTCTTCCTCAACCACCGCGTGGTCAAGGGTCACAACCGCGACACCGCCTGGTTTGCGATCACGGAGGAGCGCTGGCCGGGCGTGGGGGGCGCGTTCGAGCGGTGGCTCAGCCCGGAGAATTTCGACGCCGACGGTATCCAGCGGTCGCGCCTGAGCGAGCTCACGACCGCCACCTGAGCGAGCTCACCGCCGCCACCTGAGCGAGCTCACCGCCGCTACCTGAGCGAGCTCACCGCCGCTCCCTGAGCGAAGTTCGTTGCGGCAATCCGCTGCTCGCGCCGTCACCGCGGGATTCACCCTCTCCAGAAGCGGGCAAATGGCTCGCTTGTCAGGCCAAAAAATCGTCAATCCAAGCTGCCGTCAACAGAGTAGATTCCTCAAGTTCCACCGGAAATGACCGTTTACATGCGCAAGCAGGCGGCCAGTTCTCCAAAGCGTCATCCCGCTGCCGACTACACGCTTAGATGGGCGCCAACGAGCATCAAACAGAGGTCGATTACCAGAAGGTCGTCGAGGCTGTCCCAGCGGTCCTGTTCGTCGCCGAAACCGGTCTTGAGGGTCGATGGCTCTACGTCAGCGACTGGATCGAGCCGATCCTCGGGTTTGCGGTCCAGGAGTGGACCAGCAACCAGATGTGGGCGCACCAACTGCATCCCGACGACCGCGAATTCGTAGTAGCGACGGAAGCCAAGGAGGTCGCGGCGGCACTCGCGTCAGACGGTCCCGAGGACGGCCTCGCCTGGGGCACCTTCTACCTCGATTACCGCATGCTGCACCGGGACGGGCACGTCGTCTGGATCCGCGACAACTCGGTGCTGCGTCCCGTGGCAGATGGCACGCTGCTGTGGCACGGCGTGATGATGGACATCACCGACCAGAAGCTGGGTGAGCAGCGACTCGAGCGCCAATCCGCCGCCCAGGCCGCGGTCGCGCGGTTGGGCGAGCACGCGCTCGGCGGTATGCCGATCGCCGAACTGCTCACCGAGGCCTGCCGCACCGCCACCGAGGTGCTCGGCATCGAGGCCTGCGTCGCGAGCCAGGCCGGCGACGACGGCCGCACGCTCGATATGCGCGCCGAGTACGGCTGGCTGACCGATGAGAGCGTCCGCCACGAGATCCGCATCGAGACCCGCAGCCCCGTTAGCCGGGCGCTGCTGACCGGCCGTCCCGTGCTGGTTCAGAACTGGGACGAGGAGACCGAGCTCGAGCCCGACGAGCCACTGGTCAAGGGCGCGATCAAGAGCAGCATCTTCGTGCGCATCGAGGGCCCCTCGCATCCATGGGGCATGTTCGGCGCGTTCGCCCGGCAGCCATACGCATTCACCGAGCACGACATCAACGTCGTGGTGGCGGTCACCAACATCCTCGCCGACGCGATCGAGCGCCAGGAAGCCGAGGACGCGATGCAGCACCGCGCGCTCCACGACGTGCTCACCGGCCTGCCCAACCGCAGCCTGTTCACCGACCGCCTCGAGCAGTCGCTCGAGCGCGTGCGCCGCCACCCCGGCTCGCTCGCGGCGATCCTGTTCATCGACGTCGACCACTTCAAGCAGGTCAACGACTCACTCGGCCACCAGGCCGGCGACGAACTGCTGGTCGGCGTCGGCACCCGCCTGCGCGAGGCCGTCCGCCCGACCGACACGGTCGCGCGCTTCGGCGGCGACGAGTTCGGCCTGCTGCTCGAGGAGATCTCCAGCGAGCGCGTCGCGATCGCCACCGCAGAACGCATCGCGGCAGGATTCGCGCGGCCCTTCATGCTCGATTCGGGCTCGCAGTTCATCACCGCGTCGATCGGTATCGCCCTGGCTGACGGCCACCAGAACGCCGAGGCGCTGCTGCGTGACGCGGACGCCGCGATGTACCGTGCCAAGCAGCGCGGCCGCGCCCGCTACGACGTCTTCGACGACGACCTGCGCATGCGCGCACTCGCCCGCGGTCGCACCGAGAACGAACTGCGGCGCGCACTCGACATGCACGAACTGCGGCTCGTCTACCAACCCGTCGTCGAGCTCAAGGACGAATCCGTTACCGGAGTCGAAGCGCTCCTGCGCTGGGACCATCCGCAACGCGGGGTCGTTATGCCGGGCGACTTCATCGTCGTCGCGGAGGAGAGCGGCTTGATCGAGCGGGTCGGCCAATGGGTGCTCGAGCAGGCGCTGGCCGACGCCGCACGATGGGAGCAGCTGCGCCTCGACCTTCCGCCGATCAGGGTGGGCATCAACGTCTCCATGCACCAGCTGCACAACCCGCGCTTCCCGGAAAGCATCGCCGAGGCGATCAGGGCTGCGGGAGTCGAAGCCCAGGGCCTCGCGCTCGAGCTGGACGAGAGCGTGCTGCGCGACGAAGCCGAGCAGATGCGCAGCACGCTGCGCCTGCTCAAGCGGGTCGGGGTACGCCTTGCCGTGCATGACTTCGGGACCGGAGACTCCTCGCTCAGGCAACTGGCGGCGCTGCCGATCGACACGATCAAGGTGGAACGCCGCTTCGTCGCGGCGCTCGGCACCCAGGACGCCACCAGCCAGATCGCCCAGGCCGTGATCGCGACCGGGACGGCGCTGGGGCTGAGGGTGATAGGCGCCGGCGCCGAGACACCAGAGCAGGTCGAGCAGCTGCGGAGACTCGGCTGCAGTGACGCCCAGGGCTTCCTGTTCTCAGAGCCGGTCTCGGCGGCTGAGATCAGCGTCCTACTGAGCCAGGGCGGCACCATCAAGCGACCCTAGGCAGCGAGCTCCATCTGCGAGCTCCAGGTCGCGTACATCTCGGCATAGCGCCCAGCGCGCGCCACCAACTCGTCGTGCGAGCCGCTCTCAACCACCCGCCCGTCTTCGACCACGACGATCCGGTCGGCCTTCATCGCGGTCGTCAGCCGGTGCGCGATCAGCACGGCGGTGCGGGCTTCCAAGAGCACGTCCAAAGCCGCCTCGATCTTCGCCTCCGAGAGCAGGTCCAGATTCGAGGTCGCCTCATCCAGGACCAGAACCCGCGGCTGGGCATGGAAGGCACGGGCCAGCGCGATCAGCTGACGCTCCCCGCTCGACAACGACTGCCCGCGCTCGTGCACGATCGTGTCGAGTCCTTGCGACATGCGCTCGACGACATCACGCAGGCCCACCGCATCGACGGCCTGCCACACCTCCTCGTCAGAAGCGTCGGGCCGCGCGAAGGCGATGTTGTCGCGCAGCGAGCCGGCGAACAGGAACGGCTCCTGCGGCACCACGCCCAGCTGCCGGCGCAGCGAGTCCAGCGTGACCTCGCGCAGGTCGTGGCCGTCGATCAGCACCCGCCCCGCGGTCGGGTCGTAGAAGCGCGTGATCAGCTTGGCCGCGGTCGACTTGCCGGCACCTGTCTGGCCGACGAAGGCGACCGTCTCACCCGGAGCGATCCTCAAATCGACGTCGCGCAGCACCGGCTGGTCGGGCAGGTAGCCGAAGCTGACGCGGTCGAACACGATCTCGCCCCTGATCGGCGGTAGCTCAGACGCGTCAGGCCTCTGCGGGGTGCTCGGCTCGGTGCGGAAGAGCGTCCGCAATTTGAGCACGGAGGCCTGCCCCTGCTGGAAGGTGTTGTACTGCTGCACGAGCAGCTGGATCGGCGCGAAGAAGCGATTCAGATACAGGAAGAAGGCGACCAGCGCGCCGAACGACAGTCTGTGGTGCAGCACCATGTTGCCGCCGATCGTGAGCAGCGCGCCCTGACTGAGGTAGCCGAGCATCTGCGTGCCCGGGCCGTAGACGGCGTTGACCTGGGCGGTGTGGTTGTTGGCGTCGCGGTAGGTCCCGACGACGTTGCGGTGCGCGACGACGTTCCAGCGCTGGCGGTTGTAGGCGGCGACGGTGCGCACGCCCTGCAGGCTCTCCGAGAGATCGCCGAGCACCCCGGCGATGCCGTCGCGCACGCGCAGGTAGCCGCGCTGCGACGCGCGTGTGAACCAGATCGTGGAGACGGTCAGGATCGGGACCACGAGCGCCAGCGTGATCAACGTCAGCTCGACGCTCATGGTGAACAGGATCGCCGTGATCACCACCATCGTCAGCGCCTGCGCGACCAGCTGAGCGAGACCGTCCTGCAGCAGCTGCTGCAGGTTCTCGATGTCGCTGGTCATGCGCGTCATGATCACCCCGGCCTTCTCCTCGGTGTAGTAGCTGAGACCGAGGCGCTGCAACTGGGTGAAGACCTTGACGCGCAGATCGTTCATCACCCGCGCCGCCAGACGCCCGGTGACGCGCGCCTGTGCGCGCTGCGCGTTGGCGGCGATGAAGATGGCCAGCAGGAAGAGGCCCGCGCAGACGGCGACGACGCCCACGTCGCGGTGACGCGGCGGCATCCCGTGGTCGATCGCGTAGGAGATCAGCGCCGGGCCGAGCTGGTTGGCGACGCTGACGATGCAGACCAGGAGCACGGCCGTCACGCCCAGACGCCAGTGCCGGAAGATCAGCTGACGCAGCCTCAGGTTCTTGCTGCGCTCGTCGCTGTTCAGGTAGCTGAACTCCGCGCTGGGCTGCGGGTACTCGGGCTCGCGGGTGAGCAGCCGGTCGACGCCCTCCTGGAGCTCGGACGGGATGCCCGCAAACGGCAGGCCGCCGCCGGGCGCCGCCGCCGAGCGCGAACCGCCGCCGCCGCCGAACATCGGCGAGCCGCCGCCGAAGCCGCCGAAGCTCATGGCGTCTCCTCAGCTGGGGATCGCGCTTGATCCCCAGCGTCGCTCGAGCGCTCGCGCTCCTCGGCCTCGGCCTGTGCCAGCACCTCGACGTAAAGCGACGATGACTCCATCAGCTCGGCGTGCGTACCGTCGGCGACGACGGCGCCGCCGTCGAGCAGCACGACCCGGTCGGCCAACCCGATCGTCGAGAGCCGGTGCGCCACGATCAGCGTGGTGCGGCCCTGCATGAGCGTCTTCAGCGCCTCGTGGATCTCCTGCTCGACCTGCACGTCGACGGCGCTGGTGGCGTCGTCAAGCACCAGGATCGGCGGGTTGACCAGCAGCGTGCGGGCGATCGCGATGCGCTGGCGCTGGCCGCCGGAGAGCGTGTAGCCGCGCTCGCCGACGACCGTCTCGTAGCCCTCGGGGAGGTGCTCGATGAAGCGCTCGGCGCCGGCGGCACGGGCAGCGGCGCGGACCTCGTCAAGCGGCGCGTCCGGGCGACCGTAGGCGATGTTGTCGCGGATCGAGACCGAGAACAGGAAGGGCTCGTCCAGCACAACGCCGACCTGCTGGCGCAGGCTCTCGACGGTGATCTCGCGCACGTCGTGGCCGTCGATCCGCAGCGTGCCGCCGGTCACGTCGTAGAAGCGCGAGAGCAGGCGCGCCACGGTGCTCTTGCCACTGGCCGTGCGTCCGACCATGGCGACCGTCTCACCGGGCTGCAGGTGCAGATCGAGGTGGTCGAGGATCAACGGACCGTCGTCGGAATAGGCAAAGCTGACCCGCTCGAAGCTGACCTCGCCGCGCGAGTCCCGAAGGTCGACGGCCAGCGGGCCGTCGACGACGCTTGGCTGTTCATCGAGCACCTCGTAGATGCGGCCGGCGGATGCCGCCGCGCGCTGGCCGAGCATGACCAGCATGCCGAGCATCTGGAAGGGCGCCTGCAGCATCACGATGTAGGCGCTGAAGGCGAGGATCGCGCCGACGCCGAGCTGACCGTGGATCACGAGGTAGCCGCCGAGCAGCAGAACCAGCGCCATACCGACCTGCGGCAGGTTCTGCACGACCGGCGTGAAGCGGGCGCGGACGTCGGCGTCCTGGACGTAGGACCACTGCAGCTGGTCGGCGGCGCGCTGCAGTGTATGCAGCTCGCGCTGCTCGCCCACGAACGACTTGACGACGCGCACGCCGTTGATGTTCTCGTCGACGATCGTCGCGATCTCGGCCAGGCGCGCCTGGATCAGCCACGAGACCGGGAACAGGCTGCGGC
>JBOGYJ010000068.1:0-2828 GCA_050696795.1 Solirubrobacteraceae bacterium | reverse complement strand
AGCTCGTGCGAGGCGGTGGCGACGAATGCTCGCCGCGCCTCCTCCTGCTGGCGCAGCCGCCGCTGCATGATCGCGAACGAGCGTGACAGGTCCCCGACCTCGTCGCGGGCACGATCGGCCGGGAAGCTGGCGACGTTGCCGCCGATCGCGAGCTGCAACGCAGCCTGACGCAAGCGCTGCAGGCGGCTGACCAGCCGCCCGGCGAGCGGGATGGCGACCAGCACCGTGACGAGAATCGCCACGGCGGCCGCGATCTCGAACGCCTGCCGCACGGAGCTGACCGCGTCGCTGACCCCGCCGATCGATGTGCGCACTGCGAAGACAGCATCCGAACGCTTGTCGTAGAGATTGAGTGGGATTGCAGCGCGCACCACCTGGGTGTTCGTGCCCAAGCTGAACTTGGTCATCTCATGCTCGTAGGCCCACTCGACGTCGTCCACCGCACCGATGTTGCTGGCACTCGAAGTACACGGCACGTAGGAGATCTGATGCCCGCCGCCCTCAGCATCGAGATCACCGAAAAAGCCGACCGCAGTCGCGCCTGTGTGCGCTGTGATCTCGGTTTCCGCCTGTTTGAGGCTGTGGGCGGCGGCGGCTGCCTCGATCGCAAGCTTGCTCTTCTTGTCGGTCTCGACACACGCCTCAGGGATCACCCAATACGGGATCTGAGCGAGCCTGTTGAGCTCAGCCCTTGAGCCCGACACGTCTCGCCTGAGCGTGACCAGCGACGCCTTCTTCAGCGAGCCCTCCAGCCTCGGCAGCAGCACCAGTGCGGCCACGCCGAGGCTGATCGCAGTCGTCGCGAGCACGGCGCCGACGATCCGGCCACGGAGCCCGAAGGCGCTCCAGCGCAGCCGCGCCAGCAGCATGGGACCCTAGCCTGTGCCGAGCCTGTAGCCGGCGCCGCGTACGGTGAGGATGTACTTGGGCTTGTCCGGCTCGGGCTCGAGCTTCTCGCGCAGGTGGCGGATGTGGACGTCGATCGCGCGGGGGTCGCGATAGGCGCTGTCCCCCCAGATGGCACGCAGCAGCTCCTGACGGTTCAGCAGCCGGCCCGGGTCGGTCATAAGCGCGTCGAGCAGCTCGAACTCGCTGAAGGTGAGGCGCACCGGCTCGCCGTCGACGTTGACCTCGCGGCGGGAGCGGTCGAGGGTGATCACGCCGACGGTCAGCACGTCGGAGCCGATCGAGCCCTTGCGCGGGCCGGTGCGGCGCAGCACTGCGCGGATGCGGCTGCGGAGCTCCGCGAGGCCGAACGGCTTGGTGACGTAATCGTCACCGCCGGCCTCGAGCCCGAGCACGGCGTCAGCCTCTGAGTCGAGCGCCGTCAGCATGATGATCGGCACGACGTTGCGGCGCGCCCGCAGCGTCCGGCAAACCTCGTAGCCGTCCGGGCCCGGGCCCAGGGCAATGTCGAGCAGCACGATGTCGAAGTGCTCCGCGCCCGCCCGGTCGATGGCCTCACGGCCGTTGGACACAGCCGTGACGTTGTGGCCCTCACGCGAGAACGAGCGGGTCAGCATCTCACGCAGATCCGCCTCGTCGTCGACGACGAGGATACTCAGCGACGCATCGCTCTCGCCTGAGCCGTTACCGGTCAGTTGGCTGGAACGCTCCGTGACCATTCGGCCACGATCGTATCGATTGAAGCCTCCGTCTCAAGCTCGGCCGGGTCACCGAGCCTGCCCTCGACCGCGACCGCCCAGAGCATCACCACCCAGGTCATGGTCGCCAGGGCGACGTGCAGCCAGACCATCTCACCTGGAAGCTTCAGCTCGTACTGGACCGAGCCGAGCAAGCCCTGGGCCGCCAGCAGGACGCCCAGCACGGTCAGCGGCTCGAGCGGATCGAGCGCGCCGACGCGCTTGCGCTTGAGCAGCCACACGAAGATCACGCACACGCCGAACACGGCCGCGATCGTGGCGTGCTGGTGGACCGTCCAGACGAGCGTGTCCGGGCCTTTGATCGTGAGCCTCTTGACCACCTGGCCGACATGACCGCCGGAGTGGGGGCCGGCGGCGGTGGCGGCGGTGCCGGCGAACAGCGTGAGCCAACAGAGGACCGCCAAGCCCCGCACCGAGTAGACGAGCGCGCGATCGCGCGTGCGCGGGCGCGCTCCCTGCTCGAATGTCACACGCCACGCAAGCCAGAAGGAGAACACCAGCACCAGCATCGAGAGCAGGAAGTGCCCCATCACGAATCCGGGCGCGAGCTGATACAGCACCGTGTAGCCGCCGAGGAACGCCTGCGCGACGATGCCCAGCGGTAGCGCCAGCGAGATCCAGGCGAGATCTCTGCGGAACGGGCGGCGCATGAACGCCATCGCGAAGACGGCGAACGAGATCACGCTCACGACGATCGTGACCATGCGGTTACCGAACTCGACGAACGAGTGAAACTGGTCCGGCGGATAGATGTTGCCGTCGCAGCGCGGCCACGTGTCGCAGCCCAGCCCGGAGTCGGTGAGGCGCACGACCGCACCCGTGAACACGATCAGGACCAGTGCCGCGAGCGCCAGGTAGGTCGCCTTCCGAAACTGGTCCTCGGTCACTACCAGGCGGGCGCGCATGTCGCTATCGATGCTATGCGATCCTGCTCAAGGACCGCAACGTCTCGATCTCAGCCAGGGTCGGCGCAGTCCGGTCGCGCGCCGACGTGATCAGCTGATCCGGCGCGATCGGCCACTCGATGCCCACGGCCGGGTCGTCGAAACGGAAGCCGAGCTCAGCGGCCGGGTCGTAGTAGCTGGAGACCTTGTAGGTGACGTCCGCCGACTCGCTCAGCACGCAGAAGCCGTGCGCAAATCCGTCGGGCACGAGCAGCTGATG
>JBOGYJ010000067.1:0-3172 GCA_050696795.1 Solirubrobacteraceae bacterium | reverse complement strand
GACTCGCCCGCGTGCGGCTCCGCGACCCGACCGGCGGACGCGGCGTGACCCTCTGGCAGGACGCGAGCTTCCCGTACCTGATGCTGTTCACGGGCGACGGCGATCCGGACCCGGCGCGACGCAGGCGTGGCCTCGGCGTGGAGCCCATGAGCTGCGCGCCGAACGCCCTGCAGACCGGCGAGGGGTTGCTGGTGCTCGAGCCGGGCGAGACCTTCACCGGCAGCTGGGGGATCGCCGCCGGCTGAGCGACGCGCGCCTGCTGCGACGCGCACCCGCTGGGATAGGCTTCGCGCGTGTGACGCGCTCCCTGCCGGCCCGGATCACGACCTCGCCCCGCACCCGTGCGCTGCAACTGCTGTGGCGCGCATCCCCGGCACACTTCATCGCCGCGGTCGCCTTCATCGTCGCCGAGGGCGCACTGCCGGTGCTGGTGCTGGTGCTGATGGCCCGTGTCGTCGCCGCCATCCCCGGCGCGGTCGTGGGCGGCCTCTCCTCACCCGCCGGCCACCGCCTGATCGCCGACCTGGTGGAGGCGGGCACCGCCTACGCGATCTCACTGCTGCGCGGCCCGGCCCAGGACGCGCTCACGGCCGCCGCGACCGCCCGCGTCGACGCGCTGATGCAGCGGCGGCTCGTGCGCGCCGTCTGCGCGCCGATCGGGATCACCCGCCGCGAGGACCGCGAGGTGCTCAACCAGCTGGCCTCGGCGCGCGGCGAGCTGCTCAGCGCCGGCGATCCGTCGGGCGCGCCGATGGCGCTGATCTCACGGCTCGGCGACCAGCTCACCGGCGTGCTCGCCTGCCTCGTGCTGTGCGTCTTCAGGTGGTGGGTCGGGCTCGAGCTGCTCGCCGTTTGGATGCTCGTCCGGCGCCCGCTGGCTGCCGGACTTCGGCTGCAGGCGGGGCGAGTCCGCTCAGCGGCGGAGCCCTGCGGCGCGGTGCTGGTGGCCTACGCGGTGGCGGCGGAGATCGGCTTCGCGGCCTACCACCGCGACGTCTCGCTGCGGACGCTCGTGATCATGCGGAGCTGTTCGCACTGCAGGCGAGCGCCTACGTCTAGCGCGCTTCAGTCGCAGCGCAGCTGATCGATGCCGCTGGTGGTGACGACGGTGTCGTCGTCACGGATCAGCACCGCGTCGTAGCCGTCGAGGCCGGCACAGAACTGGGCGGCACCGATGGCACCCATCGCGAACGCGGCGGTGGCGTAGGCATCGGCCGCGGCGACGTCGGGTCCGACAATCGTCACCGACAGCAGCCCCGAGGGAGCGCCGTCCGCCAGCGGATCGATGATGTGGGCTCCGCGCACGTACGTGCCGGAGGTCGCTATCGCCAGATCGCGTAGGCCGAGTGTCAGCGCGATCTCGCGAGCTGAGCGTGGATGCTGGATGCCGACCCGCCAGCGCTCATCGCCATCCGGGTGACCGCAGAGCAGCGCATCGCCGCCGGCGTTGACCGAGAAGTTCGATGCCCCAGCGTCGCGCAGTTGCCGTGCCGCGCGCGCGATTGCCCAGCCCTTCACCAGCCCGGAGGGCTCGAGCGAGCCGGGGCGACCGTAGCCGGCCGCCGGCGGGGTGCGCGTGCGGTATGGAGCGGCGATGTCAAAGTAGCCGCCGGTATCGCGCCGCAGCTGCTCGCAGCGGTCCAGCACCTCGCGGACATCCGCATGGAGTTGCTCGCGCGTGAGCTCTCCGCGGTTGAGCCGGCTGATCTGGCTGTTCTCGCGATAGGTTGAGAAGGTCGCGTCGACCCAGTGCAGCCACTCGATCACCGATCGCAGCGTCTCGACGCCGACGGACGCGTCGCAGATGTCGAACATCCACGGCATGCCCATCACTTCCGCCACGTGACGCAGGCCGTTGCGGGTCGTCGGCAGGAAGCCGGCCGGTGCCGGCGCGAGCGGCGTGTGCGCGCTGCGCGCGCCCGGCGGAGGGAACCTTCCGGAACTCAAACCAGGTGGGCGTGGCGCATTGCCGAATACAGCGATGCGACGAACGCCTCGCTCGTGGTGGTCACACCGCTGATCGTGTGGACCTTGTAACTCTGCGCCTTGAGTGCCTCCCTGCGCAGCAGCGGCAGCGCGTAGGACTCGCGCTGGTAGGACTGCTGATCCTCAGGATTCGCACTCACCGAGAGCGACTTGATCTTCTTGCCGGTGACCTTGATCGTCACCCGCACGTTGCTGTAGTCCGTGCGCTCGAGCGCGCCCTTGTACGTCTTGGTCCGGGCTGCCGTTGCCGCCGCGGGAAGCGCCGCCGGGGTGATCGCCGCCGCGGCGGCGGCGCCGAGGCCGACTTTTGTGAGGGTTCCGGATTTCATCGTGCTGTAAAGGACACCAGCGAGGGCTAAGGCTGCTCTAAGAAGCCAGCCACCAACGAGCGCCTCCTACAGGAGACCAGATTGTTGACGGAGGTTGAAGCTCCGGCATACAGATGCCGAGAAGGTGCTTGAGCAGTGAGCGTGCTGGGATCGTCACCAACCGCCGTCTACCAGGGGCCCTTCGCGGAGGAGCAGGCCACCAGGCTGCTTTGGCGTGCCGGCTTTGGCCCGAAGCCAGGAGACGCGGAGCGCTTCGCGAGGCTCGGCATGGAGGTGGCCGTTGCCGCGCTGACCCGTCCCCCGGGCAAGGCACAGCTGATCGGCAAGGCACCGCACGACGACAAGGGCCGGCCGCTGGACCCGATCGACGTGTGGGGCGATGACCACTGCTGGTGGCTGGACCGCATGGTCCGCTCGACCCACCCGCTGATCGAGCGCATGACGCTGATCTGGCACAGCTGGTTCGCGACCTCCGAGGAGGCGTCCAACGCGCGTCTGATGATCAACCAGAACTGGACGCTGCGGCGCAATGCACTCGGCGACTTCAGGCAGCTGCTCGCCGACGTCACGGTCGACCCAGCGATGCTGCTGTGGCTCAACGGCAACACCAATAACAGGTACTCGCCCAACGAGAACTACGGCCGTGAGATGTTCGAGCTGTTCACGCTCGGGCAAGGGCGCGGCTACGGCCAGCACGACGTCCATCAGAACGCCCGTGCGCTGACCGGTTGGACCAACGACTGGAGCGACACGCGCGGGCCGGTCAACTTCCGCTTCGAGCCCAAGCTGCATGACGACGGCGTCAAGAAGATCCTCGGGCACGTCGGGCGCTTCAGCTGGCGCGACAGTGTGGAGCT
>JBOGYJ010000066.1:0-35680 GCA_050696795.1 Solirubrobacteraceae bacterium | reverse complement strand
CGGTAGTAGGAGCGTTCGGACTCGGGCGGCACGTCGGTCGGCGCGAGCACCACCTCGGCGCCGTAGGCGCGCAGCAGGTCGATCTTCTCGCGCGACATCTTGTCGGGCATCACCGCGATCACCTTGTAGCCCTTGAGGCGCGCGGCGATCGCGAGACCGGTGCCGGTGTTGCCCGAGGTCGGCTCGATGATCGTGCCGCCCGGCTTCAGGTGCCCATCGCGCTCGGCTGCCTCGATCATCGCTATCGCGACGCGGTCCTTGATCGAGCCGCCGGCGTTGAAGTACTCGACCTTGGCCAGCAGTTGCGTGCGCAGTCCGGGTCGGATCCGGGACATTCGAACCAGCGGCGTGTCGCCGACGAGTTCGAGGATCGAGTCGTGAATCACTGGTGATGCGTCTGACTGCTCAATGGGCACGATTCTGCTCCCGGTGTTGCTGCGGGTCAAGAACCCGATACCGGCGCCGGTCCGGCTCCCGATATCGGTGCGCGTCAACGCCGGATCCGCGGATCGCGTGGCTCTGGCGTAGGGTAGTGATGCGAGGGGATTCTACGGTGGAACAGTCGACTTACTTCCGTATGCCGGGTCTGCCCGGCGTCGAGGCGTTGCACGCGCGCTTCGTAAATCACGCCTACGTCCCGCACTCGCATCCCACCTGGACGGTGGCGGTGGTCCACGACGGCGCCGCTCGCTTCGAGGTCGACGCAACCCACCAGCGCGCCGACCGCGGTGAGCTGTTCGTGCTCGAGCCGGAGGCCGTGCACACGGGCATGGCCGCCGTGCCCGAGGGCTGGGCCTACAAGGTTCTGTATCTGGACCCGGCGCTGCTGTGCGAGTGGGATGAGCGCGACGGCGCCGTGCCGCGGGCGGCGCGCTGGGTCGTGTTCGGAGACGTGGCGCTGCGGGCGGCGCTGATGCGCATGCACGCGGCGATCGCAACGGGAGTCTCCGGGCTCGAGCTCGACGAAACCGTGGCCGCGGCGGTCGATGCGCTGCACCCGCATCTGCGGCCGGGTCCGTCGCAGCCGCGTCGCGGTTACGAGCACGCGGCCGTACGGCGGGCGCGCGCGTTCCTCTCCGAGAACTGGGACCGAACCGTGCCCCTGGCTGAGCTGTCGATGGTGGCCGGCCTCACGCGCTTCGAGCTTGTGCGGCGCTTCCGCGAGCAGACCGGGCTGACGCCACACGCCTTCCAGACGAACCTGCGGATCGAGCGGGCGCGGCGGATGCTGAGCGGCGGCGCGCCAATCGCCGAGGTTGCAGCCGATTGCGGCTTCGCCGACCAGCCGCATCTGACGCGCACCTTCAAGCGCGCGGTGGGCGTCACGCCCAGGCGCTTCGCCACCGCCGCGTAGAGCCGGGTCGAGCCGCGTAGAGCCGGGTCGAGCCGGGTCGAGCCGCGTCGAGCCGCGTGGCGCCGGGTCGAGCCGCGTGGAACTGGGTCGAGCCGCGTCGAACTGGGTCGAGCCGCGTAAGCGCAAGATCGTTCAAGACATGGCGCCGCGCGCGCGGCATGCTCGCCCCGTGGCAGCTGTGACCGACTTCGAGACCAAGACGGCTGTGGTGGTGCGCGACGACCTCGCCGCCTGGCAGCGGCTCAACGTCTGCGCCTTCCTGATGAGCGGCGTGACCGCCGCCGCGGGCAACGACGCGATCGGCGAGGATTACCTCGACGCCGACGGCAATCACTATCTGCCGCTGCTCGTGCAGCCGGTGCTCGTGTACGAGGGCTCAGCCGAGAAGCTGAAGACCGTGCGCGAGCGCGCCTTCCGCCGCGCGGTGCCGATCGCGCTCTACACGCTGGAGATGTTCAGCACCGGCAATGACACCGCGAACCGCGCCGCGGTGCGAGCGGTCGCGGCCGCTGAGCTGGACGTCGTCGGTGTCGCGCTGCGCGTCCCCCATCGTGACGCCGACGCGGTGCTGCGCGGACTCTCGCGCCACCCTTAGGGGTCGTGACAGGGCCTTCTGCACTCAGTCGGCCGGTGCCCGCTGGTAGGTCTGAAGCCCGGGCCTGATCAACTTCTCGTCGAGGAACTGCTCGAGCATCCCCGAGTTCAGCCTTGGGTTCACGGCGTTGCGCTTGTCCGGGCGGTTGAGCGTCACCCAGGCGACGCCGTGGTCGAGCTCTGCATCCACACAGCTCCAGCGCTTCCGATCAGCCACCGTCCCTCTCTCTTCGTCTGACTCACGCGCTCTCGAACACCAGCGCGTTGAAGAACTCGAGGTCCCGCGCGTCAAGCTGGCACAACTCCAGGAAATGCCCGAGCTCGGCGCGGGCGTCGATGTAGCCGGCACGCACGCGCCCCGGGATCAGCATTGTGTAATCGAAGCGCAGCCCGGCCTGCTCCAGCATCTGGCCGGCCCGCGCCCAAGCCTCGTCGCCGGTCTCCATGAACGCCGCCAAGTGGTGCAGGCGGATCGCGAACGAGCCGTCGGCCGGCAGCGCGTCACGGTAGAAGCCGACCTCACCCGCCACCGGCTCGATCACCTCGACGATCAGCCCACCGCGCGCCGCCATCGCAAAGCGCGCCTCCCAGGGGACGGCCTCGTCGCCCGCCATGAACGTCGCGCCGCCGCTCGGCACGCGGAACTGGTGCTCGAGTCCGAACCGCTGCGCAAGCTCCGCAAGCGCCCGATCGAGGTCGCTAGTGACATACCCGAGCTGCCAGACGTTGGCGAACAGGTCCGCGACGGTGGCGACCGCACGCGGCGCGGTGAACAGCCCCCCAGGGGGACGGGCGGAGCATGCCATAGCGCCATCTTGAGCATGCGGCCCACTGGCCGCATGCTCATCCGAGCGCAGAGATTTGACGATCAGCGCAGCCAACCAGCGGCCTCCGCCACCGGGTGTGATCGAATGCAGGTTGATTGGATCGCCAGAGGAGGGCGAGTGGATCTGGACGGCATCATCGCGATCGACGTGCACGTGCACGCGGAGCGCAACGAGGGACAGGAGCAGGACCCCGTCACCGGCGAGAGCCTGACCGCCGCTGCGCACTTCCTCGCCCACCTGCTCCAGTTGGACGGCGCTCAATGATCGGGGACATCCTCTGGACGCCGCCGGCCGATCTGCGCGAGAGCACCGAGATCGGCCGTTTCATGGGGTGGCTCGAACACAATCGAGACTTGGCCTTCGACGACTATCAAGCGCTCCTGCGCTGGTCGACCGAGGACCCCGAGGGCTTCTGGGGCGGGGTCGCGGAGTTCTATGCGGTCCACTTCCACACACCACCCGAGCGGATCCTGGCCGAGCGCACGATGCCGGGCGCGAAGTGGTTCACCGGCTCGAGACTCAACTACGCCGAGCATATGCTCGGCCTGCCCGAGGACGCGAATCGCGCGGCCGTGGTCGCGCGCTCGCAGACCCGCGCCCCGATCGAGCTGACGTTCGGCGAGCTGCGTGACCAGGTCGCCCGGGCGCGCGCCGGTCTCAGACGGCTGGGTGTGGGCGAGGGCGACCGCGTCGTCGCCTACATGCCGAACATCCCCGAGACGCTGGTCGCGTTCATCGCCACCGCCAGCCTCGGCGCGATCTGGGCCACCTGCGCCGCCGAGTTCGGCCCACGCAGTGTGATCGACCGCTTCGCCCAGATCGAGCCGAAGCTGCTGCTGGTGGTTCCCGGCTACCGCTACCGCGAGCGCTACGTCGCACGGGACGAGCAGGTCGCGGCTATCCGCGCCGGCCTGCCAACGCTCGAGCACGTGATCGGCGTGCCCTACGGCGAGGGTCAGCTGCCCGGCGACGCGATCGGCTGGGACGAGCTGCTGTCGCAAACCGAGCCACTCGAGTTCGCGTCGCTGCCCTTCGACCATCCGCTCTACGTCCTGTTCTCGTCCGGGACCACAGGCCTACCCAAGGCGATCGTCCACGGGCACGGCGGCCAATTGGTCGAACACCTCAAGCACCAGGGCCTGATCTGGGACATCAAGCGGGGCTCGCGGCTGATGTGGTTCGCGACAACCGCCTGGATGATCTGGAACGCGCTCGTGTCGGCGCTGCTGCTGCGGGCCTCGATCGTGATGCTCGACGGAGACCCGACCTGGCCCGATCTGCTCGAGCAGTGGCGCATTGCGCAGCGGCTGCGGCCGACCAATCTGGGCGTGAGCTCCGCATATCTGATGGCCTGCCGCAAGGCGGGGCTGCTGCCCGGACGCGAGCTGGACCTCAGCTCGGTCCGGGTGCTACACGTCGCCGGCTCGCCGCTGCCGGCCGAGGGCTACACCTGGGCCTACGAGCACATGGCACCGCGGACGCTGTTCAACAACGGCTGCGGCGGCACCGACGTCTGCAGCGGTTACGTCGAGGGCAACTTCGCGGTGCCGGTGTACGAGGGCGAGATCTCGGCACCCAACCTAGGCGTCGACACCAAGGCCTTCGACACCGACGGCAACGAGGTCGTGGGCGTGCTCGGAGAGATGGTGCTGACCTCGCCGATGCCCTCGATGCCTGTCGGCTTCTGGGGCGACGCCGACGGCACCCGCTACCGCGCCGCCTATTTCGACCTGTACCCCGGCGTCTGGCGCCAGGGCGACTGGATCCGTTTCACGCAGCGCGGCAGCTGCGTGGTCAGCGGCCGATCGGACGCGACGCTCAACCGCGGCGGTGTGCGGCTCGGCAGCGGAGAGTTCTACGAGGTCGTCGAGGAGCTGCCGGAGATCACGGACTCGCTCGTCGTCCATCTCGAGGATCCGGCCGGCGGCGCCGGTGAGCTGCTGCTGTTCGTCGTCGTCGCACCGGGCCTGAGCGTCGGCGACGAGCTGACCGGGCGCATCGCCGCGGCCTTGCGCAGTCAGCGCTCGCCGCGGCACGTGCCCGACCGCATCGTCGGCGTCCCCGCGATCCCGCGCACGCTGACCGGCAAGAAGCTCGAGTCGCCCGTCAAGCGGCTGCTGCGGGGCGAGCCGGCCGCGCGCGTCGTGAGCCGCAGCTCGCTGCTGGATCCCGCTGCGCTTGACGCATTCGTTGCCTATGCGGAGCAGTCCTATGGTCAGGGGGTCGAGCAGGGCATATGATCCGCACAGGGAGAGCCGCCGGGCGAAGTCCGGCGCTACGGACAGGAGAGGAGGTGGTCTCGTGAGCGCCACGCTCGTCACCGACGGGACCGACGCGACCCATGAGGACACCGCCGAGCGCTGGTCCGCGCACGGCAAGGACGTGACCCAACAGCTGGAGTCGTGGGGCGAGATCATGGCCCAGACGCACCTGACGATGGAGGTCAGCGCGACGCACCGTACGCCGGCGCCATTCGTGGGCGGCGTGGTCAGGCGCCAGATCGGCGACCTGATGCTGGTCGATTGCGCGGCCGCGCCGTTCCGCGGCCGCCGCAGCCAGGAGATGATCAGTGCCTACTCCGCGGACGAGGACCGGCTCGGCTTCCAGTTCGTACACAAGGGCGCCGAGACCGTGCACGACCGCGGCCGCGCAATCGACCTGGTGCCGGGAAGCGTGGTCATGTGGGACGGGCTGCAGCCCACGGAGCTCGAGGTCATGCAACCGTTCTACAAGCGCACGCTGCTCTTCCCGCGCAGCCGCGTGCTGGCGGTCTGCCCGCGGCTGGCCGAGCTCGATGGCCTGCCGCCGCTCGAGAGCAGCGGCCCGGCGCGGCTGTTGGTCAGGTACATGAACGCACTCGCGGCCGAGCTGCCTACGCTCGAACCGAATGCCGTGGTCGCCGCCGGCAACATCGCGCTCGAGCTGCTGCGCACAGTCGTCGAGCCGGCACTCCCCACCGGCAGGGCGGCGGGGCGCGAGGCGGTGCGCGCTGACATCCGCCGCTACGTCCGAGCCCGCCTGCGCGATCCCGAGCTGAGCCCGACCTCGATCGCGCGCGAGTTCGCGATGTCGATCCGAGCCCTGCACGCGCTATTCGAGGATGGCGACGAGTCGGTCGCTGTGCTGATTCGCAACCAGCGCCTGCAGCGCTGTCTCGAAGACCTGCAGCAGCGCGGCGGCGGCTCGATCACGGAGATCGCGTTCCGCTGGGGCTTTTGCGACGCCGCCCACTTCTCGCGCGTGTTCAAGCGCCGCTTCGCGGCCACGCCGAGTGAGGTTCGCCACGGCGCGATCAACGGCACCCCGATCGAGCTCACGGGGCGCCTAGTCTGACGCGATGGCCGGCTCGATGCAGGGCAAGGCCGGGCTCGTCACCGGCGCCGCCAGCGGTATCGGCCGCGCCTGCGCGATCCGCTTCGCGCAGGAGGGCGCCGCGGTCGTCGTCTCCGACCTCGAGGCCGCCCGCGCCGGCGGCGAACAGACGGTGGCGACGATCCTCGAGGCGGGCGGCGTGGCCGAGTTCTTGCCCTGCGACGTGGCGGTCGGTGCCGAGCACGAGGCGCTTGTCGGACATGTGGTGGCGCGCTCCGGCAGCCTCGACTTCGCCCACAACAACGCCGGCATCGGCGTGCATCGGCTGTTGCACGAAACCGCCGACGAGGAATTCGACCGCGTGCTCGCCGTCAACCTGCGCGGCACCTTCCTCGGCCTCAAGCACCAGATCCGGCAGATGCTCCGGCAGGAGCAGGGCGGCGCGATCGTCAACACGTCCTCCAACGCCGGGCTGATGGCGGTCATCGGCCTGAGCGCCTACACCGCCAGCAAGCACGGGATCCTCGGGCTCACCAAGAACGCCGCGGTCGAATACGCCAACGACAGGATCCGCGTCAACGCCGTCTGCCCGGGCGCGATCATGACGCCGCTGATGGCCGACCTGCCGCCCGAGCGGGCCGCGGAGATCCTCGCGCCGCAGGCGATGCGACGCCCCGGCGATCCGGCCGAGGTGGCGGCGGCGGTCGTGTGGCTGTGCAGCGATGACGCGTCGTTTGTGACCGGCGTGGCGCTGCCGGTCGACGCCGGCTCCGTAGCCTGGGTCTCGGCGCACCGCGACTGACGGCCGCCCTGCGCCCGGGGCTTGCCCGCGCCCTCGAAAAGCAACGAATTTGGGGTAATTCCTGGCCCCAGGGGGGTTAAAGCAGCGGTCTCTGTCCCTCTATTGGGTGCATGCCGCAATGGAGGGACAGAGAACGGGTCGCCGCTCTTGCCGGGAGGCAGCAGGGCCGCGTGACGCTCGCCCAACTACAGCGGCTTGGCGTGCACACCTCGACCGCCAGGGATTGGACGCACGCCGGCTACCTCACGCGGGTGCTCCCCAAGGTCTATGCCGTCGGCCACACAGCGCCCAGCCGCGAGGCCGACCTCTGGGCCGCCGTGCTCTACGCCGGACCGGGCGCGATGCTCAGCCACGGCACCGCGGCGCACTGGCACGGCCTGATCGACTACGCGCCGCGGCAGATCGAGGTGAGCACTCCGCGCAAGATCAGGTCGATCCCGGGCATACGCGTGTACGCGCGCCGCCCCGGGCTCGCGCGGGCGAGCCACAACGGGCTTCCGGTGACGACCGTCCCCGTGATGATGCTCGACCTCGCCGCCCACTACCAGCTGAATGTGGTGAACCGGGCGCTCTCACAACTCGACCACGCGCACCGGCTGAACATCCCCGCGCTCGAGCGCGCCTGTGGCCCAGGCCACACCGGTTCGGTGGTGCTGCACGACGCGCTCGTCACCTACAACCCGAAACTCAAGTACGCCAACGGCAGGCTCGAGGAGGCGTTTGCCACGTTCTGCGAGCGCCGCTGCCTGCCGCTGCCGCTCCTGAATGTCAAGGTCCACGGGGTCTACAGCGACGCCTACTGGCCCGACGCCAGGCTGGTGGTCGAGCTCGACAGCGAGGACAACCATTCGACGCCCGCCCAGCGTCGCCGCGACCGCCGCAACGACCTCAAGCTGCGCAGCCACGGGCTGACCGTGCTGCGCTACGACTGGGTGCTGGTGCACGAGCACCCGAGGGAGGTGTATGACGACGTGATCGCGGCGCTCGAGCGCGGTTTCTCCGTCGGTGGCCCGCTGGCCACCAACGTCGCTACAGGTGCTCCAGCAGGTCGGCGACGGCGTTGATGGCGACGTCGGGGCGTTGGCCGGACGGGAGCTGGTCGAGCGCCACGCCGGCGCTGATGCCGCTGCGCACGAGGATCGTCCGCGCGCCGCCCAGCTTCCCCAGCGCTATGTCCATGCTCGCGTCGTCACCGATCACGACGATCTCGCGGACCGGCACGCCCAGGCGGCGCCGAAGCTCGGCGACCGCCGCCCGCGACGGCTTGCCGACCACGCGCGGGCGCCGACCTCCGGCCTTGGCGATCGCCGCCGTGATCATCGCGCCGCGGCTGAGGATCATGCCGCCCGCGCCGGAGTATCCACGCACGAAGCTGCTGGTCAGAAGCGGCGCCCCGCGCTCGATCGCGCCCGCCGCGCGCTCCACCTCGTCGAGGTCGACCTGCTGCTGGTGGGCGACGAACACGACCTCGGCGCCGGCGCCGCGCGTGACCTCGATGCCGGCGGCGGTCATGTACTCGTGCACGGCCGGGCTGGCGAACAGCTGCACGCGGCGGCCGCGGTGGCGGCGCAACAGGTAGCTCGTGGCGCTGTCGACGGGCGTCAGTACCTCCTCGTCGGCGACCGCGATGCCGTCGCGACGCAGTGCGGCGGCGACCGCGGCCGAGCTGACGTGGCTGGCGTTGGTGAACAGCACCAGCGGCCGCCCCGAGGCGCGGATCCGCTCGAGCACCTCGAGCGCGCCGGGTTGCGCGTGCGCCCGGCCGTCGGGGCCTCGGTGGGCGAGCGTGCCGTCGACGTCGAACATGAAGCCGCGCACGCCGTCGTGCAGCTCTACCGGGAAGCTCACGACCGGGATGCCCCCGCCGTGGCCGCAACCATCGCGTCGACCTGCTCGGCCGGCATCGTCAGCCGCAGCAGCAGCTCCTCGTCGGAGATGCGCGCACCGAAGCGCTCGCGCGCGCCCTCGAGGCTGACCGGCTCCAGGTCGCGCAGCTTCGCCGCCCGCGGCCGCGACAGCACGCGCTCGGCCACGTCCGGGTCGACCGGCGCCGGCGGCTCACCATAGTGGCCCCAGAAGTAGCGGATCGTCTCGTCGGAGACGAACTTCCAGCGCTCGCCGTCGATCACGTTGCGGGTCGCCTGGCTGGCGATGAACTGCGAGACCGGCGTGACGATGATCGGGTGACCCATCTCGGCGCGCACACGTGTGACCTCCTCCAGCACCTGCCCGTAGAGCTCGAGTCGCCCGATCTCCGCGAGCATCCGCTGCGTGGTCGTGACCATCCCGCCGGGCAGCTGGTGGCGGTAGTAGGCGCCATCGAACTCCTGCGGCGTACCCGCCGGCAGGCCCTTGTCCGCCGCCAGCCGCTCGAAGTGCGCGGTCACGCGCGCCTGAGCCTCGAGGTCGAGCGTGTGCGCGAAGCCGGCCGCCTCGAGGTTGGAGACGGTGTTCATCACCTCAGGCTGTGAGGTCCCGCGCGACAGCGGCCCGCTGGCCGTATGCACGACCTGGAAGCCGGCCCGCACGCCCTCGACATAGACCAGCGGCGCCAGCCCGATCGTGCAGTGGCTGTGCAGTTCGACCGCGCGGGCGCGGGCGGCACTCAGGAAATGCGGCGCCAACTCGCGCACGGCGTCGGGCGTGAGCAGCCCGCCCGGGTCCTTCAGGTAGAGCCTGTCGACGTCGGGGCAGTCCGACAGCGCGGCGGCCCGCTGCGCGTAGTAACCATGCGTGTGCACGGGACTGATCGAGTAGGTCAGCCCGACCACGACCTCCTCGATCCCCTCGCGTCGCGCCATCGCCGCGATCCGCGTGATCCGCTCGGGATCGTTGGACGGGTCGGCGATCTGGAAGCGCCGCAGCCCGTTGCGCACGGCCACACGCAGAGAGAGCGCCATCAGATCGGCGGCAGCCGGCACCCAGGAGATGAAGCGCATGCCGGTGCCGATCATGCCCAGCGGCGTCTCCGGCATCGCCGCGCTGACCAGCCGCAGCCGCGCCCACGGATCCTCCTTGTGGAAGCGCACCGAGACGGCCATATGCGTGCTCGAGGTGAAGTCGAGCGCGTGGTAGCCGACGCGGTCCAGCACGGGCGCGATCGCGAGCACGTCCGGGGTCGTCAGCCCGGTCGCGCTCCACAGACTCTGATTGCCGTCGCGAACCGTTGTGTCGACGAACTCGATCAACCCCGCGCTCCGAATTGCCGCATCACCAGCGTGATCGCCGCGTCAGGCTCGGCGGCGGACGCGGTGGTTCGGGCGCCGAGCGTCGTCACCGGCCGCGACTGGACGACGAACAGGTTCTCGGGCAGCGTCCCGGTACGTGCGATCGCCCACTCGACATCCTGCGGCGAGCCGAAGTGGTGCTCGGCGGCGCGGGCGGTGGCGAGCAGCGCGTCCAGCGCCGGCGCGTCCAGGCATGGCGCGTCAGCCCGCTCGGGTGGCACCTCGCGCAGCGCCACCCCGCACCCCTCCGGGTCGGGCAGGTACTCGACGCGCTTGAAGCTCACCTGCTCGCGCACGACCTCGCCCGTGACCTTGCTGAGCAGGTAGTCGTCGGGGGTCACCGCGCCCTCGACGACGGCCAGCCCGAGCCCCCAACTGGCGTTGATCGCGACCATGCTGGGGTCGCCGCTCAGCGGGTTACAGGTGAACAGCACCCCGGCTACGGCCGCGTCGACCATCAACTGCACAGCGACGCCCATCGCCGGCTCGCGGCCGTCGCCCATCCGCGCCCGGTAGCTGACAGCGGTCTCACTGTGCAGGCTGTCCCAGCAGCGCTGCACCGCGGCGCAGACCTGCTCGACCCCTCGCACCCACAGCATCGTCTCCTGCTGGCCGGCGAAGGTGGCCGTGGCGCTGTCCTCGCCGATCGCGCTCGAGCGCACCGCGACCGCGGGCTGCTCGACCCCCGCCACCACGGCGAGCGACCGATAGCGCCACTCGATCTCATCCCGCACCGCCCCCGGCATCCCGCCCACGGCGCGCGCCAGCGCGTACGCCTCCGCCGACAACGCGAACCCGTGCGGCACCCGCACGCCGGCGGCCAGCAACTCCCCCAGCGCCGCGCTCTTGCCGCCGAACGCCGGCTCGCCGTGGCGCTCGAGCTCGGCCAGGTCGCGACTCAGGTTCGCGGCGGCCGCGCCGCTCACTGCTCCAGCACGGTGATTACGCCGGCGGTCCCGTCGACCCGCACCAGCTGACCGGTCTTGATCAGCGCCGTGGCGCGTCCCGTGCCGACCACGGCCGGCAGCTTGTACTCGCGGCAGACGATCGCCGCGTGCGACATGACGCCGCCGACGTCTGTGACCGTCGCCCTGATCTTCGGGAAGATCGGCGCCCACGCGGGCGATGTGCTGCCGCAGACCAGGATCTCGCCCTCCTGCACGTCGGCGATCTCGTCTGCCGAGGAGATCACGCGCGCCACCCCCTCGACCGTTCCCGGCGAGGCCGGCGCGCCGGTGAGCACCACGCCGCCGACCGTCTGGCTCGCCCACTCGCGCACACGTTCGGTGGTGATGCCCCAGAGCATGATCGTCATCGGATCGGTGACCACCTCGGGCGTCGCGCCGATCGCCGGCGGCGGCGTCCAGGCCGCCATGCGCTCGAGCCGGCGCTTGCGCATGGCCACGATCGGCGGCCAGTGGCTGGGCCCGAGCGGCACGCCGCCCGTCGCCCAGGTCAGCGTGAGCTCGTCGAGCGCAGTCGCAACCTCGTGGCGCGTCAGCTGGAAAACGTCCTCACCGTCCTCCAAAAAGCCGCGACCAGCGAGCAGCGCGCCGAACTCACGGATCTTGTTCCACCAGCGCGTCAAGAACCAGTAGTCGCAGTAGAACTTGTGCTCCTCGACGTAGGGGAAAACCGTGCGCGAGAGCGCCAGCAGCTCCTCGAACGGCTGCCGCGCCGCCTCGCCCAGCAGCGCGCTGTACTCCTGCGCGAGCCGCTCGCGCTCGCGCGCGAGCTCGGCCGTCGGCCGCTGCAGCGAGGCGCCCTCGCGCAGCGCCTTGATGTGCCCGGTCAGCGATGCGTAGGGGATCCGCGGGTCGTCGAGCCAGCTGCGGTAGTAGTGGTAGAGCCCGTCGCCGGTGGCCATGTTGAACCACGGATCCTTGACCTGCTCGAGCTCGGCCAGCCACTTGCGGCCGGCCTCCGTCTGCTCCAGCGCGGCGTCGATCTCCGCCGGCGTTCGCCCGCTGGCGAACGCCGCGTCCACACCCATGTCGAGGGCCAGCTGGGCGAGACGCCGCAGCTCGCTATCGGGCTTGAACAGCAGCACGTCGATGCCGGCGACCATCTGCGCGATGTGCTGGTCGGGGATGTCGGGCAGGTGGGTCTTGCAGAACTCGGCGAAGGTGGCGTAGGCGCCGTAGCCGAGTAGCAGGAACTCGAAGTGGTGCTGCCACATCAGATCGCCCAGCCGCAGGGTGCGGCTGTAGGCATCCAGCAGCTCGTAGAAGGCGGTGTTGCGCTCGTCTCCGAAGGCGACCTCATCGCTCTCGTATTCGGGCAGGGCGGGAACCTCGAGCTGCTGCAGCTCGGCGATCAGCGCCTGCATCTTGCTCTGCCACTTGCCGTAGAGCTCGGACCAGTTGGCGTAGTAGTAGCCGGCGCGGGCCTGGAAGAAGGTAGCGCGCTCGGCGATCCTTTCCGGGTCGGTGACCGGGTTGCCGGAGATGTAGACGTAGCCGTTGACGATGCGGTAATCGATGCCCATCGCCGGCGGCACCGCGAACACCCGGTTCTGCCATGAGCCGACCGCCTGGTAGGGGGAGTCGATGCAGATCACGTCGAAGGCCGGCATCGGGAACGGGAAGTGCATCGAGTTCCAGAACCAGAAGCGGCTCTCGTCCGTCTCCCGGCGCCGTTCGTCGAAGACCGCGTAATACGGGTACATCTCCTGCCACCCGTCGCAGCCCTCCGGGGTGTCGATCCCGAACGGACTTGGAAAGGCGCTGCGCGCGGTGGTCGTCGTGGTCATCGAGCTCTCCTCTCTCCCTCGACCGGCGGCCCGGAGCGGCCCCCACCGCGCTTATACGCCCGCGCCAGCGGGTAATCAACGCCGCTTGCCAATCCGCGCAGCCGGGCTTGCGCGCGGACGCGCGATCCTGCCGGGACCGCGCCGGATCGCGGCTACCCGGCAATACGATCGCTCGCCGATGACGCGGCTCATGCGCGTGGACGCGGTGAGCGGGTTCACCCGGGAGGGATTGATGGCTCGATTGGTGCTGGTGCATGGCGCGTTCGGTGGAGCGTGGTGCTGGGAGCGGGTGCGGCCTGGGCTCGAGCGGGCCGGGCATCGCGTCGACACGCTCGACCTGCCGGGCTCCGGCGACGATCACACGCCGGTGGCCGAAGTCACGCTCGACGCCTACGCGACGCGTGTCTGTGAGGTGCTCGCGGCCGGACCGCCGGCGGTGCTCGTCGGGCACAGCATGGGCGGCATGGTCGTCACGCAGGCGGCCGCGCGACTGCCCGAGCAGGTGCTGGCGCTCGTCTACCTGGCGGCGTTCGTGCCCGTCCCCGGGGAGAGCCTGCTGACGCTGACGCACCGGCCGGAGGCAGCCGACGACCAGATCCAGGCCAACCTCACGCTCAGTGGCGAGCCGCCGGTGGCGGAGCTGTCGGAGCAGGACACGCGGCTCGCGATCTACGGCGAGTGCAGCGACGAGGCGGCCGCATGGGCGCTCGCGCGGCGACGACCGCAGCCGGCGGTGCCGTTCACCAACGAGTTCGTGCTGGAGGAGTCGCGCGCGGAGGCGTTCGCGGCGCTGCCGCGCAGCTACGTCACCTGCCTGCGCGACCGCTCGATCCCACCGCGGATGCAGCGCTACATGTTCCAGCGCGCCGGCTGCAAGCCTGTGCTCGAGATCGACAGCGATCACGCCGCCTATCTGTCGCGCACCGACGAGGTCGTGAGCGCGCTCGACGGGCTCGCGCAGGCGCATGGCTGAGCGGGCGACGGACGCGCTGATCGGCAAGAAGGCCAGCACGGGATGGCTGGCATGGGCCGGGTGGCGGTTCTAGCGTGGCGGGGGTGACACAGCTGGTTGCCTGCTACTGGACCGTCGCCGGCCCGGTCGAGATCCACCACGGCCGTGAGTGGAGCACGTTCGACTGGCGCAACCGCTGCGCACAGGCGGCGCGCGTGGGCTTCACCGGCGTCGGCCTCTGGCACGCGGACACGATCCACCAGCTGGAGACGCGCACGCTCGCCGAGATCGTCACGATCTTCCGCGACGCGGGCCTCGAGCACACTGAGATCGAGTTCCTCCAGGACTTCTTCCAGCCAGACGGCTCGCCGGAGAAGGTCGAGTCGGATCGCATCAAGCGGCTGCTGTTCGATGCGGCGGCCGCGTTCGACGCGCATCACATCAAGGTTGGCAACATCCCGGAGGCGAGGACCGAGTTCGGGCAGCTGGCGGAGTCGCTGGCGCAGCTGTGCGCCGAGGCAGCCGAGCACACGGACGCGAAGATCGCCTACGAGATCATCCCGTCGGACCCGCAGGTCAACACGCTCGAGGCCGGGCTCAGGCTGCTCGACGAGACCGGCCATCCCGCGAATCTGGGGCTCGCGATCGACACCTGGCACATGGCCAAGCTCGACATCGCACCCGAGCGGCTGCGAACGCTCGAGCCCGACCAGCTCGCCTGGGTCGAGCTCTCTGATGGCCATTACCACAACCTCGACGACTTCGTCTACGAGGTGACCTGCGACCGGCGACTGCCGGGCGAGGGCGAGTTCCCGATCGCGGCCTATGTCGAGGCGCTCAGCGCCACGGGCTACCCAGGCCCGTGGGGCATCGAGGTGCTGTCCGAGCGCCTGCGGGAGCTACCGATCGAGCGGGCATTCGAGCGCGCCTTCGAGACCGGCAGCGCTCAGTTCAGCAGCAGCGTCGCGTGAGCCGGAGCGACGCCGCGTGAGGAGGGAGAGACGATGACGGAGCTCGACAGGGACAGGCTGGTCTGGATCTACACGCAGATGGCGCGGATCCGCGAGTTCGAGGAGCGCGTCAAGCGCAGCTTCGAGGAGCACCCCGGCGTGATCCGCGGACACACGCATCTGGCCGACGGCGCCGAGGGATCGATCGTCGGCTCGCTGGCCGCGCTCGAACCGGGCGATCAGCTGATGGCCACCTACCGCTGCCACGGCTACCCGATCGCGCTCGGCACCGACACGCGGGCGATCATGGCCGAGATCTACGGACGCCGTGACGGGCTGTGCGGCGGCTACGGCGGCTCGATGCACCTGGTCGACCCCGAGGTCGGGTTCCTGGGCGCGTCCGGGATCGTCGGTCAGGCGATCCCGCAGGCGACGGGCGCCGCCTACGCGGCCCAGATCCACAACCGCACGCATCCGCCGCGGGTGGTGCTCAGCTTCTTCGGCGACGGCGCCAGCAAACAGGGCGCGTTTGCCGAGTCGCTCAACCTGGCCTCGCTGTGGAAGCTGCCGATCGTCTACATCATGGAGAACAACAGCTACAACGTCGCCACCCGCAGCGAGCAGGAGGATGCCAACGCCGCGGCCGGCGAACCGCTATCGGTCAAGGCCAAGGCCTTCTCGATGCCCGGCGTCACGGTTGACGGCACCGACCCGCTGGCCGTCTACGAGGTCGTCAGGGGGGCGGTCGACCGCGCCCGCACCAGCCAGGGCCCGACGCTGGTCGAGTCCAAGATCTACCGGCTGAGCGCACACGGCAACCTGATCGCACCGCCCGGGGTGCCCCTGCACTACGAGGAGCACGAGGCGATCACCGTGTTCGGCAACCGCGAGGAGTACGAGGCGGCGCTGCGCGGCGACCCCGTGCCGCGCTTCCGCATGCGCCTGGTCGACGACGGCACGCTCACGCCCGAGCAGGCCGACGCGATCGCCGCCGCGGCGCGGGAGGAGATGCAGGGGGCGGTCGACTTCGCGCTCGCCAGCCCGCTGCCCGACGCCGAGCGCGCCGTCGACTTCGTCTACGCCTAGTGGTCACACACGCAAATCCGCCGGCGACCACTGGCCGCTGAAAGGAGCGCTTTTTCGATGTCACACGAGCTTCCCTACATCGCGGCGATCATGGAGGCGATCGGCCAGGAGATGGGCCGCGACGAGAGTGTCGTCTACTACGGCCAGGACGTCGCGCCGAGCGACGACCACGACCTGGTCAAGGCCTTCGGGCGCGACCGCATCCGCGTCTCGCCGATCTCCGAGACCGCCGAGATCGGCATGGCCGTCGGCGCGGCGCTGGCCGGATTGCGACCCGTGGTCGAGCTGCTGATGGCCGAGTTCATGCTGGTGGCGATGAACCAGGTCGTCAACGAAGCCCCGCGGCTGCGCTACATGAGCGGCGGGCGCGTCAAGGTGCCGCTGGTGCTGAAGGCCGGGTACGGCTTCACCGCCGGCTGGTCGGGCCAGCACACGGGCACGATCTACGGGATGTTCACGGGCGTGCCCGGCCTGAAGGTGGCTGTCCCCTCGACCGCGGCCGACGCCAAGGGGCTGATGGCCACGGCGATCCGCGACGACAACCCCGTCTGCTACCTGCACCACTACCTGCTCACGCTCGAGCACGGCGAGGTGCCCGACGGCGAATATCTGGTGCCCTTCGGCCAGGCCGATGTCAGGCGCCAGGGGGGCGACGTCACGATCGTGGCGATCGGCTGGGAGGTCGGCGTGGCGCTGCGCGCCGCCGAGGCGCTGGCCGGCGAGGGGATCGAGGCCGAGGTGATCGACCCGCGCACGCTGGTGCCGCTCGACCTCGAGACGATCCTGAGCTCGGTGGCGAAGACCGGCCGGCTGGTGCTGGTCGATCAGGCCACGCGGCACGGCTCGTTCTCCTCACGGATCGCGGCCGACGTCGCCGAGCATGGGTTCTCCTCGCTGAGGGCGCCGATCGTGCAGGTCACGGCGCTGGACGCGACGATCCCCTACAGCGAGCCGATGGAGGCATTCCTGCTTCCAGACGAGGCGAAGGTCGCGGCGGCGGTGCGCCAGGTGCTCGGCGCCCAACCGGTATCCGCCTGAATCGCCAAGACTGTCCCGCTAGGACCGATCATGGCTGAGCTGATGGGCCGACACGACGGCCGCTGGCACGGCGTTGGTGGGTCGATCGATCGCGTACGCGCTCTGTGCGGGGCAACCGGCGTCGTCGGCGGCAACATACCTCTGGCCGCCGGCGACGCCCTCGCCGCTTCGAGAGAACGACGGCCGGCCGAGGACGCCCGCCGACTGCATGCAATGGAGGGGGTCGCAGCGCTCTTGTACTCAGGCCCTTGCAGTCCGGCTGAGAGCAGATAAGGATCCTTGCTACGGCCCGAACTGTGAGCCTAACATCACAAGGCTTCCGCCATCAACGGCGGGACGCACCTACGTGTGCGAGGGACAGGAGAGAGGTGAGGATGAGCAAGCACGTTCCCCTGCGGGGGGGTTCCATTGCTGTTCTGGCCGCCACGATCGCAGCGATCGTGGCTGTCGTGTTCAGCACGAGCGCTGGCGTCGCCAGCGCTCACAAAGGCAATGCCACGGTCGCAAGCTCGACGTCGAAGTGCGGGCCCCACCCGGGCCACAAGGCAACCGGGTCCGTGATCCGTGTCGGCGCGATCGACACCAAGGTGGCGGGAACCGACTTCAGCGACATCGAGAACATGGAGGCCGCGTACTTCGCGTGCCTCAACGCCAACGGCGGCGTCAAGGGGCACCAGCTCAAGCTGTACGGGCTGACCGAGCAACTCACGCCGGCGAGCGTCTCGGCGGATGCCAAGAAGCTCGTGCAGACCGACCACGTCGTTGCCATCTCGGGCAGCTCGAGCGTGATCGAGTGCTCGGTGGACTACAAGTACTGGCAGCAGCAGGGCTACAAGGCGATCGCCGACGGCATCGCGCCCGAGTGCTATTCGACCCCGAACTACGCGGACGCCAACATGGGGCCGCGCTTCAGCTCGGATGGTGCAGCGCAGTACGTGGCGACCATTCCCGGCGTCAAGAAGGTCGTCTTCGACCAGTCCAACGTGCCGGGCACCCAGTACAACGAGGGCGGCGTAGCGGCCATCCTCAAGACCAAGCACATTCCGGTGCAGGCAGACACGGACAACGTGCCGATCAGCAACGGCAACTCCGTGGCTGAACGGCTCGTGCAGGAGGCCGGCTCCAGTGGCGCGGTCGTGCTGAACTTCACGCCGCCCGAGGCGCTGATCATCCTCCAGGCCGCCCAGAAGCTGGGCATCTCCAATCAGGTCAAGGCCTGGGCGTGCTCAACCCCATGCGATACGGACTTCCTGTCCTCTTCGCTGGGCGCGGTCTGGAACGACAAGCTGTTCGTCAACGCCGAACTGACGCCGCCCGATCCGGTCCACACACCGACGATGAACCTGTACAGGGCGATTCTCAAGCAGTACGGCAAGGATGTCTCCGGTGGCATCGGCAGCTTCAGCGAGATGGGCTTCGTGGACGGCGAGATCCTCGCCCACGCGCTGGGCACGGTGAACGGTGCCTACACCAAGAAGGCGGTGAACACGGCGATCGAGAACGTGAAGAACTTCAACACGGGCATGGAGTGCGCGCCGTGGACATACGGCCCGTACAAGCTGCACATCGCCAACCACATCGACTACACGGTGACGCCAAACAATGGAAAGATGGTGATCAAGCAGGGGTGCATGAAGATCTCCAAGGCCGATCCGCTGATGAACGAGTATTACAAGGCAATCGGCCAGTAGGGAAGTAGCCAGACACAGCCACACAAGCGATCAGGGCATCAGGGAGCGACATGCCGAGCTGGCAGGATTTTCAGCCGTTTCTGGTAATCGGTCTCGCGTTGGGCGGCGTGTACGCGCTCTCCGGCGTGGGAATGGTGGTTCTCTACCGAGCCACCGGCGTGCTGAACCTGTCGTTCGGAGCAGTCGGCGCCATGGGTGCCCTGATCGCGTGGCAGGCGATCAACTCCTGGCATCTGGCCCAGGGGATCGCCTGGCTGATCTGTGTCGCGTTCGCGGCGATCGTGACAACCGTGTACGGCTTGATCTTCGGGACGGCGCTGGCCAAGCGCGACCCGCTGGTCAAGACGACCGCCACGCTCGGGTTCGCGCTGATCCTGCTCGGCGCGATGGACCTGCTGTGGACGACCAGTGGCGGCGCCTCGCGCTCGCTGACGCTGCCGAGCGACAGCGGCGGCTTTGAGCTCGGCAGCGTGCACGTGACCTGGACGCAGGTCATCTCGCTCGGCCTCGGTATCGCGCTGACGGTCGCAACCGCCGTCTTCCTGCGCGCGACCAAGCTGGGTACCGCGATGCGGGCGATGGCCAACGATCGAGAGATCACGGCGATGCTTGGGGTGCCGGTCACGCGCGTGCTGGCCGCCGCCTGGTTCGGCTGCGGCGTGCTCGCCGGGGTCGCCGGGCTGCTGCTCGCCGATCTGGTTGCGCTCGACGCGACCACCCTCACCTTCCTGGTGATCTCGTCGGTCGCCGCGGCGCTGATCGGGCGGCTGCGCTCGATCCCGGTGACGTTCATCGCCGCGGTCGTGATCGGCACCGTCGATTCGATGGTGACGCCGATCAACTCGCTCACCAACTACCGCGACATGACGCCGTTCGTGCTCGCGGTGGTCGCGCTCTTCATCCTCTCCGGGCGCTCGACGATCTCGCTCGAGCGGGGAGGTATCTGAAGCGTGGTGCCCGCGATCGTGCATCGAGGCAGCTGACGGATGGCCACGACCGAGGCGCCGACTCCCGAGTCGCCTCCGAACGCCGGCGCTCTGCGGACACTGGCGTTGCGTCTGAGCAAGCTCGACACCCGCGCCAGCATCCGCACCCTGGTGGTGATCGCGTTGCTGGCGTTCTGCGTGCTCGGCGTCCCGTCGGTCTTCGACCTCTACTACGTCGACGCCTTCACGCAGGTGGCGATCTACGCCGTGGTGGCACTCGGGCTCGGCCTGCTGGTCGGCCGCGTCGGCATGGTCTCGCTCGGCCAGGCCGCGGTGCTGGCGCTGGGCGCCTGGGTCGCCGCGCGGCTGCTGTTCGCCACCTCGCTGCCGTATCCGCTCGTGCTGCTGATCGCGGGGCTGCTGACGATGGTGCTCGGCACGCTTGTCGGCCTGCCGGCGCTGCGCATGCGTGGCCTCTACCTGGCGTTGATCACACTGATGCTCGCGGGGGCGATCACGGTCGTGCTGGCCACCACCAACTTCCCCAACGGTGGCGGCGGCTTCCTCGGCTACAACGGCAACGCCGTCCACACGCCACCGATCCGTCGGCCCAGCATCGCCAACTCGGACCCGGCGTTCCTGCGCTACTGCATCGTGGTCGCGATCCTGATGTTCCTGCTGGTCGTCTGGCACCTGCGCTCGCGCCCCGGCCGTGCCTGGGCGGCGATCCGGCAGAGTGAGGCATCGGCGCTGGCCGCGGGCATCAACATCGTCCGCTACAAGCTCTGGGCCTTCGCGCTGGCGTCGTTTCTGACCGGTGTGGCCGGCGGCCTGCTGGCGGGTGCCGACAAGTACCTGTACTCGATCGACTTCCAGACACAGGACTCGATCATCCTGCTGGCGGTCGTGCTGATGGGCGGCGTCTACAGCGTCTGGGGCGCCGTGCTGGCGGCGCTGTTCATGCAGTTGCTGCCGGCGCTGCTCAATGATTGGAACGTGTCCCCGTTCTGGCTGACGGTCCTGTTCGGCGTCGGCGCGCTGCAGGTCCTGACCACCGCGCCGGCCGGCGTCATCGATCAGTTCCCCAAGGACATGGCGCGGCTCGGCCGCCTGATCCTGCGTGCGTTCCGGGGCGCCAGGCGGACGCCCGGCGCAGGCGGAGGCGCGCAATGATCCAGGTCTCCGATCTCACCGTGCGCTTCGGCGGCGTGACCCCGATCGACGGTATGAGCGTCAGCTTCGAGTCGGGCACCTGCGGCCTGATCGGGCCCAACGGCGCCGGCAAGTCGACCTTCTTCAACGTGCTCAGCGGCTTTGTCAGGCCGGCGAGCGGGAGCGTGACCGCCTTCGGCCAGAACCTACTGGCGATGCCGCACTTCAGGCGGGCGCGCTGGGGCGTGCGGCGAACATTCCAGACCGAGCAGGCGATCGAGGAGCTCTCGGTATTCGACAACGTCGCGATGATCCACGAGCACTCCGGCCTGCCGCGTGCCTCACGCCGCCAGTCGGTCCAGAGCGCGATCAGCTTCGTCGGGCTCGAAATCGATCCGGATCGCCGCGTCGGCACGCTTGGCGCGGCCGAGCGGCGGCTGGTCGAGGTCGCCCGCGCGGTCGTCGGCGAGCCGCGCCTGGTGTTGTTGGACGAGCCGGCCGCCGGCCTGCCGGAGGAGGAGACGGCACGCATGGGCGGCGTGATCCGCCAGATCCCGGAGAAGACGGGCGCGCTCGTGATCCTGGTCGACCACGACATGGAGCTCGTCTCCGCCTGCTGCCAGGTCACGGCGGTGCTCGACTTCGGCAGGCTGATCGCCTCCGGCCCGACGGCCGAGGTGCTCCGCAACGACCAGGTGGTCAAGGCGTACCTCGGCACCGAGCCCGTGCAGCCAGAGGGCGCCCCGGCATGAGCACGCCACCCGGCATGAGCGCGCCACCCGGCATGAGCGCGCCGCCCGGCATGAGCGCGCCGCCCGGCATGCTCGAGCTGCGCGAGCTGTGCGTCCCGCGCGGCGGCCGAGAGGTCGTACGCGGCGTGACGCTCGCGATCGCCGCCGGCGAGGTCACCGCGCTGCTCGGACCCAACGGCGCCGGCAAGTCGAGTCTCGTGCTGGCGATCGCCGGCGCGATCAAACCGTCAGGCGGTGCCGTACTGCTCGACGGCACCGAGATCACCGCCTGGCGCCCGGAGCGGATCCGCCGCACCGGCGTCGCCGTAGTGCCGGAGGGGCGTAGGCTGCTCGGCGAGCTCACGGTCGAGGAGAACCTGCGAGTCGCGACCTACGCACTCACGCGCGAGCAGGCCGCGGCCGGACGCACCCGTGCGCTCGAGCTCTTCCCGGAGCTGCAGCGCCTACTTCCGGCCCAGGCACGCGCGCTGTCCGGCGGCGAGCAGCAGATGCTGGTGCTGGCTCAGGCGCTCGTCAGCGCGCCACGCTTCATCTGCATCGACGAGCTCTCGCTCGGATTGGCGCCGGTGATCGTCCAGCGGCTGATCCCGGTGATCCGCGAGGTTGCCGACTCGGGCACCGGCGTGTTGCTGATCGAGCAATTCGCGACGATCGCGCTCGGTCTCGCGAACCGGGCCTACGTGATGGAGGGCGGGCGCCTGCGCTACGCGGGCACCGCCGCCGAGCTGCGCGAGCATCCGAAGATGCTGCAGTCCGCCTACCTGCTGCAGGGTCGGACAGATGCACAGCAGATCCCAGTCGCCCCCGCCCCCGAATGAGCACGGATCTCGAGCATGTACTGGTCCTCAGCGACGACGTCGACGCGACCCGGGACTTCTACCGTGACGTCGTCGGGCTGCGGGTCGGCCCGCGGCCGCCGCTCGGGTTCCCCGGTCACTGGCTCTACCGCGCCGGTCCCGGTGACGGCGACCCCGGCAGGGCCTGCCTGCACGTGGCCGAGCGCAGCGCCTACCTCGCGCACGCGGCGAGCATCGGGCTCAGCGCTCGCGATGACGTGGCCCACCCCGGCGGCGGAGCCAACGCCCACCCCGGCGACGGAGCCAACGCCCATCCCGGCGGCGGAGCCAACGCCCACCCCGGCGGCGAACCCATCGCCAACCCGGGCGGAGCGATCGACCACCTTGCCTTCGGCGCCGCCGATTACGACGCCGCGCTCGCCCGGATCCAGGCGGCCGGCCTCACGCCGGTGCACAACACCGTTCCGGGCGGCCCGCGGCAGCTGTTCGTCCACGACCCCGGCGGCGTCCGGGTCGAGATCAACATCGGGTGAGGCGCGATGCTCGCGGCCGTGACAGAGACCGTCGGCGAGGTGGCGCTGCGCGACCGCGACGAGCCCGCCGAGCCGGGAGCTGGTGAGCTGCTGCTGACGCCGGCCGCGGTCGGCATCTGTGGGTCCGACTACCACTTCTTCCTCGGGGAGCTGTCCGACGAGGCCGGGGGATCGCAGTTTCCGCGGGTGCTCGGCCATGAGGTCGGAGCGCGGATCGCCGCGCTCGGGTCCGGCTGCCGCGGGGAGCTGGCCGTTGGGCAGCTGGTCGCGCTGTGGCCGCTGATCGCCTGCGGACAGTGCTACCCGTGCCGCGTCGGCCGGCCGAACACCTGCGACAACTTCCAGCTGATCGGGATCCATCTCGACGGTGGCCTGCAGCAGCAGCTGATCGTCGGCCAGCAGCAGGTCTTCCCGATCGCAGTCGCCGACCCGCGGGTCGCGGCGCTGGTGGAGCCGCTGTCGGTGGCGGTGCAGGCGGTGCGGCGCGCCGCGGTGCAGACCGGTGAGCGCGTGGTCGTGTTCGGCGCCGGCCCGATCGGGCAGTGCATCGCGTTGGCCGGACGCGAGTACGGCGCCCAGGTGCTGGTGATCGACCGCGAGCCGAGCCGCCTCCCGGCCGCCGCCAAGCTCGGCGCCGACACACTCGCCTGGACCGACGCCACCGCCACACTCGCCGCCGCTCGTGAGTGGTCGGGCGCCGACGCTCCGGCGGTGGTGTTCGACGCGACCGGCGCCGCGCCGGCGGTGCGGGCGATGCTCGAGCTGGTCGCCTCGGCCGGCCGCGCCGTGCAGGTCGGGATGTCCAACCAGGAGGTGTCGCTGCGCATCGGCCTCCTGACCGAGAAGGAGCTCGACCTGCTCGGCGTCAGCTGTTGCGACAGCGCCGGCTTCGCCGAGGCGGTGCGGATCGCCGAGCGCAACGCCGAGGCGCTCGCCCGGATGGTCAGCCACGAGTTTCCGCTGGAGCGCTTTCCGGAGGCGCTGCGGTTTGCGATCGACAACCCCACGGAGGTGCTGAAGGTGGTGATCGTTGATGAGTGACGTGTCCGCGCATGACTACGTGATCGTCGGCGCCGGCTCGGCCGGCTGCGTGCGGGCCGCGCGGCTGAGTGAGGATCCCGACGCGCGCGTGCTGCTGCTCGAGGCAGGGCCGGCCGACGACCGTCCCGAGGCGCACATCCCGTTCCTCTGGCCGCTGCTGCTCAAGTCCGGCTACGACTGGGACCTGCTGGGTGAGCGCGAGCCCGGCCTGGATGGCCGCCGGCTCTACCTGCCGCGCGGCAAGATGCTCGGTGGCTGCAGCTCGATCAACGCGATGCTGTACGTGCGCGGCAACCGCGCCGACTACGACGGCTGGGCGGCGAGCGGGGCCGATGGCTGGAGCTACGAGCAGGTGCTCCCCTACTTCCGCCGCGCCGAGGACAATGAGCGCGGCGAGAGCGAGTACCACGGCGTCGGCGGACCGCTGAAGGTCTCCGAGGGGCGCTCGCGCAACGCGCTGGTCGACGCGATGCTTGAGGCCGCCAAAGCGGCGGGGCACGAGTTCAACCCCGACGTCAACGGTGCCCGCCAGGAGGGGGTCGCCTACTTCCAGGCGACCCAGCGCGACGGCTTCCGCGACAGCACCGCGGATGCCTACCTGCGCCCGGCGCTCGCGCGCGAGAACCTGACCGTGCTGACCGGCACGATGACCGCCCGCGTCCTGTTTTCGGGCGCGCGCGCGACCGGCGTCGAGGTGATCCGGAGCGGCCAGATCGAGGAGATCCGCGCCGAGCGCGAGGTGATCGTCTGCGCCGGCGCCTACCAGTCGCCGGTGCTGCTGATGCTCTCCGGCATCGGTCCCGAGGAGCAGCTCGCGCCGTGGGGGATCGAGCTGCGCGAGGCGCTGCCGGTCGGCGAGAACCTCCAGGACCACGCGATGGCGCAGCTCAACTGGTACTGCCAAGGCGGCTCGCTGTTCGACGCACCGGCGCCCGAGAACTTCGCGCGCTTCGAGGCCGACCATGAGGGGCCGCTGACCTCGACGATCCCCGAGGGCGTCGGCTTCTTCCGCACGCGTCCCGGATTGGAAGCCCCGGACGTGCAGTTCCACTTCGCACCCTCGCTGCTGACCGACGAGGGGCTGAGCCCGCCGGCCGGGCACGGCTACTGCTTCGGCCCGGTGGCGATCAAGCCCGCCAGCCGCGGTCGCGTGACGCTGCGCTCGCCGGTGCCGGATGCCAAGCCGCGCGTGCTCTGCAACTTCCTCACCCACGATGACGATGTCCGCAGCATGATCGCCGGCGTCAGGCTGGCGCTCGAGATCGCCCGGCAGGAGCCGCTGCGGGCCGTCGACGCGGGCGCCTGCAGCGTGCCCGCCTCGGACTCGGACGCGGACATCCACGCGTGGGTGCGGGCGGTCACCCACCCCGTCTATCACCCGACCTCGACCTGCGCGATCGGGACGGTCGTCGACCCCGAGCTGCGCGTCTACGGCTGTGAGGGTTTGCGCGTGGTCGACGCGTCGGTGATGCCGACGATCACGCGCGGCAACACCAACGCCCCGACGATCATGATCGCCGAGCGCGCAGCGGATCTGATCAAGAGCGCGAACGGCAGCCTGACCGCTGCCGCGACCGCGAGCCAACCGTAAGCCAACGCGCCACCCAGTAGGAGGACGCCTGATGAGCACCACCACTGAAGCCACAACCACCCCGGCGCTGCTGAACGAGCACGACTGGACAGGAAAGCTCTACTCGGGCGGCTGGGTCGACGGACCCGACACGATCGAATCGATCGAGCCCGCCACCGGCCAGGTGCTGGGCGTCGTCGGCGTCGGCGACGCCGACGCCATCAACCGCGCCGCCGCCGCCGCGGCGGCGGCGCAGCCGGCCTGGGCGGCGACCCCGATCAGTGACCGCATCGCGATCATCCGCCGCGCCGCCGACCTGATGGAGCAGCACCGCGCCGAGCTGGAGCGCTGGCTGATCCGCGAGTCCGGCTCGATCTGGGGCAAGGCCAACAACGAGGTCAGCGCCTCGATCGGTCAGCTGACGATGGCCGCGGCGCTGATCGGCCAGCCGACCGGCTACGACCTGCCGTCGCTGACGCCCGGCCGCTCGAGCAGCGCGCGTCGCGTGCCGCTCGGCGTGGTCGGCGTGATCACGCCCTGGAACTTCCCGTACGTGCTGCCGATGCGCTCGGTCGGCCCGGCGCTGGCGCTCGGCAACGCGGTGATCCTCAAGCCGGACCTGAACACACCGATCTCGGGCGGTGTCGTGCTGGCGCGGCTGTTCGAGGAGGCCGGGCTCCCGGAGGGCCTGTTCCACGCGATCCCCGGCGCCGCCGAGGTCGGGCAGGCGATGTGCGAGAACCCGCAGATCCGGATGATCTCGTTCACCGGCTCGACCGCCACCGGGCGGCTGGTCGGCGCCACCGCGGGGCGCACGCTCAAGCGCATCGTGCTCGAGCTCGGCGGCAACAGCCCGCTGGTGGTGCTCGACGACGCCGACATCGAGGCGGCCTCCTCGGCCGGCGCCTGGGGCTCCTTCCTGCACCAGGGACAGATCTGCCTGGCCGTCAGCCGCCACCTCGTGCATGAGAGCATCGCCGACGCCTACATCGAGGCGCTGACCGCGCGTGCCTCGCACCTGCCGGTCGGCAATCCCGACACCGAGGAGGTCGCGCTCGGCCCGATCATCAACGAGAAGCAGCTGGGCCGGGTGCAGCGGATCGTCGACGAGACCGTCTCGGCGGGCGCCCGCGCGACCGTCGGCGGCAGCCACGAGGGGCTGTTCTACCAGCCGACGGTGCTGGCCGGCGTGACCCCCGAGATGGCCGCCTTCCGCGAGGAGATCTTCGGGCCGGTGGCCCCGGTGACCACCTTCGCCAGCGACGACGAGGCGGTCGCGCTCGCCAACCAGACCGAGTACGGGCTGGCGGCCGCCGTGCAGTCGGGCTCACCGGTACGCGCCGCCGGCGTCGCCGATCGCCTGCGCGCCGGCATGGTCCACATCAACGACCAGACCGTCAACGAGGAGCCGCCGGCGCCGTTCGGCGGGTTCGGCGCATCCAGCAACGGCGGCCACTTCGGCGGTGTCGCCAACATCGAGCTGTGGACCGAGTGGCAGTGGGTGACCAGGCGTGACGCGGCCTCGCCGTTCCCGTTCTAGCGGTGTGAGCTGAGCGCGAGATGCCGGGAAGACTGCAGGGCAAGGCGGCGCTGATCACGGGCGGGGCCGGCAGCATCGGCCTCGCCACCGCCGCCGCGTTCGTGGCCGAGGGCGCGCGGGTGCTGATCGCCGACCTCGATCACGACGCTCTGGCGGCCGCCGCGGCGAGCATCGGCTCCGACGCCGTCCACTGGCGGGTCGCCGACGTGACGGACGAGGAGGCGGTCAAGGCGGCGGTAGACGAGGCTGTCGAACGCTTCGGCGGCCTCGACGTTGCCTTCGCCAACGCCGGCATCTTCGGCGCCGCCGCGCCGCTGAGCGAGTATCCGCTCGAGGTCTTCCAGCAGGTGCTGAGCGTCAACGTGGTCGGCAGCATGCTGGTCTGCAAGCACGCGCTGCGGGTGATGCAGCCGGGCGCCAGCCTGATCGTCAACTCGAGCGTCGTCGGGCTCACCTCGGCGCCCGGGATCGCGGCCTACGCGACCTCCAAGCACGCGCTGGTGGGGCTGATGCGTACCGCCGCCAAGGAGGGCGCGGGCCGCGGCATTCGCGTCAACTCGCTGCATCCGGGACCGACCGACAATGACTTCCAGCACCGCATCGAGGTGCAGGAGACCGGCGCCCCGGTGCAGGAGGCAGGCCGCATCTTCGACTCGATGATCCCGCTCGGTCGCCACGCCACCCCAGCGGAGGTCGCGGCGGCAGTGGTGTTCCTGGCCAGTGACGAGAGCGCCTTCATGACCGGCCACACGCTGACGCTCGACGGTGGCCTGAGCGTTTGAGGAGGAGCCATGCACGTCCTGGATGAGCAAACGGCGGCGACGGTCCGCGCCCTGTGCGACCTGATCGTGCCCGGCAGCGCGCGCGTCGGGCCGGAGGTCTACGTCGACGCGCTGCTCGCGCGGATGCCGGACGGCGACCGCGACGCGACGCTGGCCGCGTTCGCCGTGCTGACGCCGGCGGCGGGCAGCACCGAGAAGCTGGCCGAGCACGCGCTCGCACCTGAGTTCATGCTCGTGCGGGCGCTCGCCTGCGAGGCCTTCTACAGCGATTTTGTAGCGCCCGGACAAGCGGGTCCGGGCGCGTACGAGGAGATCGACTTCACGATTCCGCTGGCGGCGCGAGTCCGAAAGGACTGGTCCTACCTGGGGGTGAGCTCATGACCGAGCGCTATGACGTGATCGTGGTCGGCTCCGGCGCCGGCGGTGGGCTGATCGCCGGCGAGCTGTCCGACGCGGGCCGCCGCGTGCTGCTGCTGGAGGCCGGTCCGTACCGGACCGCGGGTGACTACACGCGCTGGGAGGCGCGTGCCAACCACGAGCTGTGGTGGCCGATCGCCTGGGCCGAGCCGGACACCGCCGGGCCGCCGATGCCGCTCTTCCGCGGGCGGCTGGTGGGCGGCACCACCTCGATCAACACCAAGGTCGCGCTGCGGCCGATCGCCGAGGACTACACCAAGTGGCACGCGGCGGCGGGACTCCTGAACGACGACGGCGAGCCCTTCGCCGAAGCCGACCTGCTGCCGCACCTGGAGCGCGTCGAGCGGCGCCTGGGCGTGCGCGTGCGCGACGACTGGCAGCGGTGCGTGCACACGGTCGCCCCGGCCTTCCGCGAGCTCGGCGCCGAGCTCGAGCCGGTCCACTCCTACACCGACGAGAACTGCATGCGCTGCGGCTCCTGCCTGCAGGGCTGCCCCACCAATGCCGGCAAGAACACCCAGAACGTCTACATCCAGCCCGCGCTCGTGCACGGTCGCCTTGAACTGCGCGCGAACGTGGACGTGCGGCGGGTGCTGATCGGCCACGACGATCGCGGGCCGTTCGCGAGCGGCGTCCAATACCTCGACGCAGGCGGTGCCACGCACGAGGTGCATGCCGAGGTCGTGGTCGTCGCCGCCGGCGCGCTCGCCACGCCCGGGATCCTGCTGCGCTCGGGCATTCGCGAGCTCTGCGGCGACTCCCCCTCGAGCCGCCTGGTCGGCCGCAACCTCGGCTTCCACGTGGCGCGGCTGGTCGAGGGTCTGTTCGACGAGGTCCAGGACGCCCACGCCGTCTACCCGATCACCTCGCACTGCATGAAGTTCCAGCGCGACGCGGACGGCGGCTTCATCGTCGAGGCCGCGACCGTCCAGGATCCGATCGGGTTCGCCGCCGCGCTGTGCGACGAGCAGGGCCGTCCGGTCTGGGGCCAGGAGCTGGTCGAGTTGATGCGCCGCTACCGCTATTTCACCGGCCTCTTGACGATGGTCAGCGACGAGAACACCGGCAGCGCCTGGGTCGACGCGAGCGGGCGTGAGCGCTACACGATCGCCTTCAACGCCCGCGAGCGGGCGCGCATCGACGCGTCGCTCGAGTTCGCCAAGGAGGTGCTGCGGCGGGCCGGCGCGCGGCGTATCGTGCAAACCGGTGTGCTCAGCACGCACGTGCAGGGCAGCTGCCGGATGGGCTCGGACCCGGAGCGCTCGGTGGTGGGCGCGCACGGCGAGTCACACGACGTGCGGCGGCTGTTCGTGGGCGACGGCTCGGTGCTGCCGCGCACGCTGTCGGTGAACCCGTCGCTGACGATCATGGCGCTGGCGAGCCGGCTGGCCGAGTACCTGGCGGGCGACGCGCACGGCTACCTGCCGCGAGCCGAGCGCGCCCTCGAGATCGCCGCCTAGCTCCCGTCCGCTGTCCCGTTCAATGGCCTTCCACGTATCCATATGACACATAGAGGGCCAAAGACGGGCGGGGGCAGCACGGACATCCGTGACGCCACCTTTGGGGTGCTCCGTCGCCTCGGCCTGACGCGGATCTTCGGCAACCCGGGGACCACCGAGATCCCCCTGCTGCTCGGGCGCCCGGACGACTTCGAGTTCGTGATGGGCATGCACGAGGGCGCGGTCGTGTCGATGGCCACCGGCTATGCCCTGGCCAGCGGCCACGCGCAGCTCGTCAACCTGCACACCACTCCCGGGCTCGGCAACGCCGCCAACGCGCTGGCCAACGCCCGCGACCTGCACGTGCCGCTGGTCGTGCTGGTCGGGCAGCAGGACCGCCGGCAGCTGGAGCTGGCGCCGTTTTTGAGCGGTCGCGCGCTCGAGCGGATGCTCGGCGAGTACCCGGTCTGGTCGAAGCTGCCGGTGCGCCCGCAAGATGTGCCGGGCGCGGTCGCGCGCGCTTACCACGAGGCGGTCGCGGGTGGCGGACCGGCGCTGGTGGTCGTGCCGATGGGCGACTGGCGCGAGCCCGTCGACCCCGCGGCGTCACTGGGACCGGCCGCGGTCGTGCGTCCGGCGAGCGTCGACCCTGCGCAGCTCGACCCGCTTGTCGAGCTGCTGACCACAGCGCGCTCCCCCGCGATCGTGACCGGGCCCGGTGCCGACACCGCCGCGGCCTGGACGGCGAAGGTGGAGCTCGCCGAACGCCTCGGCGCACCCGTCTGGCACGAGCCGTTCGCCGGGCGTGCCGGCTTTCCCGAGGATCATGCGCTGTTTGCCGGGCATCTCGACTGGCACCGCGGCGCCATCCGCCAGACGCTGGCCGAGTACGACCTGGTGGTGGTGATCGGGGGGAAGGCCTTCCAGCTCTACATACCCGACGACTACGAACCGGTGGTCGGTCCGACGACCCGCGTGGTCGTGATCAGCGAGCACGCCGAGGACGCCCACCGCAGCCACTGCGAGCTGGCGGTGGTGGCGCCGGTGGCGGCGGTTTGCGCAGCCGTGGCCCGGGCCCTGCCGGCGCTCGCGCGGCCGACCACGGCGGCACCGATGACACGCCCGGCGCCACTCGCCCCGCCGCCCGCCGACGCGCCGCTGAGCGCTTCACAGGTGGTCGCGTTCGTGGCCGAGCGCTGGCCGGCCGACGGCGTGCTCGTCGAGGAGTCGCCGTCGAGCCGCCCCGAACTGCTGCGCCGGATCCCGGCCCGCGCGCCGCTCGGCTGGCTCGGCGTCGCCAACGGCGGGCTCGGCTTCGGGCTCGGTGGCGCGGTCGGTGTGCGCATGGCGCTGCCGGAGCGACCGGTGCTGGCCTTCGTCGGCGACGGCTCGGCAATGTTCGGCATCCAGGCGCTGTGGAGCGCGGTGAGGTACGGCGTCGGTGTGGTGTACGTCGTCATCAACAACGGCCGCTACGGGGTCATGGACGCGCAGGCGAGCTGGCAGAACGAGACCCCGCCGTGGCCGCGGTTCCCGGGCCTGAACTTCACCAGCATCGCCCGCGGGATGGGCTGCCCGGCGCTGCGCGTGGAAACCCACGGGCAGCTGACCGAGGCGCTCGGGCCTGCGCTCGCCGGGCTGGCCGGCCGGTCGGAGCCGCTGCTGATCGAGGCGGTGGTGGCGGCCGAGGAGTAGAACTTTCCGTGATGACGTCGCCCGTGCAGATCAAGCGCGCCTACGATCCGGTCGAGCCGAACGATGGCTACCGCGTGCTGATCGACCACGTCTGGCCGCGCGGCGTCTCCCGCGAGCGCGCAGAGCTCGACGAATGGGCGCGCGAGCTGGCGCCCAGCGACGAGCTGCGCCGCTGGTTCGACCACGTGCCGGAACGCTTCCCCGAGTTCCGGACGCGCTACCTGAAGGAGCTCGAGCAGCGCCGTGGCGAGCTCGAGGCGCTGGCGGCCCGCACGGGGCACGGTCGCGTGACGGTCGTCTATGCCGCCCGCGACCGCGAGCACAACAACGCCGTGGTGCTCGCCGAGCTGCTGCGCAGCGTCGCCGGCACAGCCTGAGCCCCGGCACCTGGACTGGCCCCGTACGCGAGCTGGACTCGCCGAGACTCAGGTCAGGGGTCACGCAACCTAGGCACGCACCGCCTGGCCTCCAGGCTGGCGCGCCGGAGCGCGAGCGCGGCGGCGCCCGCCGGCGACCGCCAGCGCAGTCGCCACCAGGAAGAGCAGGATCGCGGTCTCGTTGCCGACCCCGCCCCACTGCCAGAGCGCATAGTTGCCGAACAGGTCGCCGCCGAGCAGGCGCGTGAGCAGCGACACGTGCAGCAGCGCGAGCTGCAGGTAGAAGGCTCGCGTATACGGCAGCGGCACGCGCAGTACCGCGGGCACGATCACCGGGGCGTGCGCGAACACCATCGACATCACGAAGCCGAGGAATACCGCATGCAGCGCGGCGTCGTAGGCCGGGCCGTCGTTCAGCGCGGCAACGACCAGCCAGAGGACTCCGGCGCTCCCCAGCCACACGTAGCCGGCCAGCAGGGCGCCGGCCATGTAACGCGTGATCCCGGGGATGTGCACCGTACGCCGGGCGACGTCGTAGCGCATCAGCCACAGTGCTTGGCCCACGAGCCCGACGCCGGCGATCCGCACGCCCAGGCGCTCCGCCGCGAGCGAGACGCCGAGGCCGACGCAGAAGACCAGGATCGCCAGCAGCAGCAGTTGGCCGACGCGCTCGGAGCGATGTGCGGCGCGGGTCAGCTCCAGCCGCTCGCCGACGATCGTCAGCACCAGAAAGCCCGCCAGCAGCGGCGCGAACGCGGACGGATCAGCCCCCGCGACCCAGTCGATCGCCGCCGCACACCAGGCGACCGCGCCGAGCCCCATCACGACGTTGTGCGCCGAGGGCTGCCGGCGGTGCAGGACCACATGCGCCACGGCCAGCACCACCCCGCCGAAGGCCACCAGCGCAGGACCGAGCGCGGCCGGCGCGCCGGTCAGCGTCAGCAGCGCCCCAACCCCCGCGCCGATCGGCGCGGCATACGCCCATGGCCGGTCGAGCGCGACCGCGCGCTCGAGGCTGATGAGCGTGCCGAGGAAGCCAAGAGCCATCAGCGGCCCGTGCTCGGCGCTGGCGGAGCTCAAATCCGCCGGCGTCACCAGCCCGAGACGGATCAGGCCGCCCCACAGGCCGGCGAACAGCACCACGATCCCGAGGGCGACCATCGGTGCCCGACGCCGACGCAGCCTGGCGGCCGCGGTCACTGCCATCCCAGCGTGCTCCGCGCGGCCTCGCTCATCATGTGTGGCGCCCAGGCCGGATCCCAGACCAGCTCCACGTCGACCTGCCGCACCTGCGGTAGCTGCGCCAGCTGCCCGTGGATCTCGTCGTCCATGTACCCGCTCAGCGGGCATCCCGGAGATGTCAGCGTCATCTCGACCTCGACCGCACCCGCGCCCTCATCGATCGCGACGTCGTAGACGAGTCCCAGATCGACGATGTTGACCCCGAGCTCGGGGTCGATCACGTTGTGCAACAGGCGCAGGACGATGCCCTCGGTGAGCGCTCCGCTCAGCAGCCCGAGGACCCCGGGGGCGGCCGGTGAGTCGTCGCGATTGGCAGGATCTTCCATTGCAGGCGGGATTTTATACAGCATATCTGTATAAAACTACTGCTGACGGCCCGACTCGTGAATCCCCTTAGCGAGTCGGTCGTTGCACTTTCCACAGCACTTGTGTATTTAATACGGTGAAATGCCTCCAGACCTTGAACCCAGCTCAGCCGAGGCGACCGATGCGCTCGTCGCCGTGTTGAGCGACGCACTGCATGCGCTGGCGGCCACCGGCCGCTCGGACCAGGCGAACCGTCTGGCCGGTCGCGCCTATGCGGCGCTGCGCCAGGGCCAACCGGCCCGTGCCCAGCGGATCAACGTCCTGATGCACCGCCTGTCCCGCATGCCCGACACGACCCAGGAGTAGAACATGTCGACCACCGACCCTCAGCTCGACGTCCGCACCGAGCCTCCCGCGCGGCGCCACCAGCTGATCTTCACCACCTACCACGAGCTGGCGCCCGGCACCGGCTTCGTGCTCGTCAACGACCACGACCCGAAGCCGCTCCTCTACCAGTTCGAAGCGGAGCACGCGGGCGAGTTCAGCTGGGATTACCTCGAGGAGGGTCCCGAGGTCTGGCGCGTTCGCATCGGTCGCCCCGCATGACCTCCGGCGTACGCCAGCTGGCGTGCGCCGCCTCAGAGCTCGATCCTGGGGAGCGGCGCGTCGTCGCTGCTGCCCAGGGCGAGCTGCTGCTCAACCGCGCCGTCGATCCGGCGGCATACTGGATCGAGGTGGAACTCAGCTGACCCCCACGGATCGCGATTGCTATGACACACGAGACCGGCACGAACACAGACCCGACCCGCGCGGACGCAACCCGCGACGGCGAGAGCGCGTTCGTGCTCTACGCGAGCTTTGCGGCGACCGACCGCCGCCTCGCGCCCGCCGAGAGCGCCGCCGCCGCTAGCGAGGCGGAGGATGCGCTGGCGGCGGTGACGCTGCGCGGCAGCTATCTGCTCACTGGATTCCGCGCCGAAGCCGACCTGCTGTTGTGGATGATCGGGCCAAGTGCCGACGCCCTTCAGCAGGCGCTGATCGCGTTCCGCCGCACGGCGCTGGGGCGCACGCTCGAGCCATGGTGGACGTCGATCGGAGTCCACCGCACGGCGGAGTTCTCCCCGGAGCACCAGCCCGCCTTCCTGACCGGCCAGCCGCCCGGCAAATACACCTGCGTCTACCCGTATGTGCGGTCGCTCGACTGGTACCTGCTGCCCCCCGAGGAGCGCCGGCAGCTGCTCGGGGACCACGGCCGCATGGGCCGCGCCTATCCGCAGGTCCGCGCCAATACCGTGGCCGCCTTCGCGCTCGGGGACTACGAGTGGCTGCTCGCCTTCGAAGCAGATGAGCTCGAGCCGCTGGTCGACCTGATGCGTCACCTCCGCGGCGCCGAGGCGCGACGTCATACCAGGCACGAGCTCCCCTTCCTCACCGGTATCCGCAAGCCATTGTCCGAGATCGTCACCGACCTGCTCTGACACCGACCTCCTCTGACGTCACAGTCCTCTTTTGACCGTCACAGTCCTCCTCTGACCGCCACAGTCCTCTTCGCCCACACGCACGATGCCTTCGCCAAGCCCACCCGCCGAACACACCCAAGCGCTGCACGCGGTCAACGCCCTCCCCACCCCCGAGCCGCAGCGCACTGCCCCACTGGTGTTGAGTCCGGCTGCGCGCGAGCGCCTGCCGTTTTTCGCGGTGGCCGTAGTCCTGATCGTCGCCGGCGGGCTGGTGGCAGCCGTAAACGGCGCAGCCCAGTTCGCGCACGGCTCCTGGCTTGCGGCCTATCTCGTGCTCGTCGGCGGAGTCGCCCAGCTCGCGCTCGGGTTCGGCTGTCTGCTGCTGCCGCAGGCGGATTGCCCACCGGCGCTCGGCCGGCTGCAGCTGGGGCTCTGGAACCTGGGCACGCTGACCGTCGCGGGTGGCGTGCTCAGCAACCTCTACGGCGTCGTGCTCGCAGGCAGCGTGATCGTCGCCGCCGCGCTGGCCGCCTTCGCGCGCGGGGGCGGCCCGGCAGCTGATCCCGGCCGACGTACGGTGATCGCCTACCGAGTGCTGATCGGCCTATTGATCATCAGCGTGCTCGTCGGTGGCGCGCTGGCCCACACCAGCCCGGGCAGCTGAGCGTCGTCCTCCGGCCCAGCCCGCCGGGCCCCACGGTAGGCGCGCGAGCAGCGCGCTCGTCAGCAGTCAGAGCTCGACCGGCGCCACCGTCAGCTCACCACCGGCGTCGCCGGTGTTGACGGTGCCGGCCGGCTCGATCAGCAGGACCAACGCCCCTTCGTCGGAGGTCGGGCAGTGCTCCACCCCGCGCGGGACCACGAATAGCTCGCCCGGTCCGAGGTCGACGTTGCGGTCGCGCAACTGGATCCTGAGCTTCCCCTCGATCACGAGGAAGAAGTCATCGGTGTCGGCGTGTCGATGCCAGACGAACGGCCCCGCGACCTTGACGATCTGCAGCTTGTAGTCGTTCAGATAGCCGACGATTCCCGGCTTGTACGGGCCTTCGAGCCGCGCGAACTTCTC
>JBOGYJ010000065.1:0-4628 GCA_050696795.1 Solirubrobacteraceae bacterium | reverse complement strand
GAGAAAGCCTCGTACACGCTGCTTCGCACATTAGCGTTGCAGATATGTGTGAAGCGAGCGCTGTCCCACTGAGCTACGCGCCCTAAGTCCTGCCAACCCTGCGTGGCATGACATTCGGAGGGGACCGTGTGTTCCCCCTGAATGCCCCATTTTCCATTTGGTACACGGGTACTAATCAGAACGGCGCCTCCAGGGCCGCAGCGCTGACTTCTAGACGGAAGTTTTCGGTCGTGAAATGACGAATCCCGCGTTTTGGCGCGGGATTCGGGTGCTCTGGGTTGGTGTGGGTTTGGCTACTCGTGGAGTTTGATGTCGAGTAGTTCGAGGGCGTGGGCTTGTAGCGGCGTGGGTGTGCTCAGGCGTGTGAAGGTGTGTTCGGCGGTTCCGATGCGGATGGTGTTGCGGCAGATGGTCCCGAGGTCGGCGAGGAGGTCGGTCAGGGTGTGGGCGGGGTGGCCGGCCGGGGTGGTGGCGCTGGCGGCTTTCTTGTGGGCTGAGCTGGAGCGGGTGGCGGGCTTGACGGGGTCGGTCGGGGCGATCGGTGTTTCGTCGGTGAACAGCAGTTCGGGGAGGCGCTGATGGAGTTCGAAGGCGACGTGGTAGGCGAGCATGCAGAGGAAGATGTGGGAGCGGACGCGGGTCTCGAGGTGGTGGTGGATCGGGCGGATCTCGATCGTGTCTTTCATCGTTCTGAATGCGCGTTCGGCCATCTTCAGCTGTTTGTAGGCGCGGACCGCGGCGCTGGAGCCGAGCTGGGTTGGTGGGAGGGTTGTGCGGATCGCGTAGAGACCGTCGAGCGCGGCCTCGTCGTTGATCTGCTCGGTCTTGCGCTGGTAGGCGAAGTGACCGTCGGCGATCGCGAGGGTGAAGTGCTTGGCGACCTTGTACTTGTTGATGACCTTGCCGGCGCGTTCGCCGATCTTGGCGGCCTCAGCGTTTCTGAGTCGTCCGCGGGGACCGTGGACGCTGGCCTTGACCTTCTCGAGCTCTGTCTCGGTAGCGGTCAGCAGTTCTGCGCGTTTGCGGGCGCGCTCAGCGGCGACGGCCGGGTTGCGGCACACCACGACCCGCTCGTCGGGGAAGGCGGGTGAGGTGATCTCGGCGAGGTTGACCTCGTCAAACAGCGAGAGCTGCAGGTCGCCGGAGTTCACGAGCGAGCGGATCTGGACGCTCTTGAGCGCGCTGATGAAGTCCACGCCCTGCTCCTTGAATGTGGTCGCGTGGGTTTGGGTGATCATCCCGCGATCACCGACGAAGCAGACCTGCTTGATCCCGAACCGCTCGCGGATCGCGGCGACAGCGTCGGGAACGGTCTTCTGATCGGTGACGTTGCCCTCGTGCACGCGCACTGCGACGGGACGGCCCTCGGGGCTGCAGATCAACCCGTAGTTGACCTGCAGCTTGCCCTTCACCCCGTCACGGGAGTAGCCCAAACTCGCCAGTGGGCAGCAGCGACCCTCCATGTAGCTGGAGGACAGGTCGTAGAGCACAAACGCGTTGTCGTCCGCGCCGCCGGGGAGGTGTCGGCGCGCGAGCGTGGCCTCGATCCGGTCCTGGCGCTCAGCCAGCCAGTCCATCGCCGCTAACAGCTCGGCCTCGGTGACCTCGCCGAGCGATAGTTCATCAGCGAGTGTGGTCTGCCCAAAGCGCCTGGTGCCCGACAGCTTCGAGCCCGGGCCGATCAGCCGCTGGCAGATCATCGCGACGACCAGATCCCGCTCCCGGCAGCGCTCGCGGCCCAGCAGCCGCTCCAGATCCAAGTCGCGCAGAACGCCGAGGACCGCGGCGACGTGACCGTGCGGCAAGGACCGCGTGATTTCGAAGTCCTCGTCGAGGTCGACGAGGCGGCGGCCGGCGAGCATCGCGCGGATCACATCGATGATCTCCGGTGGGAGGTGTGAGAGGTTCCCGAGGTTCTCGTGCCGGACCTTGCCGTGCTCGTCGCGGTAGGAACGTCGCAGCAGCTGCGACGTGTACACCACGCCACCCTTGCCCTTCGTCTTGATTGTGGCTACGTGAGCCGAGCCTCCGCGCTTTGCCATGCCAACAACATAAACCATCGTTCGGACAGATACCAGTCATAACTTTGGCTACATCCTACCGGCATCAAGAAGACCCGACCCCGAGAAACACTCGGGATCGGGCCTCAGACCCTCAAAAACTTCCGCCTAAGAGACGGTCTCAGAGAATCACTCGATGAAGCCGCCGGACTGGTGCTCCCAGAGCCGCGCGTAGGTGCCGCCGCGGGTCAGCAGCTGGGCGTGCGTGCCCGTGTCGGTAATCGCCCCGTCCTCAATCACGACGATGCGGTCGAGCCGCGCGATCGTCGAGAGCCGGTGGGCGACGACCAGCGCCGTGCACTCGGTCATCAGCGACCACAGCGCCTCCTGGACGAGCCGCTCGGATTCAGAGTCGCGCGCGCTGGTGGCCTCGTCGAGGATCAGGATCGGTGCGCGCTTGAGCATCGCCTGGGCGATCGCCACGCGCTGGCGCTGACCACCGGAGAGCTTCAGCCCACGCTCGCCGACGATCGTGTCGTAGCCGTCCGGCAGCTCGGCGACGAAATCGTGTACGTGCGCGGCGCGGCTGACCTCGATGATCCGCTCGAGGTTGGGCGCGCCCGCCTTTCCCAGCCAGATGTTGTCGGCGATCGTGCGGTGCAGCATCTGCGGGTCCTGCGGCACGTAGGAGATCAGCCGCCGCAGCGATTCCTGGGTGACCTCGCGGATCGACTGGCCGTCTATCCGGATCTCCCCAGCGGTCACATCCATGAAGCGCAGCACCAGCCGCGTCAGCGTCGACTTGCCACCACCCGAGGGCCCGACGATCCCGACCCGCTCGCCGGGCGCGACGAGCAGATCCAGGCGCTCGATCAGCGGCTGCTGCGGGGTGTAGTGGAAGCTGACCCGATCGAAGCCGATCTCGCCACGCGTCACCGTCAGCCCGGGCGCACCCTCGGCGTCGACCACCTCGAGCTCGGCGTTGATCAGGCCGACGAGCTTCGTCCCACGGCCGAGCGCGCGTGACAGCGAACGGGTGGTCTGAAAGCTCTGGATGATCTGGTCGGCTACCTGCGAGGCGTAGAACAGGATCAGGTAGATCGTGCCGGCTGAGACGTCGCGCTGCAGCGCCAGCACGACGCCGATGAAGAGCGCGCCCCAGCTCATCGAGTTGATGATCGATGACATCCACGTGCGCGTGATCGTGAAGGCGCGGCGCGCGCCCAGGTCGGCCGCGACCGAGCCCTGCAGCTTCTGGGTGAGCGTCGCCCGCTCCAGCCGCTCGCCGCTCTGGGCCTTGACCGTCGAGATGTTGCGGATCACGTCGAAGGCGACGCCCTCGGCCTCGGTGTGAGCGGCCGCGAAGCGGATCGACGCGTCGGTGACGGGCTTTGATCTGACCACCATCAGCGAGATGAAGAGCGCGGTGAAGACCGCGACCGTGAGACCGACCGGCCAGGCCACGATCAGCAGCACGACGATCGCCGCGAGCACGCCGACGACGATCCGCAGCAATCCCCAGCTGAGCTCGTCGATCGACTGCATCAGCGCCCAGGAGAAGGTCGAGACCGTCGAGGAGACCTCGCCCGAGGGGTGGTCGACGTGCCAGCGGTAGCTGAGCTCGAGCAGGCGGTCGAAGGCGACCAGGACCGAGTTCGAGAACGCCTTGGTGCACCCCTCCCACTCCAGCCAGCCGGCCAGCCGCCAGCAGACGGTGCCGAGGATCAGCAGCACCGCGTAGAGGATCACCAGCGTCCCGAACGTCTGCCAGAGGTGGGAATCCGGCTGCAGGCGCGTGATCCGCTCGAGCGCGTTGGCGAACACGAGCGGCGTCGCCACCGCGTCGATCAGAACGCCGACGGTGATGCAGACCCAGCTCGGGATCAGCAGCCGCGCGTACGGGCGCGAGACCTCCACACAGAAGCGCACGGTCTCGCGATTGCTGGCCTTCACCTCCATCGGGTTGATCGCGCGGGCGCTCAACTACAGACCCAGCCGCTCACGCACGACCGGGACCGCCGGTGAGACATCTGCAGTGAGTCGCGGCAGCAGCTGCGCCCACCCCGGCTGCAGCGCGATCGCCTCGCGCACGAGCGCGAGACCGCGATCGAGATCGCCGGAGAGCACGGTGCCAAGCCCCGACCAGAACAGCAGCTCGTGGTTGCCGGGCGCGAGCTCGGCGGCCTCGCGGTAGTGCGCCGCGGCCTCGTCGTGGCGGCCCTCGCCCGACAGCACGTCGCCGATGCCAGCCTGCTCGTAGGCGCGCTGCAGATCGAACAGGCGCCGCAGCTCGACCAGCGGCTCGGGGTGATTCTCGACCCGCAGTGACACGGATGCCTGCCACGGCTCACCCGCCGCGGGCACGACCAGCAGCGCCGCCGACTGACGCCCGCGGATGTCACCGCCGGCAGCCTCGGCCGCGTCCAGCGCCGCAAGCAGGCGGCGGGCCAGCGGGCCAGCCGCCGTGGCAAACGCCTCGAGCATGCTGCCCCAGACGCTCGCGTTGGCCATGATGTTGGCCTGGCAGGAGACCTGCGCGCCGGTCACGTGGCCGGCGAAGTCCATGCAGGCCGCGCCGGTGTGCGCAGCCACAGCGCCGCGCGCGTCGACGATCGCAAGCTGGCGCCC
>JBOGYJ010000064.1:0-2311 GCA_050696795.1 Solirubrobacteraceae bacterium | reverse complement strand
GTTCTGGGACAACCGCTACAGCCACGTCGACATGGGCGAGTACCCGGACTTCGTCAAGCTCGCCGAGGCCTACGGGGCGACCGGCGTGCGGCTCACCGACAAGCACACGCTGGTCGACGGAATGCGCGATGCGCTGGCGACCGACGGTCCGGTCGTGGTCGATGTGCGGGTCGTCGCCGAAGAGAACGTGTATCCGATGATCGCGCCCGGTCAGGCCGCGCGGAACATGGTGGGTTGAGTAATGGGTGAACCAGGAACCAAGGAGATCCTGTCGCTCGAGGAACTCGAGGCGGCAGGCAGCTTCAGGACCGGGCGCAAGCACATCCTCTCGATCCTCGTCGAGAACAAACCGGGTGTCCTAACCCGGATCACCGGGCTGTTCGCGCGGCGTGGCTTCAACATCGACACGCTCGCCGTCGGACCCACTGACGATGAGACGATCTCACGGATCACGCTCACGCTCGACGGCGCGGTGCAGTCGATCGATCAGGTAACCAAACAGCTTCACAAGCTGATCAACGTCCTCAAGATCCGTGACCTCGAACCGACCGAGACGATGGCCCGCGAGCTCGCGCTGTTCAAGATCTCCGCCGACGGCGCCAACCGCGCCGAGGTCATGCAGGTCTGCGAGATCTTCCGGGCCAAGGTCGTCGACGTGAGCAAGCGCACGCTCGTGGCGGAGGTCACGGGTACGCAGGAGAAGGTGGACGCCTTTGAGCGGCTCGTGCGCCCCTTCGGCCTCGTCGAGATGGCGCGCACGGGCGAGATCGCGATCGCGCGCGGTCGCACGGAGACCTGAGGACTCACGCGGTGAGGATGCGACGCGCTGCCCCGCAGATCGGGAAGCCGCGCGCGCATCCGTCTCCGTGGCTGTCCGCTGCCGCGCAGGAGCGCTTGCGGTCGCGACTGACGGGCGCTCGCCGCCAGGCTCGCCCTGGTGTCCCGGTACTGGCGAGCGTGACCGAGCGGCTCGCCGGCGCTCACGATCCTGCGGCGATCGTGATGGCCTCACGCGTCCCGGGCCAGTCGTGGTTCTGCCTCGAGCAGCCCGCCCGCGACGGCACTGCCCACGCCGGACTGGGCATAGCGCTCGAGCTCGATGCTGCCGGCACGGACAGATTCATGACGCTCGAGCGGCGCTGGCGCGGACTCAGCGAACGTGCCGTGTGTGACTTCCCCGATGCCCCCCCAGGGGCTGGGTTGGTGGCGGTCGCCGGTTTCGCCTTCGCGGACGATGGCGCGGCGAGTCCGGCCTGGCGCGGCTTCGGCGCCGCGACGTTGACCGTCCCGGCCGTGTGGCTGGCCCGCAGAGGAGACAGCACGTGGCTCACGTGCAACGTGCTGGTGAGCCACGACGATCATGATCTCGACGAGGCGCTGCGGCGCGCTCTGGAGCCGCTCGCGGGCCTGATAGAGCGGCCGCTGCCACTGTTCGATCCCGCGCCGGTCGGGCATTTCTCCGTGCACAGTCCGATGCCACCGGCGCATTACGAGGAGGCGGTCGCGAGGGCGGTGGAGCGCATCCGCGCCGGAGCGCTCGAGAAGGTTGTGCTCGCCCGTGAGGTGCAGGTACGCGCGCCGCAGCCCCACGATCCCGGAGCCGTGTTAGACGTACTCCGCGGCGGCTTCCCGGAGTGCTTCGTCTACGCAGTCGGGCGTGGCGACGCGACCTTCATCGGGGCCACGCCGGAGCTGCTCGTGCGCCGCGACGGCAACCGTGCGAGCACCGTGGCGCTGGCTGGGTCGACGCGGCGCAGCGCGGACCCCGCGGTGGATGACCACCTCGGCGAGAGTCTGCTGCGCAGTGACAAGAACCGCCATGAGAATCAGGTGGTAGCCGAGCGGATCGCCAAGGCCCTCGCCCCATACTCGGTGTGGGTGACCGTCGCACCCGAGCCGGTGCTGATCAAGGTCGCGAATATCCAGCATCTGGCGGCACCGGTCCGCGCGCAGTTGACCGAGTCAGTGGGCGCGCTCGAGCTCGCGGGCGCGCTGCATCCCACCCCGGCCGTGGGCGGTGAGCCCGATGGGGTCGCCAAGCGCCTGATTCCGGCGCTGGAGGGACTCGACCGCGGCTGGTACGCCGGCACGCTCGGCTGGACCGACACAAGCGGCGACGGCGAGCTCTGCGTGGCGCTGCGCTGCGCGCTGCTGCGCGGTGAGCTCGCCTCCTGCTACGCGGGGTGTGGGATCGTCGCAGACTCCGAGCCGGCGGCCGAGCTGGCGGAGACCGAGGTCAAGCTGCAGGCGCTGTTGCCGGTGCTGTCGGGATAGGGATCAGCGCGGCTCTACGAGCGCGGCCAATGCCGCA
>JBOGYJ010000063.1:0-8951 GCA_050696795.1 Solirubrobacteraceae bacterium | reverse complement strand
ACGTGCGACCTCACGTCGCACGGCGACAAGGAGGGCACGGGGCAGTGGGCCGGGTCTGACCTGCTCTCGTATCGCCGCGTGCCTGCCGTTGTAGGCAGCGGGAGGATGCCCGGGCCGTCGTGGGGGGCCGCCGCCGAAATTCCACGACGATCCGGGCATCCGCATGACTATTCGGTTTACGGCCGGGCTTTATCCGGGCCGGGCTGGTTCGCTGGCGGCCTTGCGAGCTGTGGCTAGCTGCATCCGACCGCCGGGTCCTTTGCGCTGCAGGTTGATTTGCGTGTAGCCGGCGCGTTCCAGCAGGCCGCGCAGCTCCTCGTCGCTGTAGAAGTGCATGCGGCGGGCGACCGGCGGTGGCGCCATGAACGCGGTGGCGTCGGTGTAGATCGCGATCCGTCGGTCCGGGGCGAGCGTCCGGTGGACCTCGGCCAGCACGGCCTGGGGCTCGTCGAAGAAAAAGAACGCGTTGGTCGTCGCGGCGGCGGTGAACTCGCCGTCGACGAACGGCAGGTGACGGGCGTCGGCATCGCGTAGTTCGAGCCGGCCATCTGCGACCGCTTGCGCGTTGCGCTCGCGCGCCAGGTCAAGCATGTCAGGGCTGTGGTCGATCGCCCGCGCGGTGCACCCGGTGGCCAGCGCCCAATCCACGAACGTGCCCCCGCCGCAGCCGAGCTCGAGCAAGCGATCCGCCGGTCCCAAGGCGAGCGCATCGAGGGTCTCGCGAAACGCCTGCTGGTGCGGCTTGGCCTCCCGGTAGAAGCGTCGACCCAACCACCCCGACGGGCGGCGCGCCAGGTTGTCGGTCAGCCGGTCGCTGAGGCGCTCTCGCATCCGCCAGGCGACCAGGGTGCCACCAAGCACCGCGGCGCCGACCACCAACCGAGCCCGACCGCTCATCGTGGGGTCACGCCAACGACGACAAACACTAAGCGTTGCCTTTCGCGCAGTTGATGAGCCAGGCGCCATGAGGGGCCGCTCACGCGATCCCGAGTTCGCGCTTGATCTGCTCATGCGAGATCAGCGCACCGCCGGCCGCCAGCCCCTCGCGGGCCTCCTGGACGGCGGCCTGCTCCTCTGGAGAGATCTGCTCATCCTCGACCGGGGCGTGGTCCAGTCGCTCGCCCAGCGGGTCAGAGTGCTGATCAACCAGGCGCAAGGCCTTGGCGGCCTCCTTTTCAGACAGCGCCTCCACGCGCTCGCGCAGCTTCTCCTTGGCGGTCATCCCCTGCGACGGTAGCGCCAGGCGGCCTCGAGACTCACGTGAGCGACGGGCTCCTCGGGCGAATCCGGCGGCCGAGAGGACGAAGGCGGTGATCGAGGCGAGCCCGCTGAGGACCGAGTAACCCGCCCAGAGCTGCTGCCCGTGCCGGTGTGGTCTGGTGCCGTGGACGAGGATCGCGGCGGGCAGCCCGAGCATGACGGGCACGGCAGCGAGTTGATGGGCGGTCCCGGCCGCGGTCGGCCCGGGCGCGGCACCGACCGGGTTGGTGGGAAAGATCCCGGCCGCGATCAACCCTCCCCCGGCGGCCGCGATCGGCCGCCATGCTACGCCGACGCCATCGGTCGGTGCGGCGCGTCTGGCTCCGGTCGCAAACGCGCAGATCAGCGTGCCGGCGCCCAGGAAGTTGGCGGTCTGACACGGGCCGCGCTCGCCGAGAGCAAGCGCGCTGATCGGATCGCGCACCTGCCTGTCGCCATCGCGCGATGCGCCCTCCGACCACGCCACGGCCAGGAAGACTGGCGCCACCGCGATGCCGAACCACGGCCAGACCTGATCGGGTCGGCGGGAATCCCGTCGGACCCCCGGCAGGGCGGATCGAGCGCGACCTTCGACCGCTCGACACGGATCATCCATCACGTCCCTATCTCTCCGCTGGATCGACTTTGACGCGGCGCCAACCCGTCATCGTCGCCACCGAGGGCGCGGGTGAGCTTGCCCAGGATCTGTTCCCACCCGAGCTCGAGGCCGGCGAGCGCTGTCGTCGCGGCGGGTCCGGCCTCGGTCACGTGGACGACCAGGACGAGTTGCGTGCCGTCCCCGCGCGGGTCGAGGCGCACGTCGTGGACTGCAGTGAAGAGTGCCCGGTCGTCGGATCCGATATGGGACATCTCGAAGCTGAGGTGCGTGGATGGCGCGAGCGCCAGGAATCGACCACGGGCCAGGTAGCGGGTGCCGTCCCCCTCCTGCATGACGACCCGCAGGGGGCCGTCCACCACGGCCTCAACCTCGCATTCGGCGACCGTGAAATGCTCGGGACTCCACCAGCGGCGCACGAGCGCGGCCGAGGTCCAATGTGCCCAGACTTGGTCCACCGGCGCCGGCAGGCTCCGGGCAAACCGCGTGGTCCGACCGACGGCCCATTCCGGATCGCGCTCCGCCCGGTCACGTTCGGCCTCGATCGCCGCGGCGTGCCGCTCGAGGACGGCCTCGGAGGGATGGACCGGTTCGAGTCCCTCAAGCCAGCCGCGAAGGGGCCGCAGCGACTCGCGACGCAGCGCGTAGATGCGCCGCTGACCGACCGGGTGCATCGTCACCAGCCCGGCGCGCTCCAGCGTCTGCAGATGCTTGGTCGCCTGGGGCTGGCGAAGGCCTACCTCAGCGGCAACCTCGCCGACCGAGCGCGGCCCGAGGTTCAACAGCTCGACGATCCGTAGCCGGTTGGCCTCGGCGAGTGCGGAGAGAAGTTCGGCGTCCACAGCGGCAAAGGCATCCTTTTGCATGTATATTCTTTTCGAAGAATATACATGCACGAGAAAGAGAGTGAAACATATGGGCAAGGTTCTGGCGGAGATGAGCATGTCCCTGGATGGCTACGTCGCCGATCTTGACGACGGGGTGGCGGCGCTCCACGCCTGGTACGGGAGCGGCGATGTCGAGACCCCGACCGGGACGCAGGGCTTCTCGTTCCGCACCTCGGCGACGAGCGCGGCGATCCTGCGTGAGGCGCTGGAGGGCAGCGGTGCGCTCATCACCGGCCGGCGCAACTTCGACATCGCTGGTGGCTGGGACGGAAGCCATCCGCTCGGCGTCCCGGTCTTCGTCGTGACCCATTCGACGCCGGAGGGGTGGCCCCGCGACGGGGCGCCGTTCACCTTCCTCGACGATGTCGGTAAGGCCGTCTCGGCGGCCAAGGAGGCCGCGGGTGGGAAGGCGGTCGTGATCGCAAGCCCCAGCATCGCCCAACAGGCCCTGCAATTGGGACTGCTCGACGAGATCGCGGTCAGCCTCGTCCCGGTCCTTCTCAGAGACGGGATCCCATTCTTCGCCAAGCACGAAGCCGCCCCGATCGCACTCGCTGACCCCGAGGTCCACGCCGGGACGGGGGTCACGCACCTGCGCTTCGCCGTGGGGCACGCTGACGCATGACAACACGCCACCCAGACGGGCGGGAGACGGAGCTACTCGGTGTGTACCCGTGCCTGACCTACCGCGACGTCCGCTCCGCGCTGGCCTGGCTGCTGACGGCGTTCGGCATCCGAGGTCAGGCCCTAATTCGACCGGACACCCCCGATAGCGCACCGCTGGAAAGCGCACTGTTGCACGCTGGCGAGGGGACGATCCTGGTCGAGTCGGAGCGCCCCGGCCAACTCCACGGCCCGCACGCGGGCCACGGATGGATCTACGTCGCCATCGCGGACGCGGACTCTCATTACACCTGGGCCAAGGCAGCCGGCGCACACGTTCTCGGCGAACCACACGACTTCGGCGACGGCCAGCGCGGATACAGCGCCCTCGACCACGAGCAGAACCTCTGGACGTTCGCGACGGCGCGGCCATGACAATGGTGGTCACGCACAAGACCGGCCCTGGGCTATCCCGGGTGCCCGGAGCGGCCCTCATTTGGAGATGAATAGCATCCGCTCGCCAACACCAAGGCGAACTCGCACCACCCGGATGTCAATTGCGTCCGAACCACGACGTTGGGCCCTCCTGATCCGATCCCCGACCCGTTGGTCGACCTGCTCGTCCATCGGCTCCGCGTGATCGCAACGGCGGCTGCTGGAGTTCAAGCCGGCTTGGTGCTCGCCTCGATGGCGGCGAGATAGGCTTCGTGCAGGCGCTCGCGCACTGTCGGCGAGCTCGGAGCCGGGCCGATCCCGAGATGCGAGTGGCGCAGCTCGTCCATGAGCTGACCCCACAGCTCAGCTCCCCCGCGCTCGAGCAGCTCGGCGCGCACCCGCAGCTCTGGACTCGTCGGGCGGTGGCGCAGACCCCAGCTGCCCAGCTGCGCGAACACCGGCACGAGCTGGATCGCGGGCTCTGTGAGGCTGTAGCGCGCCCGCTGTCCGGTGCGCGCGTCATCGCGGGTGAGGAGGCCCACCTCGACGAGCCGTTTGAGCCGGTCAGCGAGAATGTTGGAGGCGATCCCCTCCTCCGAGCGCGATTGGAGCTCGCGGAAGTAGCGGCGCTCGCCGAACACGATGTCGCGCAGGACAAGCAGGCTCCAGCGGTCGCCGAACACCTCAACGGCGGCGTTGATCGGGCATCCCGACCGGGGCTCGCGTCCGTCTCTCGACATGACCACTTGCAGTTTACAACCGCTACTCGGTAAGCTCGCAAAAAGCGATTGCAAACCACAAGCAGAAACGGAGCTGAGATGTCCCGCAACACGCAGACCGTGCAGAGCTACCTAGCCGGCTTTCAAGCGGGCGGCCGCGACCAGATCCTCGGATGCCTGACCGACGACATCCGCTGGACGGTGTTCGGGAACTACCAGGTCCAGGGCAAGGCCGCCTACAACGAGCACATCACCGAGCCGGGTTTCTCAAGCCCGCCGACGCTTGAGATCGTGCGCCTGGTCGAGGAGGACAACACGGTCATGGCCGAGCTCTACGGCGAGGTCCGCGCAGACGACGGAACCCTCCTCCGGATGGCGATGGCCGAGGTGTTCGTGATGCGCGACGGCCTGATCTGCGAGCGCCGCGCGTTCGTCATCCCGCTGCGCGAAAACGACTACCGCTGACCGGCGGTCGCCCCCACTTGAGCACGAGACACCAACGAGACCAGGAGGAACCGATGTCCCGTGTCATTTTGCCACATGTCCGTCTCGGTCGACGGCTTTGTCGCCGGCCCCGAGCAGTCCCGCGCCGACCCGGTCGGCCGCGGCGGACTCGCGCTACATCAGTGGCATCAAAGGGCGGCCGATGAACAGGGGCACCCAGTCGACGCCCGGATGCGCGACGAACTGCTCTCCGAACGCGGCGCCTACATCATGGGTCGCAACATGTTCGGCCCGACCCGCGGCGAGTGGGGTGAGGAGGAGTGGCGCGGCTGGTGGGGGGCCGAGCCCCCCTACCACGCGCCCGTCTTCGTGCTGACCCACTACGCCCGCGACCCCATCGAGATGAACGGCGGCACGATCTTCCACTTCGTCACCGACGGCTTTGAAGCGGCGCTATCGCGCGCCCGACAGGCCGCCGGCAACCTTGACATCGACATTGCCGGCGGCGCTTTGACCGTGCAGCAGGCCCTACGCGCTGGCGCGATCGACGAGCTAGTACTCGATGTCGTCCCGTTGATCATCGGCGACGGGGAGCGTCTGCTGGACGGCGTTCCCGCCCTCAAGCTCGAACTACTCGAAGTCGCGCACTCCCCGTACGCGACGCACATCCGCTACCGCATCAGCGCACCATCGTCCCGGTGACCTGACGGGACACTTGATCGAGAGCATGCCGGCCGACCGAGACGTCACTGCGTTCGCCCAACGCGCTCTGCACTACGACGCGGGCTGGCTTGGACGCCTTCATCACGACATCGTCGAGCGTACCGTGGAGGTCCTGCCGTTCTCACAGTCGCGCCCGCGCAGGGTCCTTGACGTGGGATGCGGGACCGGCTACCTGCTGCAGGTTCTCGCCAGCCGTCACCCCGAGGCGCAGGAGCTCGCCGGTGTAGATCCTGCAAAACCGATGATCGAGATGGCCCGCGCGTCAGCACACGATCCGCGGATCGCATTCGCCGTGGGTTCCGCTGAGCACCTGCCTTACCCAGATCACCAGTTCGATCTCGTCGTCAGCACAACCTCCTTTGACCACTGGACCGACCAGCGAACTGGCGCAGCAGAATGCGCTCGGGTGCTGGCGTCAAATGGCCAACTGATCATTGCCGACCTATTCTCGCCATGGCTGGCCCCGACGCTCGTCGGCAGCCGCAAGGATAAGAGCCGCACGAAAACGCGCGCCAGCGATTTGCTCGCGGGCGTCGGGCTGCGCGTGGTCGCGTGGCACAAACTAGTCCCGCCTATCAACGCAGTCGTGGCAGTCCCGTCTGCCACCACCTAGGGCCGCCCCTGCATTCACCTCGCCACGAGCACCTCAACCTCGAAGCCGTCCGCCCTGGGATGCGCGGAACGCGAGCGTCGCGCTCACAATCGCTTTTGCCTCTGAGACGCCCTCCGGCGCACGAGCCCTATGGCGACCCAGCGATGTTCTCGCGCGGCCCGGTTTTGGGCGAGGAGCAGGTCGTGATGGGCGATCAAATTCTGTGCTGCTGTCTGGATCGCCTGCTATTCCGAGTGGCGGGTGAACGGGGTCCCGTGCGTGAACTGGCCGACGCTGATCAGGTTGCCTTCGGTGTCCTTGAGCCACGCGGCTTTGACCGCGCCGAAGTCAGTGATGCCATCGTGTTTGCTCGCGTGAGGCGGCGGCTCGTAGTCTTCGAACTGCACGCCGCGGGACCGGAGTATCGCCACGGTTGCTTCCACGTCGTCGACGACGAACCCGAGTTGGTCGTGGCTGCCGGAGGGAGTCCCGCCGGAGGGGAAGATGATGAAGTAGCCCCCGTCGATTTCGTAGTGCAGATGCTTGTCGTGTTCGCTATAGGGTTCCAGGTCGAACGCGCGGCGGTAGAACATGCGTGCTCGTTCGAGATCCTGGGCGGGGAGCTTGGCGAACGCCTGCCGGATCGCGAGTCGCCTCGGCGCGGTCTCCGGGGTGCCGACTCGGTCTGAGGTCGTGGACTGTTCAGGCATGGTCCTCTCCGTGGGGTGGGGGCAGGAAGTCGATTCCGCAGCTGCGGGCGACGTGCTGCACTCGGTTGAACGCGGGTGGGTCGCTGGGCTGCGGCGGGTTGGCCGGGTCGTCGGTCGGTTCACCCAGGGTCGAGAAGAAGCGCTCGTGCTGGCTTCCAGGGGAAACTATCGTGAGCACCCGCGCCCAACCTGGGCCGGGGTTCTGCAGCGAATGGACGATCCCGGGCTGGATGCTCAGAAAGACGCCGGGCTCGATTCGGTAGCGCTCGCCGTCGGCGACGACCTCGAGGACCCCCTCAAGACCAAAGAAGGCCTCGTGGTTACGCTCGCTGTGGGGCGGTACGCCATCGCCCGGTGGGCAGCGGTGTTCGAAAGCCAATAGTGCGTCGCCGTTCTCGGCGGGCTCATCCTTGAACGTCAGCGAGGATCCCATGAGCGCGAAAGCTCGTCCGGAACCGATGGTCAAGAACTTCACCGGAGCGATTTTGTGCGTCAAGCCAGCCCCTCGAGTAGTATGGATACCGTACTAGCGAGATAGTACGGTATCCATACTACCATTGTCAACCGCGCACTTCCCACGCAGTCATCGCCCGACGCCGCCACCCGCGCCGCTTCCGATTGGCGCGCTGTTCCGGTTCGGACTTGAGGAGATCCGCGAGCGGATCGCCGCCGGCGTGCGCGAGGCTGGATTCGACGATGTCAGGCCTACGCATGTGACCCTATTCCGCTGGCCAGGACCCGACGGGCGCCGCCCGAGCGACGTCGCCGCGGATGTTCAGATCTCAAAACAGCGCGTCAACGACCTTCTGCGTGACCTTGAGCGTCTCGGCTACCTGTCGCTCGAGCTCGATACCAAGGACAGTCGCGCGCGAATCATCCGGCTCACCCAGCGCGGCCGGCGGCTGCACAAAACCGCCGTCGGCATTCACGCCCAAATAGAGGCCGCATGGAGCCAAGCGATTGGCCAGCAGCGCTACGAGCAAGTCCGGCGAGGGCTCCGCGAATTGATCTGCTCAGCCGACGAGCCCAACTCACGTTGATCGATCGAGCTCGTCAACCGTTTGCGATGCCCACACTTCCTTTCAGGCATGACGCGACACTCGCCAGAGTGCATGATGACTCGCATCGCGCGGATTGCGAGATGCTCGCCGGCGCCTCGCCACGCTCAAAGCCGTCGGTTGCGCTCGCGGCAAGGAGCGGGGCTGGGACTGCCTAGGCAGGTGAGACTCGCTTACGTCGTTCCGCGAGTGCGACACCTACAGGCGCGGCGCCAGCAGTACGGCCCGACGGCCAGACGCAGGCGGCCGGCACCGGCTGACGCACGGCCGCTGATGTGATGCACAACGGCCGCCTACGATTCCGCCGAACGCCCGACGAGGCGAACGCCCAGCCCCCGAGCCTACGACCGCCGCTAGTTCGGCGCCTGCGCGCCATCGACTTTCAAGGTGTTCCCGGCACCTCAAACACGACTAAGAGCGCGACCGCCAAGGCCTGGATTGACGTGGTCCGCGACCAGGCGCGAAACCAGCCGCTCCCGATCGAGCCCGGGGAACGCTTCGCCGCATTCATCGAGTTCCGCCTAGTAGTGCTTTGTTAGGTGGTCACTTGTGTTGTGGCCAGCGTTGAAGTGAGAGTTGGTCGAGATTGACGGGTTGTTGGCAGGTGTGACAGCGGCCGGTCCAGCACTTGAACAAGGGCTGGAACAGGAGGATCGCCTGAGGGAGGGTCAGGCCGGCCGCTGGCGATTTGGGTGCTGCCGCTCCAGGGTCATGAAGCCGTGGGCGGCGGTCACCAGCGCGCAGTGGTGATACCACCCGAGGTAGGAGCGGCCTTCGTAGTGGTCGAGGCCGAGTTCGCCTTTGAGCTGCTTGTAGTCCAGTTCGATCATCCAGCGCATCCGCGCGAGCCGGGCGAGCTGCTCGGGCTCTGCGTCGGCGGGCAGGTTTGAGAGCCAGTAATCGGTCGGTGCCTGGCGTCCTTGGG
>JBOGYJ010000062.1:0-8177 GCA_050696795.1 Solirubrobacteraceae bacterium | reverse complement strand
AGCGGCTGGGTCGCGGGGTCCGAAGCGAATGGGATCGTGGGGCGGTCGGCCGCTGCGTGATCTCTTTCCGCGCGTTGCGATAACGCGGAGGGTCAAGGCGGGACGATCGCTTCGGGGCCGGGGTCGGGCCGATGCCGCCGAGAAAGCAATAGCGCGGCGGACTCCGCCGGCCTTGAGCGGCGCGGCTGGTGCATCGCCGGGCTGAAGCAGCCGTCCGCCAGGCGCGGCGAGACGAATGAGGCCGTGGCATAGCCATAACCCGCCTGGCCGCCGCCGGACGATTGCTTATCTGTGCAGTCGGGTCGCGTCAAGCCCGGTGGTGGAATGAGTTTGTCGGTGGCCGGCGGTTCACCCCCGGCCACCAGGGCTGTGATCGAGCGCCAGCGGTGGCGCTCTGTCACCCGTAGGGCGGCCCGAAGGGCCGAGTGCGAAGCGCTTGACAGGCGCCGTGCTGGCGCTATTTGGTGTGTGCGCGCGGGTGCCCATGCTTATCTCGGTCCGCGACTCGGGTTGGCTACCGGGGTCGGCGACATGATGGTGATGGGGTTCCCGCTGGGGGGAAGTGCGGTGCGGCCGCTCGGTCTTTGGAGGCCGTCCACGCGGACGTGGCGGCAGCAGTCTGTCGGGAGCAGCTGGCTGCGGTGCATCGGCTGACGTGGGGCGTGGCGCGCACGAGGGTTCTCACACGGGCGCGAGCGCCTCGTCGCCGAGGTCCTTGAGGGTGTGGTAGCTGCGTTTGAGGAGGTTGCGCGCGATCGCGAGGCAGGCGCGGTTGTGCCCGAGTCGCTGCGCGGCTTGCTGGTAGTAGGCGTGGTCGGGGGAGCTGGGGCGACTCGCGGCCTGGGCTGCCTCGTATAGCGCCCAGCGCAGGACCGGTGGTCCCTGGCGGGAGAGGTGTCCGGGCGCGCGCCTGCGGTCGGAGGCGTGCACGGTGATGTCCAGGCCGCCGTAGCGCACCGCGTAGCGGGAGGAGGAGAACCGCTGGCAGTCGCCGAGCTCGGCGAGGATCGCGACCGACGTCAGCTCCCCGATGCCGTAGTGGCCCATCAGCGCCCGACAGCCGGGCTGGCGGCGCGCGTAGGAGCGCAGCTGCTTGTCGATCACCGGGATCTGAGTGTCGAGCGCGCCGATCAGCTCCAGGCCGACCCCGACCTGCTCGCGCGCTGCCGCAGCCAGCGGCAGCTGTTCGAGCCAGTCGCGCCCGGCCGCGGTGAGCAGGTCGGGGTCGCTGCGGCGCGGGAACCCGTGGTGGTAGAGCCCGGCGCGGATCCGCTGCTGCGATTCGCCGCGCTCGTCCACCAGCGTGTGACGCAGACGGACCTTGGCGCGGAGATCGAGGATGTGATCGGGCGCGATCCAGCACTCCGGCAGGCGGCCAGTCATCAACAGCTCGCGCAGATGCCTCGCGTCAGCCCGGTCGCTCTTCGCGTGCTTCTTGGGGCCGCGCAACGCGCTGGTCTCCGCCGGCTCGGCCAGATGCACCCCAGCACCGACCGCCCGCAGCTCCTCGACCACGAACCGCCACCCGGTCGTCGCCTCCAGCGCCACCTCGAGCTCCTGAGCACCGAAGCGGGCAAGGAACCGCTGCACGCCGGCGCGGTCCGCCGGCATCACCCGCCCGCGCGAGATCTCACCGGTCACGGTGTCAATCCACTCGCCGGTGATCTGCGCTCGATGCTGATCAAGTCCCATCACGATCGTCATTACCTCACCGCCTTCTCGTGTTGAACTCCGCGCACGGGGCAGCGTTCAGCCCGACCCATCACATACCGTGGGTCACGGTCGGCCCTTCATGATTCGAATGACCGGCCGCGCGGCTGCTACCGCGCGCGCCTTCAACGTATGTCCTTCGACACGGCGGGCCGGCCACCTTCACCCGGCCGCCACGCCGTACTGCTCATGCCGTCTTTGCAGCCGGCGCGGAGCAGAGCAGCAGCCGGCGGCGGACTGCCCCGCGGGCGACCAAGCAGGGGCGGCCGCTTGGTCGGCGCTACTGGTGTCTGTCGCAGGGCGGCGCCTGCCCGATGCCTGATTGACGGGTCTTCTGGCTGGCTGTTGGTCAGATTCCGCCGGAGGCCTCGATTCGCTGACCGGTGATCCACGTTCCCGACGCGGTGCTCAGTCCGGTGATCGCGGCTGCGACGTCCTCAGGGGTGGCAAGGCGCTTCAGTGCGGCGGCCTGGATCATCATTTCCTGCAACTCGGGATTTGAGCGCAGATGGCCACCGCCGAAGTCAGTTGGAACGGCTCCCACGGCAAGGGTGTTGGCAGTGATACCGCGCGTCCCGTACTCAACCGCCTGATAGCGGGTCAGCACCTCAAGCGCGCCCTTGGCCATCGCATACGGACCGGAGCGAGGAAACGACAGACGGGTCAGGGCCGTTGAGATGTTGATGATCTTCGCGCCGTCCGCGAGGAGCGGCTCGAGCGCCTGGGTGAGAAAGAACGGGCCCTTGACGTGAACGTCGAAGACTTCATCAAGCCCGGTTTCGGTGGTGTCTTGCAGCAGGCTGTAGAAGCCCGTGCCGGCGTTGTTGACAAGGACGTCGAGTTTTCCGTCGAGGAGTTCACCGCGTACGCGGGCGACGAAGGCCGGGAAGGAGGAGCGGTCAGTCGTGTCGAGCTTTAGCGCAACGCCACGACGGCCTTTGGCGTCAACCTCAGCAACGACTTCGCGCGCCTCGGCCTCGCTGCTGTTGTACGTGGCGATGACGTCGACGCCGGCATCCGCGAGGGCCAGGGCGCCGGCGCGGCCCAGGCCGCGGCTGGCGCCGGTGATGAGAGCGATGGGAGTGGGGTTCTCGGTGGTCATGCACACCACTCTGCTGCGCCGAGTGCCGGTTGAGAAGAGACTTGTTCAACCACGGATTGACGATCCCTGGCTACGGACAAGCAACGCGCCGATACTGGTCGCATGGATCGCCAGTTGATGTCTGGGTTTCTGCGCCAGCGCCGCGGGGCGCTGCAACCCGAGGACGTCGGACTGCCTCGCGGAGCACGGCGACGCACGCAAGGTCTGCGTCGCGAGGAGGTCGCCATGCTGGCCAGCATGTCGACCGATTACTACGCGCGCCTAGAACAACAGCGCGGACCCCAGCCATCACCGTCGATGCTCGCTGCGATCGGGCGCGCGTTGCGACTCACTCTCCTAGAGCGAGACCATCTCTACCGACTCGCCGGCCACACACCGCCCCGCAGCGACGTGCGCTCAGACCACGCCGCGCCCGGCATACGGCGGGTCCTAGACCGGCTGAACACACCCGCCATGCTGACCAACGATCTCGGCGAGGTCCTCGCTCAAAACCCGCTCGGCGTGGCCCTAATCGGCGACGAATCGCGGTTTGGGCCCGACGACCCCAGCCGGTCGCGGTTTCACCGCTGGTTCACAGACCCGAACGAACGGGCGATCCACCCCAGCGAGGAGCACGATCGCTACTCGCGCTCCTATGTCGCCGCCCTGCATATCGCCTCCGCCCGCCACTCCGACGATCCCCACGGCCGAGCCGTCGTCGACCGCCTTTTGAACGCCTCCTCAGAGTTCGCCAGCCTATGGAGAACCCACGATGTCGCCTGGCGACCCGGCCCCGAACGCAAGACGTTCCTACACCCACAGGTAGGGCCGATACAGCTTGACTGCGAAACTCTCTCGGCGGAGAACAACTCCCAGATACTGCTCGTCTATACCGCAACGCCGGGCACCGATTCGGCCGAGCGACTGCAACTCCTCGACGTCGTCGGCAACCAGCACTTCACGAATGCGACCGGCCAACCCTCCTGACCCGGTCGGCGCGCTGCTCCCGCTCGTCTTATCCTGCGCACCTTCAGAGCACTCCTTTCACGAACGAGCAGCACTCTCGCGCCGGCCGCAGGCGGACGCCAACTCTGCTCCTTCCTGTGCCGAGCAGCAGCGAGCCGGCGTGGCTCCCTCAGGCGTGAGCGGGCAGCGCGCCCTCAACCGTCGGCGTGGCTGCTCTCATGTGCCGGCGGCCGACGATCGCATCGACCGCGACGCCGTGCTCGCGCCAGCTTCTGCTTCGGCGACGATCCGCGGCACCGTGCACGGTGGTGATGATGAGTGCGTAGCCACTCGATGGCACCGGGACGCCGCGCCGAGAGATCGCGCTGGGCAGGCAGCGCCAGCGAGTCCGGGCGTCGGTAACGGGGCGCTGCGAAGGCACGGCCCGTACGGCCGCTGCCCGTGCCAGATAATGGAACCCCGTTGGTGGTCCCTGCCTCGGTGAGCTCAGACCGAACGACGCACCCAGTTGCAGTTATTGCAGTTCTGAGTAAGCTCCATGTATGGCGTCTCGAGCCGATTCCATCAGCCTCCTGACAGCCGGCGACGACCAAGGCCGCCAGAGCGCCGCCACGCTTGCGGCGACTGTTGACACGACCAGCGAGTTCGGCGTTCAGCTGCGCAAGGTGCTCGACGACCTTGCCAACGGCGATGACATCGTGATCGTGCACAGAGATCGCGAGGTATCCCCAGCCGGCGCCGCCGAACTGCTCGGCGTCAGCCGTCAGTTCGTCGACCGCTTGCTCGCCGACGGCGTGCTCGCGTTCCGCCGGCTCCCGGGCAGCAACCACCGGCGGATCCAGATCGCCGACGTGCTGGCGCTCTCCGAAGACCGCGAGCGCATCCGTCGCGGACGCATGGCGCTCGGCGCACTCCTCAGCTGACACCCACCGGTTACCCCGCCCGAGCGAGTCTTCGTCGACGCCAACGAGCTGTTCCCGTTCAGCGTGATGGACCTGGTGCTGTCGCTTGCCGAGGATCGTCTGCTCGACTTCGTCTGGACCGAAGAGCTCCTCAACGAATGGGAGCGTGTGATCGTCCGAGAGCAGAGGAGAAGCCCGCAGACTGCCGCGTTCGTCTCAGCGACAGTCCGCGAGTTCTTCGCTCTCACACGGATCGACCCGACGCTCTACCGCGACCGCGCAGCCGAGGTTCCTGGCAAAGACCCCGACGACCAGGTTCACACCGCCGCGTGCGCGTTCGGAGCGGTGGATGTCTTGCTCACCCGGAACACGGCCGATTTCCCCAGCCCGTTCCTCGCAGCCCACGGCGTTCGCGTTGCCACCGCCGACGACTATCTGACAGACCTGCTCAAGTGCCGCCCGACGGCCGTTCTGGACACCATCCACAAGCTCGCGGCGAGCAAGCAAAAACCGCCAGTCACCGTCTTCGAACTGGCCGACAGGCTGAAGCGCGGCGGAGCGACGCGCCTCGCCGGCGCCCTGCGCCGACGACTCACACGCTCGTGACGCGTCCGGCGAGGAGCGACCGCATATGCAGATCTTGGATACGACGCCGGATGCCGCCGGGGTGCCACCTAAGATCGCGTCTGTCTTGACGAGCCATGCGACCCCTGAGCGGCAGGACGGCGCAGCGCAGGTCACCGTTGCGCGCTACACCCACGCGCTGCCCGAGGACATCCTCCGGGCGCCAGACACGCTCGCCGCGTATCTGGCCGCGAACCAGCAGGAGCGTGCAGCTCGATGAGTTTTCATTCCCTACTTCATTCCCTCGAAACCAAAACCCCAGTGTTTATAGGGGTTTCAGGGGACACGCACCGGTCTCGAAAACCGGTATGGGCTTATCGTCCATCGGGGGTTCGAATCCCCCCCTCTCCGTCCGTCCGCTCTGATCGCCCGTAACCAAAGGCCTTCGAGCGCGAGGTGGTCGTTCTGCGCGCGCTATGGGTCAGCGTAGGCCAACGCGGGCCTCGGCGATCCCGGGGCCCGTTCCCTTTTCATTCCCTTTTGACGAGCGGCGGCGGGCCGGGGCTGGCGGCGACGTTGTTGCGTGGAGCACCGGTACGGTCGTCGCAAGCGCGGGTCAGCGCGGGCCAACCCAGGCCAGCCCAGTACGCGCTTCATTCCCTTTGGCGTGTCGGCACGTCCGCCCGCCGGCTGCATCGTTGGCCGCGCCGGTGACGCGCAAGCTCGCCGGGGCGGCGGAGTCCAGGCGCGATCCTCGCCGAGGCGTTCCGGCACATCGACTGGCAGAGCCGCCCTGCGGCGCCGACGCTGAGACACGTGGTGAGTCGCGGTAGCGATCGCGCGCTCGGCTACCGTCTGACGACGAACGCAGCAGTCTGGCGCGGTTGGCCATCCCCCGTGCTTGTGTCCGCAAGCAGCCGCGGCAGCGTGGTGGGAGGTGGGTGCGAGGCTGCTGGTGTCGACGGAGAGCGGCAGTCAGATGCAGAGTGCCGGTTCGGCGACAAACGAGAAGCCAGCCCTCGGCGCTGCGAACTTCCGCTTGGACTCGGTTGTTTAGCGGCGAAGCTGCTCGCGCCCGGATCCACGCGTGCGTGGTCTCCGCGCGGAGGGTTTTGTCTGCGGATGCGTCGAGATGTATGGGGCCCGACCAAAGCACGTGGGTTTCGACCGTCGAGCGGAGGCCGGCGGACCTGATGAGGGAGGCCAGTGATCTGGGCATCGCACCGGCCTGGCGGTGGTGGCCGGTCGGAGATGTGGACGCTGTGAGCTGCGTGAGAGGTGCCTGAAGTCACTGGCCGAATCGGCGCTCGTGCTTGCGATGCATCGTGTGATGATGTATCGTGTTGATCGTGACTGAACAGGCGCTGTTGATTCTGGCGAGCCTCGTGACGGGTGAGTTGCATGGTTATGGGATCGCCAGCGATGTCGAGGCGCTCTCGGGCGGCCGCGTGAAGCTTGCGGCGGGCACCCTGTATGGCGTACTGAATAGGTTGGCTGCGGATGGGTTGATCTCGCAGACGCGGGAGGAGGTGGTCGGCGGTCGCCGTCGACGTTATTACGAGCTGTCCGGCTCCGGCCAGTCTGTGCTTGCCCAGGAGGCGGCACGCTTGAGTTCGATGGCGGACGCTGTTAGCGCCCGTGTCGCTGCCACTGCGCGCTCCGGCCGGAGCCCGAGCCCGAGGCCGGCATGAAAGGGCGGTTGCTTGATCTGTGTCTCCTTGCGTATCCGCGGGCGTCACGCCGTCGCGACCGTGACTATTTGCGGGACCTGGCTCTGGAGTTGGCCGAGCGCCACGGGCTCGCTCGGCAGGTCGTGTCGCTGCTTTTGGGAGGGGTTCGGGAGCGGGTTACCAGCGCCGGGAGGCGGAGTTGGCGGATCGGCGCGGCCTCGCTGGTGGGCGTGGCGTTGGCGTTCAGTGGGTTGGCAGTCAGCGCGGGCGCGCACGGGAGTCACGAGGTCGACCGGTTTGCGTGTGCTGCCAGCACCGTCGCCGGTAGCAACGGCTGCGCCGCTCAGGCACAGAGCCTGGTCGTATCGCGCGGGCGGGCCGGATGGCGTTGCACGCCACGCCGGGACGTGCCCGATGCGCTGCGCGTCAGCTTGCAATGCACCCGAGATCGCTAGGCGCAACGATGCCGTCCCGGTGAGAACCGTCACGGCGACGCAGCCGTCGTCCGCCCCGGGCCAGCCACGGCAGCCCCCGGCCGACAGGCGACCCAGGTCGACACATTCCTGGCAGATCACTGGCCGCACGGGGCGAGCGGGACCGTGCTCGTCGCCCGCGCAGGCCAGAAGATCGCCTGCGACAGCTTCGGTTGGGCCGACCGCGCGAAACACCTCGCCGCACGCTGTGACACCGCTTACGACATCGGGTCGATAACGAAGCAGTTCACCGCCGCGGCGATCCTCAAGCTCCAGATGATGGGCCGGCTGCGGGTCAGCGACCCGATCGACCGGTTCATCGACGGGGTCCCACCCGACAAGCGCACGATCACGATCAAGGATCTGCTCACGATGACATCCGGCCTGCTCGATTCGCTCGGCGGCGACTACCAACCGCTCTCGCGGGAGCAGATGCTCGCCGAGGCGATGCGGTCACGGCTGCTCTCACCGCCCGGTAAAGCTTGGCATTACTCAAACGTCAGCTACAGCATCCTCGCCGCGATCGTCGAAAAGGTGTCGGGGATGGGCTATGAGCAGTTCCTCGCGCGGTATCTGTATCGCCCGGCCGGGATGCGGCACACCGGCTACATCCTGCCCCACTGGCATGCCGGCCAGGTCGCGGTCGAATACAACCGCCACGGACGCCCGACGGGCCACCCGTTCGATCACCCGTGGGCCAAGAACGGGCCCTACTGGAACCTGCGCGGTAACGGCGGCATCATCACCACCGCCCCCGACATGCTGCGCTGGGACCGGGCGCTGCTTCACCACACCGTCCTCAGCCCCAGCG
>JBOGYJ010000061.1:0-2539 GCA_050696795.1 Solirubrobacteraceae bacterium | reverse complement strand
CCATGGCGGGATCCCATCCCTTCTCGACGAGCAGATCCTTGGCGTCCTCGGACAGCTCGAGTTGCAGCTCGCGCTCGGCCATCGACTTGCGGATCCGACGCAGCAGCAGCTCGACGATCTCCTTGATCTGCTCCTTGGCGAGCTTGTGGAAGACGATCACCTCGTCGATCCGGTTGATGAACTCGGGCCGGAAGACGCGCTTGAGCTCGCCCATGATCCGGTTCTTCATGTCGTCGTAGGTGATGCCAGTCTCGTCGTCGGAGACCGCGAAGCCGAGCGGCGTGTTCCGCGCAATCTCGGCGGCGCCGATGTTGGAGGTCATGATCACGATCGTGTGACGAAAGTCGACGGTTCGACCCTGGGCGTCGGTCAGCCGCCAGTCCTCGAGGATCTGCAGCAGAATGTTGAAGACGTCCGGGTGGGCCTTCTCGATCTCGTCGAGCAGCAGCACGCTGTAGGGCTTGCGCCGCACGGCCTCGGTCAGCTGACCGCCCTCGTCGTAGCCGATGTAGCCGGGAGGCGAGCCGACCAGACGGCTGACGGCGTGCTTCTCCATGTACTCGGACATGTCGATGCGGATCATCGTGTCCTCGTCACCGAACAGGAACTCGGCGAGCGTCCGGGCGAGCTCGGTCTTGCCGACGCCCGACGGGCCCAGAAAGATGAACGAGCCGGTCGGCCGCTTCGGGTCCTTCAGCCCCGCGCGTGAACGGCGGATCGCCTTGGAGATGACCTCGACCGCAGCGTGCTGGCCGATGACGCGCTTGTGGAGCTCCTCCTCCATGCGCATCAGCTTGGCCGTCTCGGCCTCCGTCAGCTTGAAGACGGGGATGCCGGTCCACATCGAGACGATGTCGGCGATCTCCTCCTCACCGATCGAGGGACGCTCGGTCGCCTCGCCGGCCTCCCACTGCTCAGCCAGCTCGCGCTTCTTCTGCGTCAGACGGCGCTCCTGATCGCGCAGGTTGGCGGCCTTCTCGAACTCCTGCGCCTCGATCGCGGCCTCCTTGGCACGGCGCGTCTCCTCGATCTGGTCCTCCAGCTCGCGGTAGACGGGCGGCGAGGTCATCGACTTGATGCGCATGCGCGACGCCGCCTCGTCGATCAGGTCGATCGCCTTGTCGGGCAGGAAGCGATCGGAGATGTAGCGGTCGGCCAGATCGGCGGCGGCGACGAGCGCCTCGTCGGTGATGTTCACCTTGTGGTGCTGCTCGTAGCGGTCGCGCAGGCCCTTGAGGATCTGCACGGTCTCGTCCTTGGAGGGCTGGTCGACGACGATCTTCTGGAAGCGCCGCTCGAGCGCGGAGTCGCGCTCCAGGTACTTGCGGAACTCCTCGAGCGTGGTCGCGCCGATCGTCTGCAGCTCGCCACGGGCGAGCGCCGGCTTGAGGATCGAGGCGGCGTCGATCGCGCCCTCGGCGGCGCCCGCGCCGACGAGGTTGTGAAGTTCGTCGATGAACAGGATGATGTCGCCGCGCTGGGTGATCTCCTTCATCACCTTCTTGAGGCGCTCCTCGAACTCGCCGCGGTACTTGGAGCCCGCGACCAGGGCGGCCAGATCGAGCGTGTAGATCTGCTTGCCCTTGAGCAGCTCGGGAACGTCGGCGTTGGTGATGCGCTGAGCCAGGCCCTCGACCACGGCGGTCTTGCCGACGCCGGGCTCACCGACCAGCACGGGGTTGTTCTTGGTGCGGCGGCTGAGAATCTGCATGATCCGCTCGATCTCAGTCTCGCGACCGACCACTGGGTCGAGCTTGCCGTCGGCGGCCAGCTTGGTCAGGTTGCGCCCGAACTGGTCGAGCAGCTTCGAGGACTTCTTGCCCTCACCGGAGGTGCCGGCACCGGCGCCGGCAGCGGCACCGCCGCCACCCGAGCCGGTGCGCTGGCGACCACCGGGGCCGGACAGCATGCGGATGACCTCGTTGCGGATCTTCTCGGAATCGGCATCGAAGTCGAGCAGGATGCGAGCCGCGACGCCCTCGTTCTCGCGCACCAGGCCGAGCAGGATGTGCTCGGTACCGATGTAGTTGTGGCCGAGGCTCAGGGCCTCGCGCAGGGCGAGTTCGAGCACCTTCTTGGCCCGTGGGGTGAATGGGATCTGCCCCGAGGTCACCTCCTCACCGGAGCCGACGATGCGCACCACCTGGGCGCGCACACGCTCGACGGTGATCTCGAGTGACTCGAGTACGCGCGCAGCGAGGCCTTCCTCTTCACGAAGTAGGCCAAGCAGGATGTGCTCGGTGCCGATGTAGTTGTGCTTGAGCGTCCGTGCCTCTTCCTGAGCAAGGACGACCACCTGGCGGGCGCGTTCTGTAAATCGCTCGAACATTTCCTAAATCTTTCCGTCGCGGGACAGGAGCGCCTGACGAGATGAGGGATACATGTCGTTAGGGGCTCGGATGCGTGTCGGTCGATTCGTTGTCCTGGACTATCAGCTGACTACCCATACTAGTAGTCGGCCATGAGGCTGAAACCCGGAGCCTGTCGCGCTCCGAACGGAGCTGGGCGAGGCTCTTCTGCGACAGATGCGTACGGGATG
>JBOGYJ010000060.1:0-4594 GCA_050696795.1 Solirubrobacteraceae bacterium | reverse complement strand
CGGGCTCTGACGGGTCCCAGCCCTCGAGCTCCCCGGTCACCACGACCCGCCGCAACCGGGGCGTGATCTGGGTGACCGAGTGAACCGCCACATTGCGACGCGGCGGCCGCTGACGCGGCTCAGGCATCGAAACCTCCGTTTTCGTACGTCATCCTTCCGCGCGAGGTTACGAGGAAGTCGCGCTTCGAGGTCGGCCGGGTTCTTGCCCAGCGGTGGCGCGGGCGCGCTTGACGGCAGAGTTAGATTGGAGACCTGTCCACTCAGCGCTCGCATCCGCTGACCCCGCGACGGATGGACGACTGGCTGCGCGCCCACGATCTCGGCTACGGCGCGCTGCGGCGAGCCGGCCGGGCGGCGATCCTGATGCCGGCACTGCTGGCGCTGGGGGACAAGGTGATCGCCAACGCGGTGATGTCCTACTTCATCGCCTTCGGCGCGTTCGCGATGCTGCTGCTGGTCGACTTCTCCGGCAGCCGGCTGGACCGGTTGCGCTCGCAGTCGCTGCTTGGCATCGCCTGCATGGTGATGATCTGTCTCGGCACGCTCGTCTCGAACGTCAAGGTGCTGGCCGTCGTCGGCATGTTCGTGATCGGCTTCGTCGTGCTGTTCAGCGCCGTGGTGAGCTCGGTGATCGCGAGCGCCACGACGCCGTTGCTGCTCGCCTTCGTGCTCCCCGTGGCCACCCCAGCGCCGCTCTCGCAGATCCCCGACCAGGTCGCCGGCTGGGGCCTGTCGGCTGCCGTGTCGCTGATCGCGATCACGGTCCTGTGGCCGTCACCCGTCGCGTTCCCGGTCGAGCAGCGGGCGATCGCGGCCTGCCGGGCGCTGGCTGCGCGGATCCGTGCCGAGATCGTCTGGGTACTCGGCGACTACTCGGAAGAGGTCGAGTTCGCGGCCGAGCAGGCCCGGGCCCAGGCGGACACGGCGGTGGGCGCGCTCGACCGGCTGTTCCTGGCCACGCCGTACCGGCCGACCGGGCTCAGCACCCGGGCGCGCGCCGAGATCCGGCTGGTCGACGAGCTGCGCTGGCTGAGCGGGGCGGTGCTGCGGTCGCGGCTCGAGCGCCGCACGGTGGCACCGGACCCGTCGATCTGCCACGTCAAGCTGGCGGCGGCCGACGTGCTCGAGCGCGCCGCAACAGCGCTCAGCCCCGGTGATGCCGGCCCGCGGCTCGCCGCGACCGAGCTCGCCGAGGCGCGCCGGCGACTGCGCGAGGCGCTGCGCGCGCTCGAGGCACATGCGACCAGCGTGCCCGTCGGGAACCCCCGGTCGGAGGGCAGAACCGCGATGCTGACGATGGTCTCGGCGCTGGACCCCAGCTTCCGCACGCAGGAGCTCGCCTATATCACCGAGCAGATCGCGGGCAACGTCGACTACGCGGCGGCGGCCGGGCGCCGCACCTGGTTGCAGCGCCTGCTCGGGCGCCAGCCCTCGGGGTTCACCGGACCGCTCAGCTCCGCCCGCGAACGCGCGCGGGCCCATGCCGAGCCCAGCTCCGCGTGGCTGCACAACAGCCTGCGCGGCGCCGCCGGCCTGGCGCTGGCGGTGCTCGTCGCCGATGTCACCTCGGCACAGCACGGCTTCTGGGTGGTCTTCGGAACGCTCGCGGTGCTGCGCTCCAACGCGCTCGGCACCGGGCAGAACGTGGTCCGCGCGCTGCTCGGCACGACGCTGGGCTTCATCGTCGGCGGCGCCCTGGTGGCGCTGATCGGGACCAACACGACCCTGCTCTGGATCCTGCTGCCGTTCGTCGTGCTGTTCGCCGGCCTGGCGCCTGCGGCGATCTCGTTCCTGGCCGGACAGGCCGCGTTCACGCTGACGCTGCTGGTGCTCGTCAATCTGCTCGTTCCGGTGGGCTGGAAGATCGGGCTCGTGCGGATCGAAGATGTCGCGCTCGGCGGCGGCGTCAGCCTGCTGATGGGCCTTCTGTTCTGGCCGCGCGGTGCGAGCAACGAGCTCAGCCGGGCGCTTGGCCGTGCCTACAGCGACTCGAGCCGTTACCTGGCAGCGGCGATCGCGCACGCCGTCTCCTGCTGTGATCCGGGCGCCGGCAGGGCAGAGTCGCCGCGCGTGCTGGGCGGGGAGGCGGCGGCCTCGGCCCGGCGGCTCGACGACACCTTCCGCGGCTACCTGGCGGAGCGTGGCGCCAAGAAGATCCCGCTCGCCGAGGTCACCGCGCTCGTCACCGGGGTGGCCGGCCTGCGACTGGCCGCCGACGCCGTACTCGACCTCTGGACAGCGGATGGCGCGCCGCCGCCCGGCGGTGGCGATCGTGCCGCCGTGCGCCGGGAGCTGGTCACCTCCGCCGAGCACCTGAGCGCCTGGTACGACCGCTTCGCCGCCAGCCTCGCCGGCGCCGGTGACGTGCCCGAGCCGCTGCCCACCGACGGTCTCGCCGATGGCCGGCTGATCGACGCCGTCGCCGCGGACCTGCGCAACGGCGACGGCCACGCCAACGCCACCGGCGTGCGGGTCATCTGGACCGGCGATCACCTTGACGCCGCCCGGCGACTGCAGGAAGCTCTGGTGGGACCGGCACGGGTCGCAACTGCAGCCGCCTGAGCACATGAGCAACGCCGATATCGCCAGACAGGGATTTGCCGCGATCGCGCGCGGGGACCTCGACGCCATCACCGAGTTCCTCGATCCCGACGTGAAGTGGCACGGCGGCGACCCCGCCGACGGCTGCCAGAACCGCATGCAGGCGCTCGCCTGGATCCGTGGTCGCGGCGACCGCAACGCCGGGCCCATGCCCGAGCTGGTCGACGTGGTCGAGTCGGGTAGCCGCGTCGTCGTGGTCATGCAGCCGCATCCGAGCGACGATGACCCGCAGCCGACGCGGACCGCCAACCTCACGACCTTCCGCGACGGCAAGGTCGTGGAGATGGTCCACTACGACGACGCCGGCGACGCGCTGGGCGCCCTGGGGCTCGGGCCCTCAGGCGAGCAGTAACCCCGCCCGCGCGAGCTGCTCGAGTCGCGCCGCAAGTGACGGCTCGTCCAGCGCCAACTGCTCGGCCAGCTCGGCACGGGTTCGCGTCCCGTCCGCGAGTCCGATCAGCTGCCGCTCGGTGGCGTCGGCCGGTGCGTGGTTGGTCGGTAGCAGCGTGCTCAGAACCGCCAGCCCCGCGGCAGCCTGCGTGCGCGCCAGCGGACTGGCCTTGGGCTTCGGCCCCGCCTGACCGGCCAGTGGACGCGAGGCACCATCGAGCCGCACTATGTGGACGAGGGAGATCTCGAGCAGCAGCTCTCGCAGCCGCTCGCGCAGGTGCTCGGAGGGCCCGCACTGCTGGCCGCAGCGCGTCAGCGTGCGTCGCACCAGCTCGTCGAACGCGAGTGCCGACGGATAGGCATCGCAGAGCTCGGAGAGCGCCGCCAGCAGCAGCGGGTCGCTGGTCTCGACGCTGCCGCCGCTCGCGACAGCAAAGCCCGCGTCGGTTCGCTGCGCCGGCGAGGAGATCCAGAGCCGCTCGATCACCGCGTCGTCGAGCCGGCGCGAGATTTCGAGCTCGTCATGCACCAGCAGCGTCTGGCGAAACATGCGGTTGCGGAAGAAGTCGAGGTACTGCTCGCGCACGACCACGTCCGCCGGCAGCCCGGCCATCACGTCGCCGACAGCCTCCGGCACGTCGCGCATCTGGCTGTCGGAGAGCTCGGCCTCCGACAGGAATTGGAGCCCGCAGCGGCCGGCGAGTTCCATGAACTCGTGGAAGTAGAAAGGCGTGCTGACCTCGGCCAGCTCGTCGTGATAAAGCAGCGCATCGGAGGCGTCGAGCATCCGCTGCAGCTGCTCGCGCAGGACGCGGGCGTAGGGACTGGGAGTCTCGATCGCGACGATCGCCCGCATCAGCTCGTGCGCGCGGGCCAAGCGCTTGGCGGCACCACTGACCCCCCGCAGATGGAATTCGAGGACGTCCCGCGCCATATCGCGCAGGTGCGAGCCGGGGTAGGCGTTGTAACTCACGTACCCAACACCCTGCGGCGCGAGCACACGGCCGATCAGCTCAAGCAGCGCCGTCCGCACCGCAGGCGGAACCCACGAGAAGACGCCGTGGGCGATCACGTAGTCGAACCCACCGAGGCGATCGGCGAGCGTCGGATCCGACAGATCGCCGACCAGCAGCTCGATGTTGTCGAGGCCGGCCGTGCCCCGCTGGGCACGGCCCCGCTGGATCGCTGAGGCGACCCGGTCGACACCCACCACCCGCGCTGCCGGCAGGCTCTGCGCGATCGCCAGCGCGTTGACGCCGTCGCCGCAGCCGAGCTCGAGCACGTGGGCAGTCGCGGCCGCGGCCGGCTCGAGCCCGAACAGGCGGGCCAGCGCCTCGAGCTGCCCGGGGTGCGTCCGCGGGTAGGCGTAGCCGGGGTAGGCGAGGTTGTCGTAGGCGCCCGGCACGCCTACCCCTGCGCGATCCGCGGCTTCAGAATGGCTTCGCGTTGCTCAGGTCCCAGGACGTCGTGGCGCCCGGGTTCAGCGAACCCTCGACCTTGCTGCTGCCCGAGCCGAAGCTGCTCTGCATCTTGGTGAACACGCCGACCACCGTCTCCTGCCCGCCCTTCTGGTGGATGCTCTTGAGCTTGACGTCGGCGAACG
>JBOGYJ010000059.1:0-46411 GCA_050696795.1 Solirubrobacteraceae bacterium | reverse complement strand
TGCCCGATACTTGACTCATGGCTTCTCCACACTCCTCACAGACGACTCTCAAGGGCCGCCCGTTCCGCGCCTTCGAGGAGCGGTGGCCGGCCGAGGACCGCATGCAGACGCGACTGCTCAGGGAGCGTCCTTCAGCTGCCAAGGCCTCACGCAGGATGCTCCGCCACTGGCCGAGCAAGACCGCCCAGGCGCCGCCGGTGCGCCGTCCCCTCTAGAGCTCCATCTCTCCCCCTCTCATCTCTCTCCTCAGCCCTCGGGGCCGGCGCCAAAAGCACCGGCCCCGAGTGTTTTGCTGGTCGGCGCTCTAAGCTCGCGCGGGCCCGTGTTCGACCTCAGCAGATACCTAGCCCGCGTGGGCCTGCAGGGGACGCCGTCGCTGGCCGAGCTGCACCGCGCGCACGTCACCCGGATCCTGTTCGAGAACCTCGACCCGCTGGTCGGGATCGCGGTCTCGCTGGAACCGGACGCGATCGCACGCAAGCTCCTCGCCGGCGACCGCGGCGGTTACTGCTTCGAGCACAACCTGCTGTTCCAGCAAGCCCTCGAGGCACTCGGCGCCAGGGTCGAGCCGATACTCGCGCGCGTGCGCAACGGCCGGCCGGGCACGGCCATCAACCCGCTCACCCACCTGCTGCTGCGCGTGCAGCACGAGGGCGCGATCTGGCACGCGGACGTGGGCTTCGGCCAGGGCACCTTGCTGGAACCGATCCCGTTCGGCCCCGGCGGTCCCTACGAGCAATTCGGCTGGAGCTACCAGGTGGTCAGCGAGGGGCCGCTGCTGGTGCTGCAGATCGCCATCGATGACGGCTGGCGCGACCTCTACGCGTTCCGGCCCGAGCCGGCGCCGGCGATCGACATCGAGCTCAGCAACTGGTTCACCTGCACGCACCCGCAATCGCGCTTTGTCACCCACCTGCTCGTGACCGAGCACAGCGCCGACGGCAGCCGCACCACGCTCAGCGACTTCAGCGGCGAGATGGTGCTGAGCGTGCAGACGCCGACGGGCTCAAAGCGTGAGCCCGTCGCGCGCGAAAGCGTCCCGGAGCTGCTCGAGCGGCGCTTCGGCCTGCGCGAGCCCGAGCCCGACGATCGCTAGCCGCGGCCGGGGGTCGCGCTTGACCCCCGGCTCGCCCAGACGCTTGTGGCAGGGCTACTTGGCAGCGGTACGCCAGCCCTCGGCGTACTCGGTGCGCGCGGTGACCGCATAGGGCACCGGCGAGACGATCACACGCACTTCCTTCTGGATGTGCGGCTCGACATTGGTCTTCTTGTTGGGCTTGGGCTCGCCCCAGACGACGCGCAACTCGGTGCCGACCGGGATGTCGGGGGCGATCGTCGCCAGCGACAGGGCGCGGCGCTCGTTGGCGCTGTAGCCGGTGAACATCGAGACCCCCACCAGATTGCCGTCGGCATCGATCACGGAGTCGAAGTTCGACGAGCCGTAGTTGGCGTTGGGCAGGTCGAAGACCTGGTATCCCGGCCCCTCGACGTCGAGCAGCGAGGCGAAGATGTCGGCCAGATCCTCGGCGTCCCAGGCCAGCGTGACCTTCTTGCGCTGCTCCTCCGGGTTCAGGGCCGCGAGCGCCTCGCGACCGATGAAGTCGTGGTCGTACTTGATGATGTGGCCGTAGCCGAGGTCATACGGGTTGGTGTAGTAGTCCTCGATGTCGTCGGAGACGAAGCTGCCCGACAGCACCTGGATCGCCTCGTAGCTGCTTGCCGGCAGCCACTCGCGGTAGCCGCGCTCGGCCTCGCTCGAGTAGATCGCCGGCAGCGGCGACGGGATCCAACCCGACTCGAGCGTGTTCGAGGAATAAGCGCGGGAGCCGACGGGCAGCAGCCCGAACTCCTCGCCCGCCTCGAGGATCGCCTCGCGCACGCGCTCGTAGCTCTCGTACGGACCCCAGATCTCCAGGCCGGGCATGCCGGCCATGCCGTGACGCAGCGTGGGGTAGCTCTCGCCGGCGATCTTCATGCTTGCCATGTGGAAGAACTTGAGCTGGTCTACGGGACCGCCGTTGAGCTTCTCGATCACGGGCCAGGCGTTGGGGCCCTGGATCTCGAAGCGCCAGAGCCGGCGCGACACCTGGTTGCCGTAGGGGCGCGAGGGCGAGCGATCGTCATAGACGATGTCGAGGTTGTCGAAGCCACCGGTCTCGCCGTGGTACTTCAGCCAGTTGGAGGCCGGGTGGCGGCCGACGAAGATGTAGCTGTCCTCAGCGTCGTGGAAGAGGATGCCGTCGCCGATCACGCCACCGTTGGAGGCCGTCGGGATGTACTGCTTGGCGCGACCGACGGGGAAGTTCTCGACCGAGTTGATCGCGGTCCGCTCGATCACCTTGATCGCATCCGGGCCCTTGAGGAACACGTTGACCATGTGGTGGGACTGGTCGTAGAGCACGGCGGTCTCGCGCCAGGCCCTCTGCTCACGGCGCCAGTTGCTGAACTCCGCCGGGACCACGGGGTAGATGTAGGTGCCGAGTTGCGAGTCGCGCAGGTGCTCGACGGTGTTGCCGGCGGCGTCCAAGGCTCCCTGGAGATTGGAAGGTGCCAAGTCTCTCTCCTTCTCTTCTACTCATTGCATGCAGGTTGAGCCATTGTATGCATCACCGCGCGCGGTCGGTCGAATTGTGCATTCAGCCGCGGGACAAACGTCCACTTCGAGGGACGGCCCGCTGGCCACCCCTCGACCCGGCGGATCACGGGCGGATTAGAATCCTCTCTGCCGATCAGTCGTCAACGCGGGTGTCGGTGGTGCAGCAATGGAACACCGGCAACTCAACTCCTGGGCGCTCGCGCGCATCGGCGCAGGTGGGCGCTAGTGGACGCCCCGCTGGTTTCACCGGGCCGCCGGCTGCGCAACGCGCTGGCCGCCGATCGGCCACTGGTGCTGCCCGGGCTGCACGATGCCCTGAGCGCACGGCTCGTGCAGCGAGCGGGGTTCACCGCCGGCTACCTCTCGGGCTCAGCCACGGCGATGACGCTGCTGGGCCTGCCGGACATCGGCCTGCTGAGCGGCGCCGAGATCATCGAGCAGGCGCGGCGGACCACGATGGCGTCCGATCTGGCCCTGGTCTGTGATGCCGACACCGGCTTCGGCAACGCCGTCAACGTCGCCTACACGGTGCGGGCACTCGAGGCGGCCGGGGTCGCCGCGATCCAAATCGAGGATCAGACCTTTCCCAAGCGCTGCGGGCACTTCGAGGGCAAGACGGTGGTGCCCGCCGAGGAGATGCTGCAGAAGCTGCGTGCGGCGACCGAGGCCAGATCCGATCCGGACCTGATGATCATCGCCCGCACCGATGCGCGGGCCGCGTACGGAATCGACGAGGCGATCGCCCGCGGCCGCCGCTACGCCGAAGCCGGCGCCGACGTGATCTTCGTGGAGGCACCGCAGACCGTCGACGAGCTGCGCCGGATCGCCTCCGAGGTTCCGGCCCCGACGCTCGTCAACGTCGTCGAGGGGGGCAAGACGCCGCAGCTCCCGCTCGAGGAGTACGCGGAGCTTGGCTTTGCGATCGTGCTCTACCCGACGGCGGCGGTGCGCGCCGTCGCGTACGCCCTGGAGGCTCTGTACGGCCACCTGCACGCACACGGGGGGACCGCCGGCGCGCCCGTCGAACTGCTCCCGTTCGCGACCCGCAACCTGATCAACGACCTCGCGGGCTGGGAGGCGATCGGAACGCGGGCGGCTGAGCGCTGACCGACATCAGCCAGCGCCCGTGCGCGGTCGGAGCGGCCCGCGGTCGGAGCGGCCCGCGGTCGGAGCGGCCGGCGGTCAAGGGGCTTGTCAGCGGGCGCGCAGGATGGCCAGCGCGTCATCGAGCCCGACCACATCCCCGTACTTGGCGTCGATGTCCGTGAGCGAAGCCTCGTGCGCGCTCTTGGCGCGGTCGGCGACCGCCTCGCGCGGGACGATCACGGCCAGTCCGTGCTGGAGCGCGTCGACGACGGTCGCGCGCACGCAGCCGGAGGTGGAGGCGCCCGCGACCACCAGTGTGTCGCAGCCGGCGGCGGTCAGCATCTGCTGCAGCGCCGTGCCGAAGAACGCCGACGCGAACAGCTTGAGCAGCACCGGCTCATCGTCGCGCGGCGCGATCCGCGCGTCGATCTGAGCCCAGCGCGAACCGGGTGTGAGCGCTGCCAGCGCCGGCGCCTTGGCGATGAACGCACGCGCCACGCGCTTGCCGGCCTCGTCATAGGCAATCGTGGTGAACGCCACCGGGCACCCGCCCGCGCGGGCCGCCTCGAGCAGGCGGGCCGTGGCCTCGACCGCCGCATCGGCGTCGCAGTGCAACGGCGATGAGGGATCGGTGAAGCCGTAGTTGAGATCGATCACGACCAGCGCGGGACGCTCGCCGGCACCCTGGCGGCCACCGAATCCGCGGTCTCGGTAGACGTCACGGACCGCGCCCATCTCAGGAGTCCCAGTGCGCCAGACCGAGGAGCTCGTTGACGTCGTCGAACGGCATCATCCGCTCACGCAGCGCCGCCGTCGTACCGGTCGCCTTAACCTCGTCCAGGAACTCCTGATAGGCCCGCGCGAACAGCCAGGTCTGGGTGCTGGGGAAGATCACGATCGAGTAGCCGATCTGCTGCAGCTCCGCCGCGCTCAACGGCGGCGTGCGGCCCGTCTCCGACATATTGGCAAGCTTCGGTCCGTCGACGCGCTCGGCAATCTGCTCGATCGCAGCGCGGTCGGGTGGCGCATCGACGAAGGTGACGTCTGCCCCGGCCTCGCGGTAGGCGTTGCAGCGGTCGATCGCATCGTCCAGGCCGTGAACCTGCAGCGCGTCCGTGCGAGCGATGATCAGGGTGTCCGCATTGCAGCGTGCCTCACAGGCGGCGCGGACCTTCAGCACCATGTCCTCGCGCGAGATCACGGTCTTGCCCGCCATGTGGCCGCAGCGCTTGGGGAAGACCTGGTCCTCGATCTGGATCGCGGCGGCGCCCTCGCTCTCCAGTTCGAGCACCGTGCGCCGCACGCCCGGCTCGGACCCGTAGCCAGTGTCGGCATCGACGATCACCGGCACGCTCGCCACGGCGTTGATGCGGTGCAGGCTCTCCGCCACGTCAGCCAGACCGATCAGTCCGATGTCGGGAAGGCCATGGTGGTGCGCGGCAACGGCATAGCCGCCCTGATAGATCGCCTCGAGCCCAGCTCGCTCGGCCAACCTGGCGGTCAGACCATCATGCGCACCCACTGCGACAACTATCTCGGGCTCCGACAGTCGCCCCCGCAGACTCACCACCTCAGCCGCCCTCCTCGCTCGCTCCACAACGGTCAGCCAGACACCGCGCTGGGCATCTGATATCGACGGCCAGCTGCGCACGGTATACAGTACACAATGTGGAGAGAGCCCCTGAGGCTTGGGTGGTGCGTTGAGCGAACGGCCTGATCTGCGGCTCAGCGGCGGCCGGGTTCTGCTGCCCGGAGCCGAGCGTCCAGTCGAAGTGGATCTGCTGATCCGCGACGGGGTCGTGGCAGGGCTGTGTGAGCCGGACGCCGCGATCGACGCGGCCGAGGTGGTCAACATCAGCGGACTCACCGTGCTGCCAGGGGTGATCGACGCGCACGTCCATCTCGGTCAGGACATCACCGTCCCCCGGACCGCGGAGGACGCCGGTCTCGAGAGCCGGGCGGGCGCGGCCGGCGGCGTCTGCACGCTGATCGCCTACCTGATGACGGCAGCTCCGTACCACGAGGTCTTCAGCGACGCGGTGGCCGTGATGGAGGCGAGCAGTGTGGTCGACTTCGGCTTTCACTTCTGCATCGTCACCCGCGAGCAGCTGGCCGCGATCCCCGCCTACGTGCGCGACCTGGGCGTGAGCTCGTTCAAGTTCTTCATGAACTTCCGGGGCGACGAGGGCAGCTACCTTGGCCTGCCCGGCAACGACGACGGCTTCCTGCTGGAGCTGATGCGGGCGGCTGCACAGGCCGGCGCGATGGTCGATCCGCATGGCGAGAACATCGAGATCATCTGGGACCTGCGCTCGAAGCCTGCCCCGCCGGGTCTCTCGCCCCTGGCCCTGTGGAACCACACACGGCCTGACTACGTCGAGGCTGAGGCGCAGCAGCGCGCGGCCTTCCTGGCCTCTGTCGCGGGCGCCTCGATGTATGCCGTGCACGTCACGAACGCGCTGACGCTCGACCTGCTCACGCGCCAGCGCAGCCGCTATCCGCACATCTTCATGGAGACCTGCCCGCACTACCTAACGCACGGCATCGACTCCGACCTGGGGCCGATTGCCAAGGTCAACCCGCCGCTGCGCACCGCAGCCGACAGGGAGGCGCTGTGGCAGGCGGTGGCCGACGGTCGTATCGACGTGATCGGCTCCGATCACGTCCCGCGCCACGTCGCAGCCAAGGAGCAGGACATCTGGAAGGCCAGCGCCGGCTTCCCGGGGCTCGAGAACCTGCTACCGGTGCTGCTCTCCGAGGGCTACCACCGGCGCGGGATACCACTCGCCCGCCTGCTCGACACGGTCACGCGCGCGCCGGCGCGCGCGTTCGGCCTGTGGCCGCGCAAGGGCGCAATCATGCCCGGCGCCGAAGCCGACCTTGCGATCGTCGACCTCGACGGTCGCCACACCGTCCGCGCCGCCGAGCAGCAGAGCGGTGCCGCGTTCACGATCTACGAGGGCTGGGAGCTGACCGGCTCCGTCGAGCACACGCTCGTGCGCGGCGAGTTCGTGGTCCGCGACCGTGAGCAGCTCGCCACCACGGGCGGGCGCTTCCAACCGCGCCATCACAGCGGAGCCCCGGCGCCGGCAGCTGCGGGGATCGTGGCAGCATGACCCAGCCATGGTCGGATGTGATCACCGCCGACGACGAGGCGCGCTACCGGGCGGCTGGCTTCGGCCGCCCAGGCGGCCCCGGCCGGCATCCCGCGCTGCTGATCATCGACGTCCAGTACCGCACCGTGGGCAACTCGCCTAAGCCGTTCTTCGACTCGGTCCGCGATGACTACCCCACCAGCTGCGGCGAGGTGGGCTGGGCGGCCGTCGAGCAGATCGCGCTGCTGCTCGCCGCGTTTCGCGCGCGCTCGCTGCCGGTCATCTACCCGCACGTGGCGGCCAAGCGAGCCTACGACGCGGGGCGGCTGGCGGCGAAGGTACCCGCGATCATGGACATCGCCGAGCAGGGCTACCGCTTCGTCGAGGCCGTGCAGCCGACCGCCGATGACATCCTGATCCCCAAACGCCATCCGAGCGCGTTCTTCGCGACCGCGCTCACCAGCTACCTGATCGACCTGGGCGCCGACTGGCTGATCGTGACCGGCTGCACCACCAGCGGTTGCATCCGCGCCTCCGTCGTGGACGGATTCGCCTTCAACTTCCGCATCACCGTGCCCCACGACGCGGTCTACGATCGCAGCCCGACCGTGCACGCGGTGAACCTGTTCGACATCGCGCAGAAGTACGCGGACGTGGCCAGCGCCGCCGATGTGATCGGCATGCTTCCCGAGGCGGGGGCTGCCGGCTGATGCAGAACGTCGACACAGAGCCGCCGCTGCCGGCGGCGGAGCTGCCGGCCGGACCGCTGGCGGAGCTCCCGGCCGGACCGCTGGCGGGGGTGCGGGTGCTGGACGTCGCGACCGTGCTCGCGGGTCCGCTGGCCTGCCAGATCCTGGGTGACTTCGGCGCCGACGTGATCAAGGTCGAGCATCCGCGTGGCGACAGCATGCGCGGGCATGGCCGGGTCAAGGACGGGGTGCCGCTGTGGTGGAAGATGGTGTCGCGCAACAAGCGCTGTGTCGGTCTCTATCTGGGCGATCCCGACGGCGCCGATGCCTTCCGCCGGCTGGCTGCCACCGCCGATGTCGTAGTCGAGAGCTTTCGTCCCGGCACGCTCGAGCGCTGGGGGCTCGGCTACGAGGCGCTCAGGGAGCTCAACCCGAAGCTGGTGCTGGTACGGATCTCCGGCTACGGGCAGACCGGCCCGTATCGCGAGCGAGCCGGCTTCGGCACGCTCGCCGAGGCGATGAGTGGCTTTGCGGCCATGACCGGCGAGCCCGATGGACCGCCCACCCTGCCACCATTCGGGCTCGCCGACAGCATCGCCGGGCTGACGGCGGCCAACGCGGCCGTGATGGCGCTTTACCACCGCGACGCCCACGGGGGCGAGGGCCAGGAGATCGACGTTTCGATCCTGGAGCCGCTGGTCACTGTGCTGGGCCCGCAGCCGACGATCTATGACCAGCTCGGCGAGGTTCCGCAGCGCACCGGCAATCGCTCGATCAACAATGCGCCACGCAACACCTACCGGACCGCCGACGGCGCCTGGGTCGCGATCTCGACCAGCGCCAACGCGATCGCCGAGCGGGTGATGCGGCTGGTCGGCCATCCCGAGCTGATCGACGAGCCCTGGTTCAAGACCGGTGCGGGGCGGGCGGAGCATGTCGAGCTGCTGGACGGCATCGTCTCCGCCTGGGTCGGGGAGCGCTCCCGCGAGCAGGTGCTCTCGGCGTTCACCGAGGCTGGGGCCGCGATCGCGCCCGTCTACGACGTCGCCGACCTGATGGCCGATCCCCAGGTGCAGGCACGCGATGCGATCACGACCGTGGAAGATCCCGAGCTGGGTCCGGTCCGCATGCAGAACCTGCTCTTCCGGATGAGCGCGACCCCGGGCGCGATCCGCTTCACCGGGCGCCGGCTCGGCGCGGACACCGACGCGATCCTCGGTGATGAGCTGGGTCTCGACGTCGCCGCGCTGAGGGAGCGAGGAATCGTTGCCTGAGCCGCCGCCGATCCGCAGCTACCTGTACGCGCCCGGCTCCAGGCCGGAGTTGATGGAGAAAGCGCTTGGGAGCGGGGCGGACGCGGTCATCTTCGACCTCGAGGACGGCGTCACGGAGGCCGACAAGCCGGCCGCGCGCAACCACGTCGCGGCGCTGTTGGCACAGCCCGGCCGCAGTGCCGGGCCAATGCTGCACGTGCGGATCAACCGCGGAGCGGATGGCCCGGACCTGGACGACCTCGCCGCTGTCGCGCTGCCGGGACTCAGTGGGGTCCGCCTGCCCAAGGTGGCAGGCGCCGGCGAGCTGGAGAGCGTGGCGGCGGCCTTGGACAGGCTCGAGTCGACCGCGGGGATCGCACCGGGCACGGTGCTGCTCTACCCGACCGTCGAGACCGCCGCCGCCGCCCTCGCCGCGGGCGAGCTTGCGGGGGCCCCGCGGGTCGCCCGGCTCGTGTTCGGCGCAACCGACTTCCTGGCCGACATCGGTTCTCCGGGCGCCGCCGACGGCCCCGCGACGGCGCTGGCACGCGGACAGCTCGTGCTCGCCTCACGGGCTGCCGGGATCGGAGCGCCGGTGGACAGCGTCCATACCAAGCTCGATGACGAGCAGGGCCTCCGGCAGAGCGCCGAGCGTGCCCGGGAGCTCGGGTTCTTCGGCAAGTCCGTCATCCATCCACGCCAGCTCGCCATCGTGCACACGGTGTTCACGCCAGGCGATGAGGAGTTGGCGCAGGCACGACGCGTCGTCGCCCACACAGCCAGCCACGGCGGTGGCGCGAGCGCGCTCGGTGACGAGATGGTCGATGCCGCGGTGCTCGCTCGTGCCCGCCGCCTGCTCGCGATCGCGGCGGAGCAGCGACAGCCGTGACCGACCCGGTGCTCAAGGCGATCACGGCCGGGGTGCGCATCTACGACCTGGCCCGGCCGATGCTGGTGGGGATGCCGCAGTCACCGAACCATCCCGAGTTCCGGACCGTTCTGGCGCGGCGCCATGGCGACCGGGTACGGGACGACGGCGGCTCGGCCGCCAGCGACCTGGTGATCACCGGCACCCACGCCGGCACCCATATCGACGCCCTCAGCCACGTCTCGCACGAGGGCCGCCTGCACGGCGGGCTCGATGCCGCCGAAGCGCAGCGTGGAGGCAGCTTCACCGAGTTGGGGGCCGAGACGATCGCGCCGATCATGTGTCGCGGTTGGCTGCTCGACGTGCCCGCGGCACTCGGGCTCGAGGCGTGCGAGCCGGGCTACGAGATCACCCCGGCAGATCTCGAGCGCGCCGCCCGCGAGCAGGGCGTCGAGCCGCGGCCGGGTGAGGTCATCCTGATCCGCAGCGGCTGGGCGCAGCGGTGGGCGGACGGCGTCGCCTACGTGGGCCATGACAGCGGCGTTCCAGGCCCCGGCGAGGCGGCCGCGCGCTGGCTGGCGACACTTGGCCCCCGGGCAGTGGGCGCCGACACGATCGCGTTCGAGCACCTCGCCCCGGGCGCCGGGCATGCGCTGCTGCCCGCGCACCGAGTGCTGCTCGTGGAGGCGGGGATTCACATCATCGAGACGCTCGACCTCGAGCAGCTCGCCGCGGCCAACGTGCACGAGTTCACATTCGTGCTGACGCCGCTGCCGTTGGTGGGAGCGACCGGCTCGCCGGTCCGGCCGCTCGCGGTCGTCGGTGTGGACCCGGGCGGCGATGGAGAGCGGGACGATGGCGCGCAGGGCGATGGCACGCAGGGAGGCAGCCCGTGAGCACGCTCGCGGAGCAGCTGGGCCAGTTCGCGACGCAGCTGGACCATGACCACCTACCCGAGGCCGTGTGTCGCAGCGTCAGGCAACGGGTGCTGGACACGCTGGGGATCATGGTCGCGGCGACGACGCTTGAGACCAGCGCCGCGGTCCGCGCCTACGCAGAGGCGCAGGGCGGGCGGCCCGAGGCCCACACGGTCGGTGGGCGCACGCAGCTCCCGGCGGAGCTGGCCGCGCTGGTCAACGGCACACTCGCGCACTCGCTGGACTACGACGACACGCACCTGCCGTCGGTGCTGCATCCGAGCGCCTCTGTGATTCCTGCCGCCCTGGCGGTGGCCGAGGCGACGGCGAGCAGCGGGCGCGAGCTGATCGCTGCGATCGCCGTCGGCCTCGAGACCTGCGTCCGCATCGGCATGGCCGGTTACGACGCCCGAGCCTGCAACAACGTGTACTTCGACCGTGGTCAGCACGCCACCTCGATCTGCGGGACGATCGGCGCCGCGGTCAGCGCCGCCGTGCTGAGCGGGCTGGATGCCGACGGTGTCACGAACGCGATTGCCGTCGCGGTCAGCATGGCGGGCGGCGTGATCGAGGCCAACCGCACCGGCGGCACGGTGAAGCGGATCCACTGCGGCTGGGCCGCCCATGCCGGCATCTCCGCCGCACGCCTGGTGGCGCACGGCATCAGCGGACCGGCTACCGCGCTGGAGGGACGCTTCGGCTTCTTCCGGGCGTTCCTGGGCGGCGAGTACTCCCACGAGGCCTTCAGCGGGCTGGGTGAGCACTGGGAGGTTCCGGGAATCTTCTTCAAGCCGTATCCGGCCAACCACTTCACGCACGCCGGCATCGATGCGGCGCTGGCGCTGCGCGCTCAGGGCGTCTCGCTCGACCAGATCGAGACGCTCACGCTCGGGGTCGCCGAACCGACCGTGCGCACGATCGGCGAGCCGATCGAGCTCAAGCGCGCCCCCGCCAGCGGCTACCAGGCACAGTTCAGCGGTCCCTACACGGTGATCGCCGCGCTCTGCGGCGGCGGCGGTCTCGGGCTCGGGCTCGAGGACTTCACCGACGCCCTGGCGACCGACGCGGAGCGCCGGCGCCAGATGGCCAAGGTCAGCGTCATCGGCCACCCGGAGTGCTCGCGGATCTTTCCCAACCAGTTCCCGGCGGTGCTCAGCGCGCGGCTGCATGACGGCCAGGAGCTGATCCAGGCGGTGATGGACAACCGCGGCGGGCCGCACCGCCCGCTCAGTGACGATGAGCTCCAGGTCAAGTTCACCGACAACGCGGCCCGTCGCCTTGATCGCAACGCGATCGCGCACGTGCGCGAGCTGGTGCTCGCGCTCGATCGTCAGGACACGGTCGCGCCGCTGCTTGAAACCACGAGTGACCTTCAGGAGGAATAGCTATGGCCCGCTTCGACACGGTGGTCCAGAACGGCCATGTGGTCGTGCCCTACGTCGGTGAGCTGCGGATGGACATCGGCATCCGCGACGGACGGATCGCGGCGCTGCAGGACCGCATCGAGAGCGCCGACGCAGAGCAGCTGATCGATGCGGCCGGTAAAGCAGTGCTGCCGGGCGGCGTGGACAGCCACTTCCACCTGGGCATCTACCGGGACATCACCGAGGACACCGTTTCGGAGACGACCTCATCGGTGGTGGGCGGCGTTACCAGCGTGATCTCCTACTTCCGCACCGGCCATCACTATCTGAACAAGAGCGGCCCCTACCGCGAGATCTTCCCGGAGGTGTTGGAGCGGGTCGCCGGGCACGCGCGGGTTGACTACGGCTTCCACCTGGCACCGATGACGGCCGAGCACATTCGCGAGATCCCGTGGCTGGTATCGGAGATGGGCGTCTCGAGCTTCAAGTACTACATGTTCTACAAAGGCTTCAACCTCGCGGGCGACAGCCGGGATGCGCAGTCCTACACGATGGCGGAGGACTATGACCTGGGGCACCTGTTCGAGATCATGGAGAAGGTCGCCGAGGTCAACGCGACCGCGGCGGGACGGATCTCGGTCTCCCTGCATTGCGAGCAGGCAGAGCTGCTGCGGGTGTTCATCGAACGGGCCAAGGCCGACCCGCGCGTCTCCGGGCTGGCGGAATACAACGCCGCGCGGCCGCCGCTGACCGAGCGGCTCTCGATCGAGGAGGCCGGGGTGCTGGCGGACGCGACCAAGGTCAACCTCAACCTGCTGCACCTCTCCAGCGAGCTCGCGTTGCAGACCGCGGTCGAGGTCGCCGCTCGTTACCCGGCGCTGGACGTCGTGCGCGAAACCACGTTGCACCATCTGGCGCTCGCCTGTGAGGACCTCGAGGGTAAGGGCCTTGGCGGCAAGGTCAACCCGCCGATCCGCGACCGCTCGGACAACGAGGCGTTGTGGACCGGCCTACGGCGTGGTCAGGTGACCACCGTCGCCTCCGACCACGCCTGCTGCATGGAGGACTCCAAGGGCGAGGATCTGTGGCCGGCACTGCCCGGTTTCGGTGGCACGGCACTGCTGTACCCGGTGCTGATCTCGGAGGGGTTGCACAAGCGCGGGATCCCGCTCTCGCGGATCGTCGAGGTCGCCGCCGCCGCGCCGGCGCAGACCTACAACCTCTACCCGCGCAAGGGCACGATCGCGGTCGGCTCCGACGCCGACCTGGCGATCGTCGACCTCGAGTGCGAACAGGTCGTCACGGCCGAGCTGTGCCGCTCCGCGCAGGATCACACCCCGTTTGAGGGCATCAAGGTCAAGGGCTGGCCAACCGACACAATCCTCCGCGGCGAGCCCGTGCTGCGCGACAGCGAACTGGTCGATTCCGCCCGCGGCGAATACCTGCACCGCGCCGGGCAGCCGGCACGAGCGGCGCGGTGAGTACCGCCACGTCGCCGGCCGACCGAGACCCGATCATGACTGCCACCACGTCAGCGGAGCCGTCCTCACGGGAGTCGGTGTTCACGGTCGAGGCCACGCCCCTCAAGTTCGGCGTGGGAGCCTCCGCAGAGGTTGGATGGGAGCTCGAGCGACTGGGGATGCGGCGGGCGATGGTGGTGTGCGACCCGCGGGTGCGTGCGGCCGGGCTAACCGAGCCGATCCTCGCGCAGCTGCAACGCCACGGCATCGCCTACGAGGTGTACGACCAGGTCCATGTCGAGCCGACCGAGGCCTCCTTCACCGAGGCCGGCGCAGCTGCCCGCGAGGGCGGCTACGACGGCTTCGTGTCGATCGGCGGCGGCTCGACGATCGACACCGCAAAGGTGGCCGATCTGCTCGCGAGCCACGGTGGCGAGGTGATCGATTACGTCAACCCGCCGGTCGGCGGCGGGCGACGGCCATCAGGGCCGCTCAAGCCGCATCTGGCGATCCCGACCACCGCCGGCACCGGCTCCGAGGCGACTACGGTCGCGATCCTGGACCTGCCCGAGCTCAAGGTCAAGAGCGGTATCTCGCATCGCTACCTGCGGCCGTCGCAGGCGATCGTCGACCCCGAGCTGTCGCGGACCATGCCGGCAGCCGTCACCTCATCGGCCGGGCTGGACGTGGTCTGCCACGCGGCGGAGTCCTACATCTCGCGGCCGTTCGACACCAGGCCACGGCCCACCTCGCCGGCCGAGCGGCCGCCCTACCAGGGCTCCAACCCGGTGGCCGACCTCTGGGCCGCGCGGGCGCTCGAGTACGGCGGCACCTACCTGCGCCGTGCCGTTGCCGACGGCGATGACCTCGAGGCACGCGGGTCCATGATGCTCGCCGCGAGCCTGGCCGGAATCGGCTTCGGCTCAGCCGGGGTGCACATCCCGCACGCCTGCGCCTACCCGATCGCGGGGCTCAAGCACCTCTTCGACCCCACCGGCTACGACGCCAAGCATCGCTTCGTCCCGCACGGGTGGTCGGTGATCGTGACCTCACCGGCAGCGTTCCGCTTCACCTTCGATTCCAACCCGGAGCGGCACCGCCGGGTGGCCGAGTTGCTGTCGGGCACCCGTATCGCCCTCGAGGAGACCGACGCCGGGACGCTCCCCCGCGTACTGATCGAGTTGATGCGCGACGTCGGCGCTCCCAGCGGCATCCGAGCACTGGGCTACGACGAGCGCGACATCCCCGAACTGGTCCAGGGCGCGCTCAAGCAGCAGCGGCTGCTGGTGATCTCACCCAAGGAGCCCGGCGCCGATGATCTGGCCCGCGTCTACCGCGAATCGATGGACAACTGGTGAGCCGCCTGGGGTCCTCACCCCGCGCGGGGCCGCCCTCTCACCCAGCTGCCCCTCGCCCAGCTGACCGCTCGGCGCGCAGCCAGGCGACGAGGCCGCCGGCGGCAACCATGCTGTGCATGAAGACGGGGAGTGGAGCGAACGCGCACGCGTGACCGTCCACGGTTGCGACGCCGCCGTCCAGGTCGACCTCGATCAGCGAGTCGGCGGCCGCCCGATCGACTGCCTCCGGGCAGTCGATCAGTGGCAGACCCAGGTTCAGGCAGTTGCGTCGGAAGATGCGGGCGAAGCTGCGCCCGACCAGGCACGAAACCCCGGCGGCGCGCATGCCGAGCGGAACGTGCTCACGCGATGAGCCGGTCCCGAAGTTCGAGCCGACGACGAGAATCGTTCCCGGCCCGACCCGCTCGCGCAGGGTCGGGTCAAGGCCCTCGAACAGATGCGCGCGCATCAGGCTCGGATCCTCGATGTTGAGGTAGCTCCCCGGGTAGAGCACGTCGGTGTCGACGTTGTCCTGGGCGATCACCACCGCGCGCCCGGCGAGCTTCACGACGCCGGCACCTCGATCAGCTCGCCCGGGTCGGTGAGCTCCCCGGTGACGGCAGCGGCGGCGGCAACGTAGGCGTTGGCCAGATACACCTGCGCCTCGGGCGAGCCCATCCGGCCCTTGAAGTTGCGGTTGGTCGTGGCAACCGCGGTCTCACCGGCGGCCGGCACCCCCATGCCGCCACCGAAGCAGGCGCCGCAGGTGGGCGTCGAGACCATCGCGCCAGCCTCGACGAACACGCCCAGCAAACCCTCGTCCAACGCCTGACGGTAGATCGCCTGCGTGGCCGGCACGATCACCGCCCGGGCACGCGGATGGATCGAACGGCCGCGGAGAATAGCCGCCGTCTGGCGCAGGTCAGTGATCGTGCCGTTGGCGCAGTTGCCGATGTAGACCTGCTGGACCGGCGTGCCGCGCAGATCTGCCAGCGGCACGACGTTGCCGGGAGAGTGCGGCGCGGCGACCAACAGCCCCAGCGTATCCAGGTCCAGGTGCAGATCCGCGGCCAGCTCGGCGTCCGCGTCAGACTCGAGCGCTTGCCAGTCACGCCTGACCCGGCCAGCCAGGTAGTCGCGGGTGACCTCATCGGCGACAAACAGGCCCGTCTCCGCTCCAGCCTCCACGGCCATGTTCGCAACCGCCAGGCGCTCGTCGATCGAGAGCGAACGCGCGCCCTCGCCGACGAACTCCAGAACGGCGTTGGTCGCCCCGGCGACGCCGAGCTGGGCGATCACCGCCAGGATCACGTCCTTGCCCGAGACGAACCCGTGCCGAGCACCGCGCAGATGCACCCGGATCGTCGCGGGCACGGGCTGCCAAACCTCGCCAGTGACCAGCGCGGCCGCGATGTCCGTCGACCCGAGCCCGCTCCCGAAGGCTCCCAGCGCGCCGTAGGTGCAGGTGTGCGAGTCCCCGCCGACGATCACCTCACCTGGTGCCACCCAGCCCTGCTGCACCAGCACCATGTGCTCGATCCCACCGCGGCCCTGGCCGTAGAAGGTCACACCCTGCTCCACCGCCCACTCCTCCAGACGCTTCTGCAGCGCCGCCGAGCGAGCATCCTTGGCGGGCACGAAGTGATCCGCGACCATCACCACGCGGGCTGGATCGAAGACCCTGCTGGCACCGATCTTCTCCATCTGGCGGAACGCCACCGGCCCCGAGACGTCGTTGGCCATGACGGTGTCGACCCGCACGGTCACGATCTCACCGGGTGAGAGATCGTCGGCCTCGGTGTGGGCGATCAGGATCTTTTCGGCGAGGGTGTGCGGCATCTGGAGCCTTGGCCGGCCCTTCAGCCGGCGCGCCGCAATCCGCTCAGGCGCGTGTCGAAGCGGCGCCGCTCCTCCGCGATCTGCTCGGCAAGCTGCTGCATCGGCGGCAACGGCCCGAAGTCGAACTCGGGCGGCTCCGGGCGCTCGCCGCGCATGCGCGCGCGCTCGCGCTCGGTGGCCTCGAGGTCGAGCCGGCCATCGGCCGAGACGATCACGCCGTACTCGGTGAGCGCCGCCTCGACGCTCACCAGCCCGGCGTGGACGTCATCCGCGGTGCGTTCTGGCTCGCGATCGAGTGGGTCACCGAGCCCGCCGGCACCGGCCGTGGAGAAGATCAGACGTTCCCCGCGACTGACGGGGAAGGTCTCGACCTTGGACGGAAGCTGCTCGCGCGTGCCGTCGGCATGGACGACTTCCTTCTCCGAGCTCATCCCGTGCCGGCCGCCGTTGTACCCCCACGGGAAGGTCACGGCGCGGTCGTCCTGGAAGGAGATGGTGCCGTCGGCCAGGAACCTGTACGTCTTGGCAACGCCATGGCCACCACGGTGATAGCCGGCGCCGCCGGAGTCGATCCGGGCGCGGTAGGACTCGATCTCGAGCGGATAGTACTTCTCCAGGTACTCCGTTGGCACGGCCCTGAACAGCGGCCACCAGGAGTGCCCGTCAAGTCCGTCGCCGACAGGGCGTGCGGGGATGCCGCCGTAGAGGATCTCCAGCACCTGGAAGGGCTCACCGTCCTCACCGGTGCCGGCGAACACGAAGTTCGGGCTGGTGCCGTAGCCGCCCGACACCGCGAAGTGCTCAAGTGCCTTGGAGAAGACCGCGCCGACGACATCGAACTGGCGAGCCATCAGGCTGAGGCGGTTGCTGACGGGCGCCGGGAAGGCGGGGCGCAGGACCGAGTTCTCGGGGATGGTGACGTTGATGACGTCGTAGTAGCCGTCGTTGAAGACCAGATCCGGCGAGAACGCCATGATCAGGAAGACGCCCATGAACATCTTGAACATCTCGGGGTTCAGATAGAAGTTGACCGACCCGGGGACCGCGGGACTGGAGCCGGTCCAGTCGACGTTCATCGTGTCGCCGTCGCGCCACAGCGCCATCTGCAGCTTGATCGGGCCGTTGCCGAGCCCGTCATCATCGGCGTAGTCGGTGAACTCAAAGCGCTTGCCATCGGGCAGGTGCGTGCGGATCAGGTCGATCAGCCCCGAGCGCGTGCGGTCGAGCATCGCGTCGCAGGCCTCCAGGTAGGTCTCCTTGCCGAACCGCTCGCAGAGCTCACGCACGCGCGCTGCTCCCGCGGCGGTGCCGGCCACGATCGCCTTGATGTCGGCCTCGACCATCGTCGGCGTGCGGGTGTTGTGGCAGAACATCCGCAGCGCCTCCTCGTTGACCTTGCCCTGGTCATAGAGCTTGATCGGCGGCATGCGGATGCCCTCGTAGTAGATGCTGCGCGCCGTGATCGGCATCGAGCCGGGCGCCGTTCCGCCCACATCCATGAGGTTGCCCCACTGCGATGCGTAGCCGACCAGATCCCCATCGAAGAAGATCGGTCGCAGGACCAGGAAGTCGGGGCAGTGCGAGACCGTCCCCTCGCACATATACGGGTCGTTGAGGGCGATCACGTCGCCGTCCTGCAGATCCGCGGGCGTGTAGGGCGAGTTCTCGAGGATGGTCGTGATCGCCGAGCCGAACTGGCCGATCACCATGCGACCGTGTCGGTCGGCGATCAGCGGGAATTGATCGGACTGCTCCCGGATCACGGGACTGAGAGCGGTCGTCTCCAGGACCCGGTCCATCTCGAAGCGCGCATTGGACAGCGTGTTCTCGATCACGTCCAGCGTGACGTGATCGATCTTGTGCTCGCGGACGAAGTCCGGCAGCGACTTGACCTGCTGAGTGTCCGTAGCCATGGTCACTCCTTCCCCGCTGCGCGGATGATGAGATTGGAATAGCCGTCGACGCTTGCGTGATAGCCCGGTTCGACCACCGCGGTCGTGTCCTGCTGGACGATCACGGCGGGTCCGGTGATCACCTGGCCGGCGTGCAGCGCCTCGCGCCGGTAGATCGGTGTACGCATCCACTCGCCGGCGAACGCGACCTGTTCATGGCGGTCTACGCCGTCCTCGGCCGTGACAGCGCCGGCACTTTCGCGTGCCAGGGCCAGCGGCCGGACGCCCTTGCCGACGCAGCGCACCGTCGCGACCTCGATCGGGACGTCGAGGTCGAAGCCGTAGCGGCGCCGGTGCTCGCCCTCAAAACGATCACGCAGCCGTGCGGCGTAGTCATCGCCCAGATCCTCGAGCGACAGGCGGCAGGGAATCTGGATGTCCTGCATGTGGTAGCGGCAGTCGGCAAAGAAGTCGTACTCACGAGCCTGGTCTGCGATCTCCTCGCGCGCCAGCCATTCGCTTGCCACCCCTTTGAGCGTCTCCAACTGCGTGCGCAGCTGGTCCAGGCCGGCCGGCGAGAGGATCTGCAGGTAGGTCTGCGCGAACTCGTTCTGGACGTCCGAGGCGAGGAACCCGAATGCGCTCAGAACTCCAGGCGTCGCGGGGATCACGACCGGATCGGCATGAATCAGCCGGCCCAGCGCATTGGCGTGCAGCGGTCCGGCGCCGCCAAAGGCGACCAGGCCGAAGTCGCGGGGGTCGTAGCCCCGCTCGACGCTGACCACGCGCAGCGCCGCGTGCATGTTCTCGTTGGCGATCGTGAGGATCGCCTCGGCGGCCGCGATCAGCTCGACGCCGAGCCCATCGGCGATCGTCTGCACAACGCGTTTGGCCGCCTCCTCGTCAATCGCGAGCGTGCCCGCCAGCTTGAAGCCAGGCGGGATCCGGTGCAGGACCACGTTCGCATCGGTCACGGTCGGCTCGGCACCGCCGCGGCCGTAGCAAGCCGGCCCCGGATCGGCGCCGGCGCTGCGCGGCCCGACGCGCAGCGAGCCGACGTTCGTCAGATAGGCGATCGAGCCGCCACCGGCGCCCACGCTGTGGATGTCGACCGAGCGGGACTGGAACTGGTAGTAGCCAAGCTGCGCGTCGCGCTTGATCGGCGGCATGCCACCCTCGCACAGCGCCACGTCGGTCGAGGTGCCACCCATGTCGAGCGTGAGGATGTCGGGCAGATCTATCTCACGTGCGAGGTAGGCCGCTCCCACAGCGCCACCGGACGGGCCGGATAGCGCGATGTCGATCGGCCGCTCCTTGGCGGACGCGGCTGACATCGTTCCGCCGTCGGAGCGCACGATGTCCAGGCGCCCGATGAAGCCGGCCTCATGCAGCAGCGACTCCAGCCCATCCACGTACCGCGTCACCTGCGGCTTGGCATAGGCGTTGAGCACGGCCGTCAGCGTCCGCTCGTACTCGCGGTACTCGGAAACCAGGTCGGATGAGATCGAGACAGGCAGCTCCGGGTAGGCGCTGTGCGCGATCTCACGCGCACGGCGCTCGTGCTCCGGGTTCACGTACGAGTTGAGGAACGCGATCGTCAAAGACTCGACGCCCTCTCCGGCCAGCTCATCGAGGGCCGCACGCACCTCCGCGTCGTCGAACTCGGTGACAACCACACCGGCGGCGCTCATGCGCGCCGAGACGGTGCGTGTGCGCCACAGCTCCACCACCGGGCGCGGCTTGACCATGCCCATCCAGCCATACAGCGGTCCCGGTGTCCAGGCGCGCGCCAGATGCAGCACCTGCTCGTGCCCGCGCGTGGTCAGCAACCCGCCAGTGGCACCCTTGCTCTCCAGGATCAGATTGGTCACGACCGTCGAGCCGTGCAGGATCGTGCTGAGATCGCTCGGCTGCAGGCCGAGGCGCTCACACGCCTTGCGTACCCCGTCCAGCACGCCGACCGACTGGTCAGCGGGCGTCGATAACACCTTCTCGAGCGTCAGCGTCCCGCGCTGCTCATCGAAGACGAGCACGTCGGTGAACGTGCCACCGACGTCCACACCGAGCCGATACCCCATACCCGCGCCTCCCTTACCCTATCTTCGCCTGCCGGCCTATCTTCGCCTGCCGGTGGCCTGTGTTGTTGCCGGCCGCGGTGTGGCGCCGGCTCCCCCGGCGCGACACCGCGGCAAAGTCACCCGCCCGCTGCACCCGGCCCGGCACGTCATGCCCGAGTTGCTCGGAGAGCCATCGCGCCACCGCGATCAGCGCCTCTAGATCGATTCCAGTGATCAGACCCTCGCCATGCAGCAGATAGACCAGATCCTCGGTGGCAATGTTGCCGGTCGCCCCGGGGGCGAACGGGCAGCCACCGACGCCTCCCGCGGAGGCGTCGAACGCGGTGGCGCCGGCCTCGAGCGCCGCATACGCGTTGGCCAGGCCGGTGCCGCGCGTGTCGTGCAGGTGCACCCCGACCGGGACCTCGAACTCACATCCACGCTTGACCAGCTCGCGGATCTGGCTCGGCACGCCGACCCCGATCGTGTCCGCGAACACAACCCGGTCGGCGCCGGCCGCCAGCGCCCGCTCGGCGATGCTCAGCACCGCGCCGGGGGCGACCGTGCCCTCGAATGGGCAGCCGCACGAGGCGGCGATGATGGCCGTGAAGCGCCGGCCGTCCGTACGCGCGCGGCCCGCGATCTCCTCCAGGGCGAGGAGCGACTGCTCGATGCTCGCGTTCTGGTTGCGCTGGTTGAGCGTCTCTGACGCGGCGACGCTCATGTGGACCGAATCCAGCCCGCAGGCGGCAAGCCGCTCGTAGCCGCGCTGGTTGAGCACCAGGCCGCTGTAGGTCACGCCCGGCTGCCGCTCGATCAGCGCCACGACCTCCTCTGCCGCGGCCATCTGTGGCACGTGCTTGGGATGCACGAACGACGCCACCTCGACGTGGGTTAGGCCGGTGGCGACCAGCCGGTTGACGAGCTCTGCGCGGATCGCGGGCGGCAGCAGCGTTGGGTCGTTCTGGAGCCCGTCTCGGGGCGCGACATCGCAAACTGTGACCGTCACAGCACGCCCCGCTCCCGCAACTCCAGGCGCTCCCCCTCGGAGAGACCCAGCAGCTCGCCGTAGATCTCGTCGTTGTGCGAGCCCGCCTCCCAGGTGGCCGACCAGCGCACCGCACCGGGGGTCTCGGACAGCTTGGGAACGACGCCGGGGCCGATGTACTCGCCGAACTCGGGATCGTGATGCGAGATCAGCATCTCACGGGCCTGGAAGTGCGGATCCTCGAAGATGTCGGCGATCGTGTAGATCGGCCCGCAGACGACGTGGGCGGCGTTGAGGATGCGATCGATCTGATCCGCGTCGTGCTGGGCGGCCCAGTCCGCGATCAGACCATCGAGCTCCTCCTGGTTGTCGCCTCGCGCCAGGTGCGTGGCGAAGCGCTCGTCATGGGCCAGCTCGGGCTGGCCGATCGCGTCACAGAGGCGACCGAATACCTTGTCCTGGTTGGCGGCGATCACCATCCATTTACCGTCCCGCGAGCTGAAGATGTTCGATGGAGCAACACCCTTGAGCGTCGTCCCGGTCGGCTCGCGCACGAGCCCAAGCCGGTCGTATTCGGGCACCGTACCCTCGAGCAGCGCGAAGCACGACTCGAGGATGCTCGCGTCGACGACCTGACCACGCGCGAACCCGAGCGCGTCGCGCTTGTAGAGCGCCGCCAGCACCCCCTGGGCCGCGAACATGCCGGCAAGCGAGTCACCGAGCGAGATCCCGATCCGCGGCGGCGGCTGATCGATGAAGCCGTTGATGTGGCGCAGGCCGCCCATCGCCTCGGCCACCGAGGCGAAGCCGGCCCGCTCCGCGTAGGGCCCCGTCTGACCGTAGCCCGAGACGCGCGCGAGGATGATTCCCGCGTTGGCCGCGAGCAGACGCTCGAACGATAGGTTCCAGCGCTCCAGCGTACCCGGCCGGAAGTTCTCCACGACAACGTCCGAGCAGCTCGCGAGCTCCAGCAGCAGCTCCTGACCGCGCTGCTCGCGCAGGTTCAGGGTGATGCACTTCTTGTTGCGAGCCAGCACCGGCCACCACAGCGAGCGCCCGTGGTAGCGAGCATGCCCCCAGTCACGCATCGGGTCCGGCTGGCCCGGAGCCTCGACCTTGATCACCTCAGCGCCAAGGTCACCGAGCAACCGCCCCACGAACGGGCCTGCAAGCAGCTGCCCCAGCTCGATCACTCGCACTCCGGCCAACGGCCCGCCTTGGGACCGCGACTGGCGCTCGGGTGCGAGCCGCGGCCGGACCGTATTCATGCAGCCACCTGCGTGGCGTAGCAGCGCTCGATGATCCGCTCCTTGCTGAGTGCGTCACCCGCAAGCTCGCTTGCGATTCGCCCATCGCGGAACACGAGCACCCTGCTGCAGAGCCGCGCGAGGTCTTCGTATTCGGAGCTGGAGACGATCACGGAGCCCCCGTCGGAGGCCATCTGCACAATCACGCGCGCTATGTCCTCGCGAGCACTGACGTCCACCCCTTGGACTGGCTCGTGCATCAGGAAGATTCGGGGCTTGCGCTCGAGCCACTTGGCAACCAGCGCCTTCTGCTGGTTGCCGCCGCTCAGTGCCTCGAGCTTGTGCGACGGGGCCGGCGGGCGTACGTCATATTGGCGCAGGAGCTCCAGCACGTGCGAGCGTTCGCGACCCGGGCGCAGGATCCCCCGCGTGAAGAAGCGCTCAACCGTCGGTAGCGTGACGTTCTCAGCGACCGAGAGGTTACCCGCACCACTCGCGCCCTGGCGGTCTCCGGGCAGCAGCACCATGCCCGCGCCCATCGCACGTCGTGGTGACATCTCACCTGCCGCGATCCGGCGCCCCCCAAACTCAAGCTCACCAGTGGCCGCAGAGGCGCCAAACAGGAGATAGGGCACCTCCTCGTGACCCATGCCCATCAGTCCCGTGAGGCCGAGAACCTCGCCACGATGCAGGTCAAGCGTCACGTCGTGCGCCACCTTTCCCGACAACTTGATGGCCTGAAGCACCACGTCACCCGCGCTGCGTGCGCGGAAGCTCGCCATCTCCAGCTTCTCGCCCACGATCATCTCGACCAGGTCGGACTCGGTCAGATCAGCGGTCCGCGCGGTACCGATCAGGTGACCATCACGCAGCACGGTGACGCTGTCGGTGATCATCCCGATCTCCTCTAGCCGGTGGCTGACGAAGATCACGGCCACCCCCGCGTGAGCGGCTCGGCGTACCGCGTCGAACAGTTGCTCAACGCCGTCGCGAGGGAGGTAGGCGGTCGGCTCGTCGAGGACCAGCACGCCGCCGGACGTCTGCTCGAGATCCCAGAACGCCCGCACCACGGCCACCAGCACACGCTGGACGCTCGGTAGGGACTCGACAAGTGTCTCCGGTGCGATGTCGAGGTCGAAACGCGCGAGCGCACGCCGCACGATCGCGCGTTCGGTTCTCCAGCTGATTCGCCAGCCGCGCCGTGGCTCGAAACGACCCACTCTGAGGTTCTCCAGAACGCTCAACTGCGGGATCAGACCGAGGTCCTGATGGATGAAGCACATTCCGGCTCGGGTCGCCCGATCCGGCAACACCGGCAGCGGCAGCTGCTCCCCCAGCACCGTCAGCGATCCACCGGGATCGGGGGTGTGGTAGCCGGAGAGAACCTTGATCAGCGTCGATTTTCCCGACCCGTTGGCGCCAATCAGGCCACGGACCTCGCCATGTGAAACCTCGAGGCCTACGTCCGAGAGGACACGCACCCCGCTGAATGTCTTGGAGAGGTGCTGCGCAGCTAGCGCAACGCCCTCCTTCCGGAGAAGGGATCCTCCGCCCGAGGCGGAGGATCCCTCAACTGAGCTCACCGTGTCCCTAGGCGCACTCACCGTAGGTCAGCTGCCGCACGACAGCCCCCACAGCTTGTGGTAGAGACAGGTCGGGTTGACCTTTCCGTACCACGTGGACTCGTCCTTGTTGAGATTGATCGAGCCTATGTTCTGGCGCGTGAACAGCCGCACCGGGATGTTCTCGCTCTTGACCGGCGCCTGTCCGGCTAGAGCTCGCAGCACCTGATCTGCCATTGCGGCGCCGATCCACTGGTTCGGCTCACCGACGTCTGCCGCAAGCGGACCCGGCTTGGCAAGATCGTCCTTCATCACCACCGGAGTGGCGTTGGACGATGCGACCTTGACGGTGTTCTTCGCGGACGACAGGCCGCTGATTGCGGGCAGCATATAGATGGCCATACCGTCATAGAGCGGCAGCAGGAAGTGCAGGCTCGGGTTGCGGGTGATCAGTGATCGTGTCAGGGTCGGCAGTGAAGTCGGCCACGCCGGGATCAGAACGTTCTGCACAGACGGAGCGTGGAGTTGCGGGCATAGCTGCTTGAGCCCGCTCTGAATGCCCTTCACCTCTGCCATCGATGGCTCGCGGCTGCTGGTGGTGGTGACGATCTGCGGGTTCGCCTTCGCACAACCTGCCGTTGCCACGAACCAAGCGGCCATGACCTTGCCGATCAACGGGTAGTTCTCCGACACCTCGGCCGTGCTCCCATAGCTGAGATTCGGGTTTCCGTTCTGGGCGTTGACGAATGGGATTCCAGCAGCCTTCGCCTTCTTCATGTAGGACGCGATGAACTGCGTGTCCAAGCCCTGGCCGATGATCAGGTTGGGTTTGGCCGCCAGCGCCTGCTGCAGGCAGGTCGTGATGTCCGCGGGAGTTCCCTTACCGTCGCAGGTCGTGGTCTTGACGCCCGCGTCGCTCAGTTGCTGCGCCATCACGGTCCCCCACTCGTGGAGCGCCGGGATCTCCTGCGTCAGGCTGACGTAGTAAACGGACTTGCCCTTGACCTTCTTGAGATTGACCTTCGCCGTCGGCCCCTGCCACGTCGGCGGCTTCTCCGCTTGAGCGACGACCTTCTTTGCCTGCGTGACGGCAGACGAATGCGAGCTGCTATGGCCTGTTCCAGCGCTGGCTGCGGACGCCGCCAACAGAGCGGCGCACAACATCGCGAGCAGCAGCAATGCACGGCCCTTCAACCGACTCATAAAACCCCTCCTCGTGGGTCTGCTCTTCCGTGGTGGCGCGCTCATCGGCTCGATGTGCACGCCAACGTCGCGAGTAGATTACCGATCTCGCATACATTATGCAATCATACGGCCGAGGAGGGCGTCGAACTGGAGAGGGGACGCTGTTGATGACGGTCAAGGCCGAGCCGTGAGCGGTACCGAGGGGCCCGTTTCGTCGCCGCCGAGCGCTGGCGGGACACAGCAGGTGGCGAAAGAGCCGGAGCCGCCGCGCGAGCGAGGCTCGGGGCGTTGGCGTCCCGCCGTGCTCGGAGAGCGCTACGGGGTCCTCGGCTTGTGGGTCGTCATCATCGTCGCGTTCTCACTGCTGCGCCCGGAGACCTTCCCGACCACTGCGAACTTCCAGACGATCTTCGGAACCCAGGCCGTCCAGCTGGTGATCACGCTCGGCCTGATCGTCTCGCTCACCGCAGGAGAGTTCGACCTCTCGGTCGCGTCGGTGATGGGCTTCACCGCAACGCTCGTCGCGGTCCTCAACGTCAACGCCCACCTCGGGATCGGCCTCGCGATCGTGGGAACACTGCTGGGCGGGCTGATCATCGGTGGCATGCAAGCCTTCGTGGTCGTACGGATCGGCGTGCCGTCACTGATCACGACGCTTGGCACCGCGACGCTGCTCACGGGCGCAAGTGACGGGATCTCCGGCTCAAACACGATCGGCGGTTTCTCGCAGGGGCTGATCAACGCGATGCAGGACACGCTGTTCGGTCTGCCGATGGCGTTCTACATCGGCGTCTTCATCTGCCTCGTGCTCTGGTACGTACTGGGCTACACGCCACTCGGCCGACACCTCCTGTTCGTCGGAGAGGGGCGCGAGGTCGCGCGCCTGGCAGGGCTCCGCGTCAACTGGATGCGCGCCACGTCGCTGATCGCGACCACGCTGATCTGCACGGTCGCCGGGATTATGCAGGCCGGCGCCGTCGGCGCGGTGGATCCGGACGCCGGATCGTCATTCCTACTGCCGGCGTTCGCCAGTGCGTACCTCGGCCAGACGGTGATCAACCCCGGACGCTTCAGCCCGCTCGGCGTATTCGTCGCGACCTACTTCCTGGTCACCGGCATCACCGGCCTGCAACTGCTCGGAGGCTCTGGGTGGGTGCAGAACGTCTTCTACGGCTCAGCGCTGGTCATCGCCGTATCGGTCTCGCGATTGGTCGCGCGCCGCCGACAGGTCTGATCGGCCACACCAATCTCGTGATGGCAGAGACGGCGTACGTCAAGACAGTCTGCCCGAGGGACTGTCCCGACGTGTGCGGCATGCGTGCTCACGTGCAAGACGGGCGGCTCACGCGCGTCACAGGCGACCCGGACCATCCGATCACGCGCGGCTTTCTCTGCGGCCGCTTCCAGCACTACGAGGATCTCGTTTACCACCCGGATCGCGTTCTGCATCCGCTGGCCCGCTCCGACAAGACCAAGCCGCTGCGCCGAGTGTCATGGGAGACCGCGCTGGACGAGATCGCCGGTCGCCTGGAGGCCGTCCAGGCGCGCACAGGCGGCAGCGGCATCCTTCCGTACCACTATCTGGGGCATCAGGGCATCGTCTCGACTCGCTTCCCGGATCGCTTGTGGAACAAGCTCAATACCGCGAGGGTCGGGGCCGAGATCTGCGCCGTGGCGGGCGCCGAGGCGGTGCTCAGGGTCATGGGCCGGATACGTGGCACCGAGCCCCGCCATTACGACAAGACGCGCCTCGTTCTTGCCTGGGGCAAGAACCCCAAGGAAACCAACATGCACGGGTGGCTGATGATCAAGAACATCCATCCGCTGATCGTGATTGACCCGTTTCGGTCTGACAGCGCCGCGGCGGCCGACGTGTATGTCCAACCGCGCCCCGGCAGTGATTCCATGCTCGCCATCGGCCTGATGCGAGTGCTGATCGAGGAGCGCCGGACGGCTGACGACTTCCTCGCCACCCGCACGGTCGGGTTCGAAGCACTGTGCCGCCGCGTCATGAGCGTGCCGCTGAGCAGCGTCAGCGCAGCAACGGGAGTGTCGATCGAACAGATCCGGCAGGTGGCACACCTGTACGCCGACCACCGACCTGGGCTGATCCAGATCGGCGTCGGTCTCCAGCGCAACAGCAACGGTGGCGAGATGGTCGCGACGATCTGCATGCTGGGTGCCCTGACCGGTCAGGTCGGCACGCCAGGCGGTGGTGTGCTGTACGCGAACTACGACTGGCAACTGGCCGACATCAGCCACGGCGAACTGCGGACAGATGGGCCCGTCATGCACAACATGGTTCGGCTCGGTAGCGACCTGACCGAGACAGCTGAGATCGAGGCACTGTACGTGTATAACTCGAATCCTGCCGCGACGACGCCGAACCAGACGCTGGTGCGGCGTGGCATGGCGCGTGAGAACCTGTTTGTGGCTGTCCACGACCTCTTCATGACGGATACCGCGCAGCTGGCCAATGTGGTGTTACCGGCCTGCACGTTCGCTGAGTGCACCGATCTGCAGTTGTCGTACTGGCATGACTACGTGGCGGTCAACAACCAGGCCATCGCGCCCGTGGGTGAGTCACGCTCGAACCACTGGGTAATAGGTGCACTCGCCCGCCGGCTGGGCTACACCGAGGACGTATTCGTTCAGACCGAGGGACAGGTGATCGAGGAGGCGCTGCGCGGAACCGGCCTGGAGCTTGCTGAGCTGAGGGACGGTCCGGTGCTATGGGGAAAGCGTGACCGGACAAGCTTCGATGACGGGCGCTTCCCGACGCCCAGCGGCCGGCTCGAGCTGTTTGCGCCAACGTACAGCCCCAAAACCGACGGGGCCCATCCATACCGCTTCTTGACGCCGAAGACTCACCATCTGCAAGGTAGTCAGTGCTTCAACCTTCCACGAAAGTTCGCCGCCGTCAAGACACCGTGGCTGTACGTCCATCCAGCCGACGCCAGCAGGGAGGGACTGGCGACAGGGGATCGGGTACGCGTGTGGAACGAACGCGGAGCGGTGAGCCTCGTGGCGAACGTCAGTACCCGCACGCAGCCGGGTGTCGTGGTCAGCCACATGGTGCGTTGGGGAGAGAACGCCAACGCCACCACGACAGACGAGCCGGCGGACCTGGGCGGAAATTCGACCTTCCACTCGACTTACGTCACCGTGGAGGGACCGGTCGACGTCGGCGGAGCGCCGACATCATCGCAGCAACACAAGGAGGTCTGAGATGTCGGTGCTAACAACCGATGCCGTGCAAATCCAGGGTGGCTCTGATCACCTCGACGAGGTCCACATCGCAGCTGGCTACCGGATCGGCGACATGGTCATCGTCTCCGGCCAAGCAGCGATCGACGAGCAGGGGCGAATCGTCACACCCGGGGATTTCGACGCCCAGGCAGAGCAGACTTTCACAAACCTGAAGCGAGTGCTCGAAGCGGCTGGTTCGAGTCTCGCGCAGGTGGTGAAGGTCAATATCTACCTCACTGATATGGCCAACTTCGCGAAGATCGTGGACCTGCGCGCCCGATACTTCACACGGCCCTGGCCCGCCGACACGATCGTGGGCGTGACCGCGTTGGCGTACCCAGAGCTGGAGATCGAGATCGAAGCGACAGCACTCGTGAACGGCAGGCTGATCGGCCCGTCGGGGACGGGCCAGTAGTCTCAAACTCATGGTCGAGTCTTCGCCAAGTGCTTCGCTTGAAGCACGCACGCGCGCCGGAGGCGGTAACGAGTGAGTGCCACCGACGACGCCAGGCGGGTGGTCCCAAACGTCTCGGCCGAGCCCGGGCAACCGGGAGCGCGCTCCGCCAGCGCCCGTGACAGAGGCGCGCTCGGCGGCCCGTTGCAGACGCGCAAGACCAGCGTGATGGTCGCAGACGCGATCCGCCGCGGGATCCTCGAGGGCCGCCTGCGCCCCGGCGACCGCCTCAAGGAGAGCCTGCTGGCGGAGGAGCTGGCCGTGAGCAGGACGCCGATTCGCGAGGCGATCGCGATGCTGCAGGCAGAGGGGCTGCTCGATGTCCAGCAGCATCGCGGTGCTCAGGTACGCAGCTACACACTGGCTGAGCTGGAGGAGATCTACGACCTGCGCAGCATCCTCGAGGGTTATGCCGCGCGGCGCGCGGCTGTGCGCATCCGGGAGGACGAGATCGAGCTGCTGGAGGCGTCGGTCGAGGCGATGGAGAATCTCGACCCAACCGACCTCGAGCACCTTGTCCAACAGAACGGGATCTTTCACGACACGGTCCTGGAGGCGGCGCGCTCCCAACGGCTGGCGACGATGGTCACCCAGACCCGCACTCTGCCGCTGACCTACCAGTCCTACGCCTGGTATACGAGCGACCAGCTGGAGCTATCGCACGAGTACCACCGGCGCGTGCTTTCGGCGCTCAAGCGCGGCGATGCGGATCAGGCTGAATATGACATGCGCCACCACCTCTTCAATGCGCGCGATGCGTTGACAAGAGCCCACGGCGGATCCCGGGGGCGCAAGCCCAGCTGACGGGGGAGCCAGGCGTCGGCTCCTTCCTCGCCGAAATCGCATTTGTCGAGGGCATGCCACGATCAAGCCGGCATTTGAGCTGTGTCACGCCCCTCAGACACCTCGGCCGCTCAGGCGGTCGCCCACGCGCGCTCGCCCATGTCGAAGCCCTGGAGCTCGGCGGCGCGCAGCGTGTTGCGCATCAGCATCGCGATCGTCATCGGCCCGACGCCGCCGGGCACGGGCGTGATCAGGTCGGCGACCTGCGCGACCTCGTCGAACACGACGTCACCGGTGATGCCGTCCGCGGTGCGGTGGATGCCGACGTCGATCACGGTCGCGCCGGGGCGCACGTAGTCGGAGTCGACGAGGCCCTGGACGCCGGTGGCGACGATCAGCACGTCGGCGTGACGGCTGACGCGCACGAGGTTGCGGGTGCCCTTGTGGCAGCTGGTGACGGTCGCGTCGCGCTGCAGCAGCATCTGTGCCAGCGGCCAGCCGACGAGGTTCGAGCGGCCGATCACCACGACGTCGGTGCCGACCAGCTGCACGTGGTAGGAGTCGAGCAGCTCGAGCACGCCCAGCGGCGTGCACGGGTAGAGCCCGGGCACGTGCCGCGCCAGGCGGCCGCCGGAGAGGATCGAGAGGCCGTCGACGTCCTTGTCGGCCGGGATCAGCTCGATCAGCGGCTGCGGATCGAGGTGCGCAGGCAGCGGCAGCTGCAGCAGGATGCCCGTCACGCCGGGGTCGTGACCGAGGCGCGTGATCAGCTCGGCGAGCGCCTCCTGGGTGACCTCGGCGGAGAGCGGCTGATGCAGGTCGCGGATGCCGAGCTCGACGCAGGTGCGGCGCTTGGAGCCGACATAGACCGCGGACGCGGGGTCCTCACCGACGAGGATCGTGGCGAGCCCGGGCTTGACGGGCATCCGGGTGATCGCCTGCCTGACCTGCTCGCGCACGCGTGCTGCGACCTTGGTCCCTTCGATCAGGTCCGCCCCCACCCCGGTGCTCCCGTCAATCGCTCTCGGCCAGCACTAGAACACGATCGTCCGGTGGCCCTGTAGCAGCACACGGTCCTGCAGGTGCCAGGAGACGGCGCGCGCCAGCGCGAGCCGCTCGGCGTCGGCGCCGATGCGCTCGAGCTCGGCCGAATCCTCGCGGTGGGTGACGCGGATCACGTCCTGTTCGATGATCGGGCCCTCGTCGAGGTCCTCCGTCGCGTAGTGCGCGGTGGCGCCGATCAGCTTGACGCCGCGGTGGTGTGCCCGCTGGTACGGGCCCGCGCCCGCAAAGGCGGGCAGGAACGAGTGGTGGATGTTGATCACCGGGCAGCCGATGCGCCTGAGGAAATCATCGGAGAGGATCTGCATGTAGCGCGCCATCACGACGAGCTCGACCTCGCCCGCCAGCAGGTCGATCTGCGCCCGCTCGGCCTCGGCCTTGGTGTCCTTGGTCACCGGAATGTGGTGGTAGGGGACGCCGAAGCGCGCGACCTCCTCCATCAGGTCGGGATGGTTGGAGACCACGGCGACGACGTCCATCGGCAGCTCGCCGCGGCGCCAGCGCCACAGCAGGTCGAGCAAGCAGTGGTCGTAGCGCGAGACGAACAGCGCCACGCGCTTGCGCCGCTTCGCGTCGACGAGCTTCCAGTCGAGCTCGTATTCGGTTCCGATCGCGGCCAGGCGCTCGTCGAGCTTCGCGAGTCGCTGATCGGGATCCGGGACGTAGAACTCCATCCGCAGCGAGAAGCTGCCGCCGTACGGGTCGCTCGAGAACTGGTCGGAGGTGATGATGTTGGCTCCGACATCGCGCAGGGCTTCGGAGACCGAAGCGATGATCCCCTCGCGGTCGCGGCACGACACCAGCAGCCGTGCGACATTCGATCGACTCATTCAGTGGTCCTTCTCGGGTGGTTGGCGAGTGGATGGGTGAGACGGATCGGCGTTGTGCGCGTTGTGGTCCCTGCCCAGGAAGGTGTTGGCCCAGGCGCTCGCGCCGCGCAGAGCATTGTTCTTGATCACGACCGGGCCCTTGACGAGGTCCTCCTCCTCACCGTAGGCCTTCAGCCGCTCGTAGGCCTGCGCCCAGATGCACTCGGTGTCGTAGACCTCGCAGAGGCCGTCACGGGTGCCGCCGCACGGTCCGTTGCGCTGGTTCTTCGCGCACGGCCCCTCCGGACAGACGTAGGCGATGTCAGGCAGCGAGCAGTCACCGCAGTCCTTGCAGTCGAACATCGGGACCTTGGCCGCCTGCTCGGCAAGATGGGCGGCGCGCCTGAGCGACTTCGGGCCCTTGTCGAGCTTCTCGTAGACCCTGGTGCCAAGCGGAAACAGCGGCGCGTCCTGCGCGAACACGGCGTTGTGCATGACGCGGCTGACCTTGTAACGGACCGGGACCTTGAGATCGGTGCGGCGCCTGCGCTTGCTCTCCAGATACTGCTCGCGCGGTTGCCCGTCGGAGAGACCGGTCGCGGCGTCGCGGCCGTAGAGATAGAACTCGCCCGGGCGGTCGTAGTGCAGGTCCTTGGCCACCTCTGGCCAGCGCTCGCCGATCGCCGTCGCGGCGTCGAGGATCTCGTCATAGGTGCCAATCGGCATGTGCCCGCCTATGTAGGCACCCTGGTAGCCGAGGCCGCGCGCGACCGCGACCTGCTTGGCGGCAAGATCGACGAAGAACTCACGGCCCTTGTCCTCACCGCCGCCGTACTTCTCGGCCTGTGCGAGCAGCTCGTCGGTGACCACGCAGCCCGGGATCCGCCCCGCATGGAAGACACGCACCACGCCACGCGTCAACAGATACACGTTGGCGATCATCTTCACGGGCAGCTCGCGCTGCCCCACCCAGCGCAGCAGCTCATCGTCCTTGCGGGCGTTCCAGCCGAGCTGGTTGATCACGAACTCAGCGCCCGCCTGCGCCTTCTTCTCGAGCTTGAAGTACTGCGGCATGACCTCGCGCTCGTGCAGCTTGTGATTGGTGACCACGCAGCCCAGGAAGAACCGCGTCCCGAGCAGCCTGCCGTCCGGCGCGCGGGTCTCCTCGACGCCCTGGTTCATGTCGCTCAGCAGATGCAGCAGCCCGACCGAGTCGATGTCGAAGACCGGCGCCGCAGTGCCGGACTGGCCCGCGATCGGATAGTCGCCCGAGAGCGCCAGGATGTTGTCCAGGCCGGCCGAGGCGGCCTTCCAGGCACGGCTCTCGATCCCGTTGCGGTTCATGTCCTTGCAGGCGATATGCAGCACGACCTCCTGCCCGACCTCGCGCATGCGGTTGGCGAGCATGTCCGGCGCGATCATCGGATTGCCGCCGGGGTTGTCCGTCAGCGACAGGAAATCGATCCGCGGGTTCTCCGCGAGCTGATGCGCCAGTTCGACCAGTGCCTGGCCGCTGTGCTGCTCCAGCACACCCCGGCTGGTCACGAGCTCCGAGCCGACCACGAACGCGCCGGGCGCGTTCAGCTTCTCACGCAAAGTAGCCATGGCAATCCTCCCTGGGTGGGTCCTCGCTGCGCAGCTTAGCGGCCCAGATATATCACTGATACTTTTGAGTGCATGCAACCGTCAACAGCTGCATGCAATTATCGTACCGGGCTGGGCTCCGCAAACGCGCCTTAGGGTGTCCAAGCGGCGCCAATCCCGTCGGTCCCGCCCCGCTGGGCGGGACCCGCCGCCGCCGCGGTCGACCGACCCAAACGTGATAAGCAGAGCGCGCATGACCCCGCTACCATCGGCATCTGCGCTGGCGGCTAGCGTGTCGCCGTCGTTGGGGCGCCGCACCACGAAGCGCAGTCCAAGCTTTGCAACTGAAGGCGCAGGTGAAGGCCGTCGGCGCGCGGCAGAGGCCGCGCAATGACGGCCCAGCCGCAAAAGGAGACTTGATGGACCGCATGCAGCACCATGTCCGGCGGGGTGGTTCCCTGTGACGGCCGCAGCCGAAGGCGCGACGGAGCTCGAGCAGGAGATCCTCGCCCGCCCCGTCGAAGAGCGCGAGCCCGTGCGGGCGTTCTTCGCCGCCCACCCGGTCGGCGAAGGCGCACCGATCGTCATCGTGATCCCGGCCTACAACGAGGAACCGACAGTCGGCGCCGTCGTGCGCGGCATCCCCCGCGAGGTCGGCGACAAGGCCGTCGAGGTGATCGTCGTGGTCGACGGCTCCAACGACCGCACCGCCGAGGAAGCACGCGCCGCCGGCGCGCTCGTCTGCGACGTGCCGGTCAACCGTGGCCAGGGCCTGATCTTCATGCTCGGTTACTGGCTGGCCTACAAGCGCGGCTCGGAGGTCATCGCCACCACCGACGCCGACGGTCAGTACGACGAGAGCGAGTTCGATCGCGTGCTCGAGCCGATCCTGTCCGGTCGCGCCGACTTCGTCAACGGCTCACGCCGCCTCGGCACCGAGCTGACGACCGATCCCGTGCGCCACGCCGGCGTGATCTTCTTCGGCACGTACATCAGCCTGCTGCTGCGCCAGCGCATCACCGACCCGGCCTCGGGCATCCGCGCCTTCCGTACGGCGATCCCGCGCACGGTGAAGCTCGAGCAGACGCAGTACCAGACCTCCGAGCTGCTGGTGGCCACAGCGATGAACGGCTTCCGCATCGTCGAGGTGGCGACCACGATGCGCGACCGCCCCGAGGGCGCGACGCTGACCAAGAAGGGTCCGAACCTGCTCTACGGTCTGCGCTTCGCACGCGCGATCACGTCCACGTTCCTGCGCGAGCTCAAGCGCAAGCGCCTAGGCTCCTGACCGTCTCGGGCCGCATCGCAGCGCGAGCAGATTTCACCGCTCGCGCCCGATGGTGCGGCCGCTTCGGTTACGCGGCCGGGCCGGTGCTCAGACTCTAAGCAGCAGGGCCGGAGCTGAGCGCCGGCTCGCGATCGACCGGCTGTTCCGCACCCAGTTGGAAGCCACCGCCCGAGCGTGGGCCCTCGTCGTCGTCAGGGCGCCGCCTGTCTGCACCGCGACGACGCCCCGGGAAGATCAGGTACTCATAGACCGCGAACTTGGCGAAGAACAGCACCACGTTGATGATCACGAAGGCGGCCGTCACGATCAGCAAGCGCAGCCCCTGGTGGTTGGCGACGTTGATGTCGTACTTGACCCAGTGGTTGACCCGGCCGGTCGAGTAGGCCGTGACCAGCAGTACGACCGCGGACACGGCCGCGTAGGAGATAATCTGCTTCCTTGGCGCGCGGCCGGTCTGCTGCCAGGCCCAGCGGCGGTTCATGATCCAGTTCGGGATCGCCGCCGCGAAGAAGGCGATGACCGAGGGCACGGTGGTTCCCCAGCCGAGCCAGTAGCAGAACGCGAAGGCGAGGTTCGAGAGGCCGAAGGCGATCGCCGAGCTGAGCGCGTACTTGGTCATCTTCGCCGAGAACGGCGTGCGGGTCAGCCACTGCCACCACGGGTGCTTGCGGATGAACTCCGCGAGCTTGTCCATCGAGGGCTGGTAGCGAGTCGGTAGCACTGGATCAGAGAGTCGTTTGTCGGCGGCGGATAGGGCCGCCCCCGCGTACCGGGGATCCCTACCGAGCTTGAATACAAGCTAAACCAAACGCCGCCGGATTTGTTGTGACGCGGTGCTCCGCGCCGTGTTCCACGCGCGACCACCTGCAGCAAAGGCATTGTAGCCGTCGATAATCCGGCTTCAGGCTCGGACGTGCCGCGGCCAGGTCCGGGTAAGAGCGGCGGTCGAGGGCTTCCACATGCGAGCATCCTCGAATGACCAACATCGAGACGCGCCCGCTCGGGCACAGCGGCATCCAGGTATCGGTCGTCGGCCTCGGATGCAATCAGTTCGGCGGCCGGCTCGACCTCGAGGGCACGCGTAACGTGATCGACGGCGCGATCGCTCACGGGATCACCTTCCTCGACACCGCCGATCGCTACGGCAACACCAAGAGCGAGGAGTTCATCGGCAAGGTCCTCGGTGGCCGGCGCGACGAGGTCGTGCTCGCCACCAAGTTCGGGATGGACGTCGGCGACGGTTGGAGCGGGCCGCGCGGCGCCCCCGACTACATCCGTCACGCCGCCGAGAGCTCGCTGCGGCGCCTGCAGACCGACGTGATCGACCTCTACTGGTACCACCGTCCCGATGGCGTGACCCCGATCGGCGACACGCTCGCGGGTCTCGATGAGCTCGTCAAGGCAGGCAAGGTGCGCGCGATCGGCGCCTCGAACTTCAGCGTCGCCCAGATCCGCGACGCCGAGCACGCCGCGGCACAGCGCGGCCTCACCCGCTTCACCGCGATCCAGAATCAGTACAGCCTGCTGCACCGCGAGCCCGAAAGCGACGTGCTGCCGCTGTGCGAGGAGTTGGAGTTGGCCTTCATCCCGTACTACCCGCTCGCCTCCGGGCTCCTGACCGGCAAGTACCACCGCGACCAGGCGGCGCCGGAGGGAGCGCGGCTGTCAAAGCGCGAGCAGATCGCCACCGACGAGCAGTGGCAGTTGGTGGAGGCGCTGACCGAGTACGCGCAGCGGCGCGAAGTGCCACTGACCGATGTCGCGATCGGCGCGTTGCTGATGCAGGCCTCTGTGTCGAGCGTGATCACCGGCGCGACCCGGGCCTCGCAGCTCGAGAGCAACGCCTCGGCGGCGCACTGGAAGCCGAGCGACGCCGACCTGGAGGCGCTCAGGTCGCTGCTCGGCTAAGCGACAAGGTGGGCGCAGGTCAGCGGACCTGCGCCACCACCTTCAGGCGGCGCGTGAAACCGCGGCGGAGAGGTCGAGCGGAAGCTCGGGACCGCAGGCGCGCAGATCCTCGACCAACTGATCGGCGGTGACGCGTTCCCAGCGCCCGCTCTGAACCAGCACCTCGAACAGCAACTCGGTGTCCTCGAGGCTGTCGCGCGCGGCGTCATCCTCGAACAGGTCGGCGCAGAGGACGAGGCTGTCCGCGGTGTAGCGGATGCGCTCCTGCTCGGCCGGCTGAAGCTTCGCCGGACCCAGCTCGGTGAGCGTATGAATTACACGGCGGTAGGCCTGTGCGCGTTCTGGACTCATCCCTGCCTCCCCGTTCGTTGCCCGAGGTTTGTACAGATGGAATCGGTCAAGCCGGCGGCTGGCTTTAGCCAACCGTCCAGACTTTTTGGCCTGTTGTTCTCCCACTTACGGCCGCGTGTGCATCAACACCGTTGATGCGTAGATCTCTCGGCTCTCAGGATCGGTGATCCAACGACGCCCGCCGCTGGCGAGGATCAGCATCGGGCCGGGCTGGGCCGGCGTGCGGAACTCCAGCTCCGCGTCGACCTGCCGGAGCTCCTGGGGCGCTCCCAGCAATTCGTCCTCGAGCGGCTCCCAGTAGGCCGCGTTGTTGACGTGATCGGCGATGTCGGCATCGGTGCGATGAAAGCGCCAGCGCCATTCGTCCTGGACATGCTCGGGACGCGGGTGCCGCAGACGCGCCGCCACCCTGCGATCGCCGATCGACGAGCCGTACACCTCGAGCTCGGCCTCGGTGACCGGGCTCGGCAGCCTGCGCTCGGGATCGAGGTGTACCCACAGCGCCAGGGCCTCGACCATCGTCTCGCCGGCGCTGCCGTCCGCGTTGGCGAGCGACACGGTCGTGCGCCGCTCGGCCCACATCCGGCCGATGCCGCTGCAGAACGTCTGAACCGCGCAGCGCTCGCCAAACCGGGGGAAGCGCGCGACGCTGATGCGGTGACGGCGCAGCACCCAGCTCGCGATCCGATCGAGCCCGGCCTCTTCGACGTCGGCAAAGGCGACATCCTGCATCCAGCGAGCGAGTGCGTCCAGGCGAATCCGCCCGGAAGGAGCACAGTCGGCCAGGAACGGACGCCGCACGATGCTGAATAGCCTCCCCCCGGGGAGCGCGGCGACCATCGGGTCGGGCTGATGTGCTTCCGTTAGGAGCTCCACGTTTACCGGAATCTAGGGGAAGGCAGCACGACGTGTCCGTCACAGGAGCGCAGCAGACTCAAGCCGGCCGCTATCGCGTCGCCCTGCGCTGGGGTGATATGGACGCGCTCGGCCACCTCAACCAGGCCGTCTACCACGAGCTGCTCGAGGAGGCGCGCATGGCGATGATCACGACGCTGCCCATGCCGCAGAAGGGCGCGTTCGTGCTGGCACGGGTCGAGCTCAACTATCGGCGCGAGATCCCCCTCAGCCACCGCTACGTCGAGGTGACACTGCAGGTGGAGGCGATCGGGCGCTCGAGCGTCACCGTCTCACAGCAGATCTTCCGCTCTGACGGTGAGCTCGCCGCCGACGGACAGTCGGTGTTGGTGGCGTGGGACCCGACCCGCCGCGGCTCGCGACCGCTGAGCGAGTTCGAGCTGACGACGCTGCAGGCGCTGAAGGCAACCGCGCACGGCGCTCAGTAGCCGGCTCGCGCGATCAGTACGCGCCGTCGACCACGTTCTCCAGCGGCTCGCCGCGGCTGTGGCGGCCGATCTGCTCGCGCACGAGCGCGTAGGCGGAAGGCAGGTAGCTGGGAACCGCGCTGCCGACGTGCGGGGTCAACAGCAGGTTGGGCACACGCCACAGCGGATGGTTCGAGGGCAATGGCTCGGGATCGGTGACGTCGATGACGGCGCGCAGGCGGCGGGACTCGAGCTCGGGGATCAGCGCCTCTGTGACGACGACCTGGCCGCGGGCGGTGTTGACCAGCAGCGCGCCGTCGCGCATGCTCGCCAGGAACGTCTCATCGACCATGTGACGGGTCTCGTCGGTGATCGGGACCACCAGCACGACGATGTCCGCCGATGGCAGCAGCGCCGGCAGCTCGTCGGTCCCGTGCACACCCTCACGGGCGCTGCGGCCGACCATCACCGGTTCGGCGTCGAAGGCGCGCAGACGGCGGGCGGTCTGCTCGCCGAGGTCGCCGGCGCCGACGATCAACACGCGCTTGCCGGCCAGCTCGTCGGTGCCGCGCTCATTCCACTCGCGCCGCTCCTGTGCCCTGACGAAGCCCGGCAGCTCACGCAGGCTGGCGAGAATCCCCGCGAGGATCAGCTCGGAGACCGGACCACCGTGGATGCCACGGCCGTCGCAGAGCGTCACGCCCGCCGGGATCAGTCCGAGCAGGTAGTCGATACCGGCACTGATCGCCTGCACGACCTGTAACTGCGGCATAGCCGCCATGATCTCGGTGTACGGGGAGCCGTGCCTGAGGACCACGAACTCGGTGCGCTCGATACCAGCGGGCGCGACGGTCGTGCCGTCCCAGACCAGCAGCTCGATGTCGGGCAAAGGTCCGACGAGACCTGCAGCCTTGGCGGTGGGCAGACAGACGCTGAGCACAGCCCGATGCTAACCCGCCCCGCGCTCGACCATCCCGCTGGAGTGGCTGGCGCCCCACGTGGCCGGGGCAACTTCTCAGCGGCCTGCCGGCTGCGGCTCAGCGGCCGGCGCGCGGGCTCCACGCAGAGCGTCGCCGGAGCTCGGGTGCATGCGCAGCGCCTCGAGCGTCGCCGCCAGCGCCAGGCAGGCCACCAGCACGAACGCGACGGTGTAGGCGGTGTGGCTGCCGGACGCCGCGCCGAACAGATTGCCGATCGGGTTGCCGAGCCGCAGTGCGATCGCGCCGGCGGCCACGCCCCAACTGGCTCCGAGCTGCTGGACCGTGATCACCAGGGTGTTGGCATGGCGCATCTCTGCCTGGGGGATGTCACTGAAGATCACCGTCGAATAGCCCGTCGCGCCGACCGAGCGGCCGATGCCGCTGAGCAGCAGGATCAACGCCAGCACGACGATCGGCGTCGAGGTGCCGGCCAGCCCGAGCAGGACCAGCGAGAGCGAGAGCGCGGCGGTCGAGGCGATCAGTACGGGCTTGAACCCAAGGCGCGAGTAGAGATAGGTCGTGACCGTCTTCGCGCCGACGTTGCCAAGGAAGATGAAGAGCACAACCGAGCCCGCCTTGACGGCGCTCCAATGGAAGACCTCCTCGAACAGCAGCGGCGCGAGGAAGGGAGCGGCGTTCAGCGCCGTCCAGTGGAAGACCGAACCGGTGAGCGCGGAGCGGAAGGTGTGGATGCGGGTCAGACGCAGCTCGACCAGCGGTGCCTCGGCGCGCATCAGATGCACCAGCGACGCCGCGAACAGCAGCAGCGCCGGCACGCCGATCGCGGCGATCAGCAGCCAGTCGGTGTTGGACTTGGCCAGCAGATCGGCGGTGAACGTGAGGCCCCCGAGCCCAGTGCTGGTGAGCCCCAGCCCGACCAGGTCGAGCCGACCAGGCTCCGGCAGCGCCGGTGGGTGCACGATGCGCCACGCGATCAGCAGCGCCACGATCCCGAGCGGCAGGTTGATCAGGAACAACCAGTGCCAGCTCGCATAGGTCGTGATCACGCCACCCAACAGCGGCGCCACCACCGGCGAGATCAGCCCGGGCCAGACCAGCAGGCTGGTCAGCCGCATGAGGTTGGACGCATCGGCGCGTGAGAGCACCAGCAGCCGGCCGACCGGCACCATCATTGCGCCACCAAGCGCCTGCAGCACGCGCAGCACGACGAGCTCGGGGAAGCTTGTCGATACCGCACAGCCCACCGAGGCGGCCGTGAAGATCGCGATCGCCGCCAGGAACGTCGCCCGCCCGCCAAAGCGCGCGGCCATCCAGCCGCTCAGCGGGATCAACACCGCCAGGGTCACCAGGTAGGCGGTGATCACCAGCGCGATGCTGCCAACCGAGACGTGCAGCGCGTGCGCAATCTTCGGCGCCGAGGTCGTGACGATCGTGCCGTCGAGCATCTCCATGAAGAAGACCCCGGCCACCAGCAGGGCAACATTGCGCTGGGCGCGATCGATGGTCTGATCGGGCATGTCCGATACAGAACCAGATCGAGCTTCCGGGGCGGCTCGTCGCGGCGCCCTTCGCGCGGAGTGCGACGGCCGTCACGGCCACGGGCTAGCCCGGCGGCGCACCAGAACTGAGCACCACATGCTGGTGATGCTCCGGCTCACCGGCGCCGCCTACGCCGGCGTGGGACGTCGCAGCCGGGAGCGTGACCCCGGTGTCCGGCTTCGCGGCGCCGGCCCGGTGGATTCTCTGACCACCAGTTCCGCGGGCACGAGAATCTGGCGAGCTGGAGCGTCCCGCACGCCGAGATGTTCGATCAGCAACTCGGCAGCCATCCTCCCGGCTTGGAACGCGGGCCATTCGATGCCCGTGAGTGACGGCGTGAGCATCTCGGCGAACTGGGCGGCAATGACTCCCATCACCGAGAAGTCTTCGGGCACGCGCTTGTCGGCTGCGCGCAGCGCGCTGAGCAGGCCGGTGAACTGCCAGCCCGTCGTCAGCGCGGCGGTGCAGTCGGGCTCCGACCGCAGCAGACGTGCGGCGACGGAGAATGCCTCGTGCGGCTCGTGCGAGCAGGGCAGGTGGATGCCGCGGATCCCCAGTTCCAGGGCCCGTTGCTCGAACCGATCGCGGGCGATGAACGCTGCCGTCAGCCCGGCGTCGAGCAGCTCCGGCGGGAAGTTGAAGAGCGCGACGCAGGTATGCCCCAAGCGGGCGAGGTGGGCAAGCCCGGTCTCAACCGCCGCACCAAAGTCCATGTCGACGTAGCTGATGCCGCTGTTCTCGCCGGTGCGCCCGATCAGGACGAATGGATGGTCGTCCTTCTGGAGACGCGCGACGCGCCTGTCATCGACCAGCGTCTCCATCAGGATCACGCCGTCGGCGCGTCCCCGCGCGACGACCTGGGCGATCGTCTCCGGATCGGTCGCGGCCGTGGAGAGCAGCAACGCATAATCGGCTGCGCTTGTCGCCTGTGTGGCGCCGGCCACGAAGGTCTGGTGTATGGGCAGCACCTGCCATTGCGGTGAGGGCATGAACAGGGCGATCGTGTGTGAGGCCCCACTCGCCAGGGCACGCGCCGGCCCATGCGGTCGATAGTCGAGCTCCACGATCGCCGCCATCACGCGCTCGCGCATCTTCGGTGAGACCGGGCGCTTCCCGCTCAGCACGTAGGAGACGGTGCTCAAAGCGACGCCAGCGCGCTCGGCGATCTCCGCCATCGTGGCTGGCTTCGTCGATGTCATCGTGATCAATTCTGCCACCGCCGCCTAACCCGCCGATCCCGCGCACGAGTGAGACACAGCCTTGACTTCAACACGGAGATCTTGGTACTTTCCGGCGCACCAGATCGAAGCGCTTCGACTAGAGGAGCGTTTCGGCATGGGGGAGAGGAATGCTGATGTTATCGCTAATAACGCTCACCCCGAGGGCGCATCGTCGCATTTTCGCGCACCAGCGTGCACGTCGGCCCAGGCTGGAAGTGGACCGCAGCGCCAGATCCGAGCGAAGCGCTTCGCGGGCTTTTCACACTTGGCTCCCGGGGATGGCGAAGTGGCACGCTTCGTAGCGACAGCAACGGGCTTCACCGTTTTCGAGAGCGGTGAAGTTCTGCAAGTCGAAGCATGGGGACCCAGCGGTGCCCGTGTGCGTTCCACGATCGCTGCCGCGATCGCCGAGACCCCCGGTAGCGCCCTGTGTGGAACCCCGGCCGCTGACGTCGAGGTCGAGCTCGCGCGCGGCCGCGCCAGCCTTCGCAACGGTGACCTGGTGGTCGAGGTCTACGAGAACGAGGAGGACCGCTTCACGTGGTTCCCACCGCTCGTACGCTTTTCGCGCGCCGACGGCACCGTTCTTCTGAGCGAACACGTGCCGCACTTCACGTCTCCCGCTCAGCGTCGCTACCGCCCGGCCGGAGGCGACCTCTTCGGATGCGAGGTCGCCTTCGACGCACATCCCCAGGAGCGGTTCTACGGACTTGGCCAGCACCAGCACGGGCTGCTCGACCAGAAGGGCGCCGTCGTCGAGCTCGTCCAGCGCAACACCGAAGTGTCAATACCGTTCGTCCTGTCCAGTCGGGGCTATGGGTTTCTGTGGAACATGCCCGGGGTCGGCCGTGCCGAGCTTGGGACCAACGGCACGCGGTGGGTGGCGGAGGCTTCTCACCAGATCGACTACTGGGTGACCACCGGACCGGCGCCCGCCGACATCATCAGCCACTACGCCCAGGCGACCGGTCTGCCGCCGATGCTGCCGGACTGGGCCTCGGGCTTCTGGCAGTCGAAGCTGCGCTACCGCGACCAGGAGGAACTGCTCGAGGTCGCACGTGAATACAGTCGCCGCGGCCTACCCCTGGCGGTGATCGTCTGTGACTACTTCCACTGGACGCGACAGGGCGAGTGGAGGTTCGACTCATCGGAGTGGCCGGACCCGCAGGCGATGGTGGACGAGCTGCGCGAGCTTGGCGTCGAGCTGATGGTCTCGGTCTGGCCCACCGTCAACCCGAACAGCGAGAACTACACCGAGATGGACCGCAACGGCCTGCTCGTGCGCGACATGAACGGACTCCCTCTGCACCTCGCGTTCTGGGACAAGGGCACCGATGGTCAAGTCTTCATGCGCTACTACGACGCCACGAACCCGGCGGCTCGCGATTACGTCTGGGAGAAGATCAGCGAGGGCTACGGGCGCTATGGAATCCACGCCTTCTGGCTCGACGCCTGCGAGCCGGAGATCCTGGCGGACAAGCCGAGCGGCGCCCGCTACCACCTCGGCGACGGGGCCGAGGTGCAGGGCGTCTATCCGCGTGAAAACGCTCGTGGCTTCTACGAGGGCCTACAGGCGAGCGGAATCGACGACGTGGTGCTGCTCTGTCGCTCCGCCTGGGCAGGCAGTCAGCGCTACGGCGCCGCTGTCTGGTCTGGCGACATCGATTCCACCTTCGAGGCCCTTGCCGCGCAGATCCCCGCCGGGCTGAGCATGGGGATCTCGGGGATCCCCTGGTGGACGACCGACATCGGAGGCTTCAGGCACGGCGATCCGACGTCGGATTACTTCCGCGAGCTCGTGGTGCGCTGGTTTCAGTTCGGCGCCTTCTGCCCGCTCTTCAGGCTGCACGGCGTGCGTGAGCCGGGCCCGCTCGTTGGCTCCGCCCAGACCGGAGCGCCCAACGAGGTGTGGTCCTTCGGTGACCACGCGTATGAGCTGATCCGTCAGCAACTGCAACTGCGCGAACGCATCCGGCCGTACGTGATGAAGCTGATGGCCACGGCCAGCACGACCGGCATTCCGCCAATGCGCGCGCTGTTCCTCGAGTTCCCCGACGATGCAGCCGCCTGGGGGATCAGCGATCAGTTCATGCTCGGCCCGGACGTGCTCGTCGCACCGGTCGTCACGCAGGGCACGCGCGACCGCAGCGTCTATCTGCCGGTGGGAGCGCGGTGGCTCGACGCCTGGACGGGCGAGACCGTCACCGCAAGCGGCTGGATCACCGCCCAGGCGCCGCTCGAGCGGATCCCGGTCTTCCTGCGCGAGGGCGGCGAGCTGCGGACGCTGGCGGACGAGGACGAATAGATGCAGGCGGACGCGACAGGCGCGGCATCGCGACAAATGACCATGCAGGTCGCAACGGGGCCGACGCCACCACAGCCGCAGGGCGGCAGCTCGCACGAAGCCGTCGGCGGCCACGGGCCGACTTCGTCTGGACGGCTGTCTGCCCGAAGTAAGGAGCGCCTGGCGGCGTGGCTGTTCCTCACGCCGGCGATCGCGTATCTGCTCTTCGCCTTCGCGCTGCCCATCGTCTACAACGTGCTGTTGAGCTTTGAGAACGTCACCCCGGCAACGCTCTCTCACTTCTTCTCCCCCGGCGCCGGGCTCGCAAATTACAAGTTCATCATCAACGACCCGACGAGCCGCGATGCGATCTTCCGCACGCTCGAGTTCACCGTCGGGTCACTGTTCGGGCAATTCGTCATCGGCTTCTCCCTGGCGTTGTTGTTCACGCTCACCTTCCCGGGCCGCACGATCGCGCGCTCGCTGATCATCGTGCCGTGGCTGGTGCCGCTGATCGTCAGCGGCGTGATCTTCAAGTTCCTGTTCCAGTACGAGGGCGGAGCCATCAACCAGCTGCTGATGGACGTCGGGCTTGCCAGTCACCCGATCGATTGGCTGGACGACCCGCACATCTCCTTCTGGACGATCCTGATCGCGAACATCTGGCTCGGCATCCCGTTCTTCACGATGCTGCTCTACAGCGCACTCCAGGACATTCCCGAGGAGATCAAGGAGGCGGCTGCGATCGACGGGGCCGGGGCCTGGCAGCGGCTGCGCCTGGTGATCTTCCCGATGATCCTCCCGGTCGTGGAGGTCACCTTCCTGCTCGGCTTCGTCTTCACCGTCAAGGTGTTTGACCTCGTGATCGGCCTGACCGGCGGCGGTCCTGCCAACGCCACCCAGCTGATCACGACCTGGTCCTACAACCTCTCGTTCCAGGTCTTCTCGTTCGGCGAGGGTGCCGCGCTCAACAACGTGCTGCTGGTGCTTGCGATGATCTGCGCGCCGATCTATCTCTGGCTGAGCCGGGACTCGCTGCGTCGCAGCTCGGGGTCGTCAGGATGACCAGCGCGCAGAAGAAGCTGTCACGCCGCACGCTGTGCATGGTGGCCGCACTGATCGCACTGGTGATCGTGCTCTTCCCCGTGTACGCGATCGTTGTCGGCTCGTTCGAGTCGACGCAGACGCTGTTCAGTGGCAACTACTACTGGCTGCCCCACGCCGCCACAACGGCCAACTACAGCGCCGTATTCCAGGAACAGACCGGGCACATCGTCACCAGCCTGATCGTCGGAGTCGGCACCGCGCTGCTGGCGCTCGTCGTGGCGGTACCGGCGGCCTACGCGCTCTCCAAGTACCGGCTGCGGGTGGCGATCGTGCTCGTCAGCTCGCTGATCGTGGCCCAGATCGTGCCGTCGATCGTGCTGGCCACCTCACTCTTCATCGTCTTTCACTGGGTGCACCTGCTGAACAGCTACCCGGGCCTGATCCTCGCCGATGGCACCTACGCGATCCCCTTCGCGATCCTGGTGCTGCGGGCGTTCTTCTTCGGCCTCCCCAACGAGCTCATCTATGCCGCCCGAGCCGACGGCGCGACCGAGTGGCAGATCTTCCGCCTGGTCGTGATCCCACTCGGCCGCTCCGCGATCGTGACGGTGGCTGTGTTCGCCTTCCTCGCCGGCTGGGGCGACTTCATCTTTGCGCTGACGGTTCTCAACGGGTCGGGCATCGAGCCGATCACGCTGGGGATCTACACGTACCTCGGCAACTACTCCACCGACTGGGGCGCGGTGATGGCCTCGGCCGCGGTCGCGCTGGTGCCGGCCGGAGTGCTGCTCGTGGTAGCGCAGCGTTACATCGCTGATGGCCTCACGGCCGGGGCGGTGAAGGGCTGAGGTGATGCTTCCACGAGCCCATAGCTCGATGCTTGCCGGGGCCCTGTCGACGGCGTCGGGGGTGTCGATGCGGTAGAGGTCAGGAGTTCCCGGCTGTAGGTCTTACGCGTAGTCACAGTTCAAACGAGTGAAGAGAGGATGTGAAGGCAGTGACCGTTTTCTTAGTGCGTAAATGGCAGTGGAGCATGGCAGTGCTGGTCTTGGTGTTCGCCATGTTGTTAGCGCTCTCACAGGTCGCGAGCGGCGCAAGCAAGAAGGCGAGTGGCGCCAGCACGAAGATCACCCTC
>JBOGYJ010000058.1:0-8308 GCA_050696795.1 Solirubrobacteraceae bacterium | reverse complement strand
ATCGGCGCCCAGCGCGATCAGCAGCTCGCGTGCCGCCTGCTCGGCGGCCGCCTGGTCGATCGGTGCCCGCGCGCCTTCGACCGCCTCACGCTCGAGGATGCTCACCGGCCGTGTCCCGCCTCGGCGAGCAACAGTGCCCGCAGGCTGTCGTGGTCCTCCGCGCACGCCGAGCATCCGAGCAGGTGCGCGCGCATCCCCGGGACCGCCGCCTCCGCATCGGTGCCCGCGAGCTCGAGCTCGACGAAGCGGTCGAGTTGCTCGAAGCACTCCTCACAGCTGATCTCCGCGTCCGCCGGTCCGAGCAATCGCAGCCACAGCAGCGGATCGTTGCGCCCGGCGCGGCGGCTCATCGTTGTTCCTCCTGCGCAAACGACGGGCTCAGGCCGCGGGCCTTCAGTCCGGCGCGCAGCTTGGCGCGGGCGTCGTGCAGCGTCTTGTAGAGCGCGCCGCGGGTCGTGTTGAGCCGCTCGGCGAGCAGGTCGATCGGTACCTCGTTCAGGGCCAGGGCGACCAGCACCTCGCGCTGATGTGGGCTCAGCCGCTGCTCCAACTCCTCGCGCAGCGCCGCGAGCAGCTCGGTCATCTCGGCGCTGCTATGCGGCTGCTGCGCTCGCCCGCTGGCGAGCGCAGACCAAGCCTCTGCACTCAGCGGCACCTCGCGGCCCTGCCAAGCCCGCTTGCGCATCTTGGCCGCAGCCTCGTACAGCGCGAACTTGTACGCCCAGGTCGTGAAGCGGCTCTCGGCGCGGAAGTCGTCGAGCTTGCCGAGTAGCGCGACCAGCGCGTCGTCGGCGCTCTGCTGGGCCAGGTCGTCGAGGTCGCCTCCGCGCAGCTGCGGGGCGCTCGCCCGTCTGCGCCCCAGCTCGAATCTGGCGGCTCGCAGCAGCAGCGCGTGCAGCTGGCCGATCGCCGCCTGGCGCTGCGCTTCGGGCCCGTGCAGGCGCTCCAGCCAAGTGCTCGACTCGGCATCGATGCCGCCCGCAACCTTCACCGGCGATTTTTCGATGGCCCGCGTCACAGCGGCCGTTCGCCATCCAGGGGCGCGAGAATCCGCGCCGCCAGCTCGGGTTCGCAGCCGCGGTCGACGAGCTCGAGCAGCTGATGCAGGTCCCAGCGGCCGTCGCCGGCCAGCGCTACGGCCAGCGCACGCTCGAAACCGGCCTCGCGCAGCCGCGCGATCCGCCAGTCCACGATTGAGCGCGGCGATGGCTGCCGGTGCAGATGTCTCATGGCTCTCGACACACCTACGTTTGTGTCGCCGGCGCCACGTTTCTTACCCGCGACGCTCACTCCTTCAGCATCGGCATTCTGATCCCGTGCTCGCGCGCGACCTCGACGGCCCGCTCGTAACCGGCGTCGGCATGGCGGACCACGCCTATCCCGGGGTCGGCGGTGAGTACGCGTCGAAGCCGGTCGGCAGCCAGCGGGCTGCCGTCGGCAACCACCACCTGTCCGGCGTGGATCGACTTGCCCATGCCGACGCCGCCGCCCTGGTGCACCGACACCCAGCTGGCGCCGCAGGCGGTGTTCAGCAGGGCGTTCAGGATCGGCCAGTCGGCGACCGCGTCGGAGCCGTCGAGCATCGACTCGGTCTCGCGCTGCGGCGAGGCGACCGAGCCGGCGTCTAGGTGGTCGCGCCCGATCACGATCGGCCCTTTGAGCTCGCCCGCGGCGACCATCTCGTTGAAGCGCAGCCCCGCGAGGTGGCGCTCGCCATAGCCGAGCCAGCAGATCCGCGAGGGCAGCCCCTGGAACTTGACCTTCTCGCGGGCCAGCCGGAGCCAGCGAGCGATGTGCTCCTGGTCGCCGAACAGCTCGAGGATCGCGGCGTCGGTGCGGTGGATGTCCTGCGGGTCTCCTGAGAGTGCGACCCAACGGAACGGGCCCTTGCCCTCGCAGAACAGCGGGCGCACGTAGGCGGGCACGAACCCGGGGTAGGAGAAGGCGTCGGTATCCCCGTGCTCGAACGCGAGCCCGCGCAGCGCGTTGCCATAGTCGAACGCCTCGGCGCCGGCCTGCTGCAGCGCGCGGATCGCGCCGACGTGCGTGAGCACGCTCTCGCCGACCCGGCGGAGGTACTCGTCGGGGTCGGACGCCCGCAGCGCCTCCGCCTGCTCCATCGTCAGCCCGGCTGGGATGTAGCCGTTCAAAGGATCGTGCGCCGAGGTCTGATCGGTGACGACATCGACGTGCACACCGCGGCGCACGAGCTCGGGCAGGACCTCGGCGGCGTTGCCGAGCAGCCCGATCGAGAGCGCCCGCTGTTCTCGAGCGGCCTCGCCCAGCCGCACCAGCGCGTCATCGAGGTCAGCGGCGCGATCGTCCAGATAACCGCTGGCGATCCGCCGCTCGATCCGCTGCAGGTCGGTCTCGACGCACAGCGCGGTGCCTCCGCACATGGTGATCGCCAGCGGCTGCGCGCCACCCATGCCGCCGAGCCCCGCGGTCAGGACCAGGCGCCCGCGCAGGTCCCCGCCAAAGCGCTTGCGGGCGGCCGCCGCGAACGTCTCGTAGGTCCCCTGGAGGATCCCCTGCGAGCCGATGTAGATCCACGAGCCCGCCGTCATCTGCCCGTACATCATCAGCCCGGCCGCGTCGAGCTCGCGGAAGGTCTCCCAGGTGGCCCACTGGCCAACCAGATTGCTGTTGGCGATCAGCACGCGCGGCGCCTGCTCGTGGGTCTCGAACACCGCCACCGGCTTACCCGACTGCACGAGCAGCGTCTGGTTGTCCTCCAGCGCCATCAGCTCGCGCCTGATCGCCTCCAGGCACGCCTGGTTGCGCGCGGCCTTGCCGATGCCGCCGTAGACGATCAGCTCGGCGGGATTCTCGGCCACGTCGGGATGCAGGTTGTTCTCGAGCATGCAGAGCGCCGCTTCCTGCTGCCATCCACGGCAGCGCGGGGGCGCACCAAGTCGGGTTTGCGAGGAGAGGGCTTCAGTCATGCGACGCCTTCCAGGGTCTGTGTGCTTACGGATAGATCGCGCGGAGCTTGGCGGCCTCGGACACGTGGGCGATCGCGCTGGCGAGCGCCGCCGTGCGGTTCTCGACCCCTAGCTGGTCGGCCGTGGCCCGTACGCGGGAGAAGGCGTCGCGCATCTGCGCGCGCAGCCGCTCGCGCACCTCGAGCGCGTCCCAGCTGTACTTCTGGTGGCTCTGCACCCACTCGAAGTAGCTGACGATCACGCCGCCGGCATTGGCGAGGATGTCGGGCACGACGACGATCTCGCGCTCGGCGAGGATGCGGTCGGCGGCTGGTGTCGTCGGGCCGTTGGCGCCCTCGACGATCATCTTGCACCTGAGCCGGTCGGCGTTGAGGTCGGTGATCTGCTCCTCGCGCGCGGCCGGGACCAGCACGTCGCATTCGAGCTCCAGGATCGCCTTGCCGTCGATCGCTTCCGCCTCCGGGTAGCCCTCCAGGAACTGGTTCTCCGAGACCCAGTGCATCACGGCGGGGATGTCGAGCCCGTGCGGGTTGGTGATCGCGCCGCGGATGTCTGAGACGGCGACGACCTTGGCCCCGCGCGCGTGCAGCTCCTGGGCGACGACCGAGCCGACGTTGCCGAAGCCCTGCACCACGAAGCTGCGCTCCGGCAGCGCCCACTCGAGCTCCTCGAACATGGACTCGATCGCGAACACGACGCCGAGCCCGGTCGCGCTCTGGCGGCCGATCGTCCCGCCGAGCGCCACCGGCTTGCCGGTCACGACCGCCGGTACGGCATAGCCCACCGACTGTGAGTAGGTGTCGTAGATCCATGCCATCTCGCGCTCGCCGGTGCCCATGTCGGGCGCCGGGATGTCGACGTCGGGCCCGATGACGGGGAGCAGCTCGGTCGCGAAGCGCCGTGTGATCCGCTCCATCTCGCCAAGCGACAGCGTGTAGGGATCGCAGCGCACTCCGCCCTTGGCGCCGCCATAGGGCAGCCCCACCAGTGAGCACTTCCAGGTCATCCACATCGCCAGCGCGGCGCATTCGCCGAAGCCGAGATCGGGCGCGAAGCGCAGGCCGCCCTTGGTCGGGCCCATCGTCAGCGTGTGCTGGACGCGGTAGCCGGTGAGGTTGTGGACCTCGCCCGAGTCCATCTTCACCGGGAAGTTGCAGACCAGCGAGCGCCGCGGCTCGAGCAGCCGCGTGCGCACCTCGTCATCGAGCGCCAGCACGTCGGCAGCGCGCGCGAACTGACGGCAGGCCATCGCGTAGAGCGGCGAGTGCCACTCCTCGCCGGTCGGCACATCGTCGAACCTGGTATCGCCCGGCCGCGCCGCTGCTTGGCCGGGCGGTGTAGCGCTCAGAGCATCCGCCGTCATCTGTGAGCTCCTCACTCTCCTTTTTATTCAGTGGAAAGGTATTCCATCCAATGGTAGATTCGCTGGCGGTCCCAGTCAATGACGCCCGGCTCCGCAGACCCGCGCATCGCCCCCGCGGCCGGCTCGACCCGCACGGTTGACCGCGCCTTCGAGCTGCTGGGCGCGGTAACCGAGCGCGGCCACGGCGGCGGCTCGCTGAGCGAGCTTGCGCGCGCGGCCGGGCTCTCGCCCGCTACGGCCTCGCGGCTCTTGGCGACGCTGGTGAAGCGCGGGCTCGTGCACCGCGACGAGCAGGGCTCCTACCGGCCGGGCCTCGGGTTGATGCAGATGGCTGCGGTGGTCCTGCGCGGCGAGCCGCTCTACGAGCTCGCCGGCGGGCATCTGGTCGCGCTCGCGCGGGAGACCGGCGAGACCGCCAACCTCGGGGTCGCGGTCGACCACGACCGTGCCTTGTACCTGCGTCAGGTAGCCGGCGACCAGCGCGTCCAGACCACGGCCTGGAGCGGCCGCACGATCCCGCGTATCGGCACCTCCATGGGTGCGGCGCTGGCCGGCATGGTCTCGGCTGATGGCTACGCCGTCAGCCGTGGGTCGCTCGAGCCCGACATCACCTCGGTCGCTGTTCCCGTCCGCGATTACCAGCAGGAGATCGTGGCCGTACTGTCGATCCTCGCCCCGAGTTACCGCACCGCCGACGGCGACATCGAGCGCTACGGGGCGCTGCTGGTACAGCACGCCACGGCGCTGTCCTCGGCGCTCGGCGCTTGAGCGGACTTGCGGGTGCGATGGGCTGCATCGGGGTCGCAAACACAGGTGTGGGACGTATTTGCGACCACCATGGCGGTCAGCGGGCGATGATGCCCGGCTCGGCGCAGGTCGCGAGCGCGTAGGGCAGATCCGATTCGGCCACCCCTCTGATCGAGGGGTGGCGCATGTCGACCGCGAACCGCCGCTCGCCGCCGACGCCGAGGCTGGCGGCGCCGTCGCGGGCGAGCTGGCCCCAGAGGTCGCCGCTCCGGGCCAGCAGCCCATTCCGTGAGACGCCCAGACGCCGGGCCATCGTCTCGAGCTCGCGCGTCTCCTCGAACGGATCGACGCGCACGTTCGAGTCCGAGCCGATCGTCAGCCGCACGCCGGCATCGCGGTAGCGCAGCGCCGGCAGGAAGCCGTCGCCGAGGTTGGCCTCGGTGGTGGGGCAGGCGGCGACGATCGTGCGCGAGCGCGACAGCAGCTCGACGTCGTGGCCGCTGACGTGGATCGCGTGCACGACCGTGGTCCGCGGGCCGAGGAAGCCGTGGGCGGCGAGCAGCTCGAGCGGCGAGCAGCCGTGCTCGGCCTGGCAAGCCCAGAGCTCGCGGGGCTGCTCCTGGGCGTGCACGTGGCGCACGAGGTCGTGGCGCTCGGCGTACTGCGCGATCGCTGACAGCCACGGCGCCGGCACCGCGCGCACGGAATGCGCGGCGATCCCGACGTGCACTGCGGCGCGGCCGGATGCCCAGGCGCGCAGTGCTTCGACACGCTCCAGGAACGTCTCCACGTCCGGGTCGCAGAAGCGCCGCTGCCCCGGCTCGGGCGGCAAGTCGGCGCCGTCACGCCAGCCGTTGCGGTGATACGCGGCCGGCAGCAGCACGATCTCGAGCCCGGCCTCGACCGCCGCTTCGGCGACTGCGATCGCCATCGCATTGCGCTCCTCGTAGGGGGTGCCGTCGGGCTGGTGGTGGACGTAGTGGAACTCGCCGACGCTGCCATAGCCGGCGTTCACCATCTCGGCATAGACGCGCAGCGCGACCTCGCGCATCGAGTCGGGGTCAAGCCGCGCGACGGTCTCGAACATCGCCGCGCGCCAGCTCCAGAAATCGTCGGTTCTAGCGGTCGCGCTGATCCGCTCGGCGGCGCCGCGCAGGTCGCGCTGAAAGGCGTGCGAGTGGACGTTGACCATCGCCGGTATCTGCGGACGCCCGGCGCGACCGAGGTCAGAAAGGCCCCCATGAGGGGCATTTGTGACCTCGCTCATGTCCCGGTCTCCACGAACACCTCGGTCATGTCCCGGTCTCCACGAACCGCTCGACCTCCTCAAACCGCCAGGCGTGATCGTCGCGCACCCACGCCGGCCGCCCGGCGATGATCACCGCGGCCACCGGGTTGTGTCCGAAGCGGTAGGCGATCTGCGCGACCGGCGCGTCGAGCAGCAGCACGTCGCCGCGGTGGCCGACGCTGAGCGCGCCCGTCTCGGCCGAGAGGCCCAGCACCCAGGCGGCGTTCAAGGTCATGGCCAGCAGCGCCTGCTTCACGGACCACCCGTAGCGGCGCACGGCCAGCCCGGCGATCAGCGGCATCGAGATGATCGGCGAGGTGCCGGGGTTGAGGTCGGTGGCGAGCACGCAGACGGCGCCGCCGTCAGCCAGCTCGCGCCCGGGCGCCACGTGCTCGCCGCCGATGAACTCGGCGCCCGGCAGCAGCACCGCGGCGCAGTCGGCGGCCACGAGCGCCGGGATGTCGCCGACCGGCATGCAGGAGAGGTGGTCGACCGAGCGGGCGCCGGCGGCGATCGCGACCGGCACCGAGCCGTGCCCGCCCAGTTGCTCGACGTGCGCGCGCAGCATCAGCCCGCGCTCACGCGCGAGCCCCCCCATGCGGGTCAGATCCGCATTGGAGAAGGCGATCGACTCGACGAAGATGTCGAGCGCCGTGGCGCGCGTCTGCGCCTGCAGCGCGTCGAGCATGCCCTCGACCTCGTCCATCCAGCTGGCGGCGGTGAACCCGTCCGGTACCGCGTGCGCGAGCAGCGCCGTGACCGTGCCCGCCTGCGGCAGCTCATCGAGCAGCCGGCCGGCGAGGCGCAGCGCCCGCAGCTCGCCCTCGACCGAGAGTCCGTAGCCGCTCTTGCACTCCAGCGTGGTGGTGCCGTGGCGCAGCATCTCGACGGCGAGCGCGTGCGCCTGCCCGAGCACCTGGTGGTCGCTGGACTCGGCCAGCGCCCGCGCGCTCGCGCGGATGCCGCCGCCCTGGCGCGCGATCTCCGCGTAATCGGTGCCGGCGACCTTGAGCGCGTACTCCTGCGCGCGCCAGCCGCCGAACGGCAGGTGCGTGTGGCAGTCGACGAAGCCAGGGACCACGGCGCAGCCTGTGCAATCGACGCGCGCGCAGCTCGCGTCGGCCTCGAAGCCGGCAATCAGCTCGCCTTCCAGAACCACGTCGCCCGGCTCGAGCCTGAGCTCGTGCGCGCGTGACTGCGCCAGCCGCTCCAGCCCCTCCTCGGGCAGCCGCAGCACCTCGGCGGCGCTCGTCAGCGCAAGCGCAGCAGCGCTCACTCCGGCGCTCACTCCAGCGCTCACTCGAGCGCCCCGATGGCGCCCTCGGCGGCCGCGAGGACCGCGCCCGAGTCGACCAGCCCGGTAAGCACAGCGAGCTCCGGCGCCAGGCTGCGGTCGGGCCCCGGGCGCGGGTCGACCAGCGCCGCGACCGCGGCGGTCGCTGGTGCCGGCGCAAGCGGTGCGCGCAGCGCCAGCGCGCGTGCCGAGCAGAGCAGCTCGACCGACAGGATCCGCGTCAGGTTCTGCAAGGTCTGACGCAGCTTGCGGGCGGCGCTCCAGCCCATCGAGACGTGGTCCTCCTGCATGCCGGAGGTGGGGATCGAGTCGACGCTCGCCGGTGCCGCCAGCCGGCGGTTCTCCGCCACCAGCGCGGCGGCGGTGTACTGGGCGATCATCAGCCCAGAGTCGAGTCCCGGGCTCTCGCCGAGGAACGCCGGCAGCCCCATCGAGCGGGTCACGTCGAGCAGCCGGTCGATGCGCCGCTCGGCGATCGCCCCGACCTCCGCCGCCGCGATCGCCATGAAGTCGGCGGCGAAGCCGAGCGGGATCCCGTGGAAGTTGCCGTTCGACACCAGCCGCCCGTCGTCGAGCACGCTCGGGTTGTCGACCGCCGAGCCGAGCTCGACCTGGGCCACGTCGCGCGCGTAGGCCAGCACGTCGCGCGCGGCGCCCACGACCTGCGGCGC
>JBOGYJ010000057.1:0-23597 GCA_050696795.1 Solirubrobacteraceae bacterium | reverse complement strand
CGACCCGCGCGAGCGGGCGAAGGCGATCGGCCTGTGGAGCGCTGCGTTCGGCCTCAGCCTGGGGCTCGGCCCGGTGCTCGGCGGGGTCTTGGTGACCACGGTCGGCTGGCGCTACGTGTTCCTCGTCAACATCCCGGTGGGCCTGATCGCCTGCGCGCTGACGGCCATCTACGTGCCAGAGTCGCGATCCGAGCACCCGCGCCGACCCGACCCCGTCGGCCAGCTGCTGGTGATCCTCGGGCTGGCGAGCCTCACCTACGCGATCATCGAGGGGCACGACGACGGTTGGACGTCGGTGACGATCCTCGCGCTGTTCGCCGTGGCGATCCTCTCCTTCGCCGCGCTGGTGCCCTACGAGCTGCGCCGCCACCAGCCGCTCGTCGATGTGCGCTTCTTCCGCAGCCCGCCGTTCAGCGGCGCCGCCGTCAGCGCCGTGTGCGCATTCGGCGGCTACGGCGCGTTCCTCTTCCTCAACACCCTGTATCTGCAGGATGCGCGTGGGCTCTCGGCGCTCGACGCCGGTCTCTACACGCTGCCGCTGGCCATCTTCACGGTCGTGTTCGCGCCGCTCACCGGCCGGCTGGTGGCGCGGATCGGGACGCGCCGGCCGCTGCTGGTCGCCGGGGTCGCGCTGGGCGTCGCTCCGCTGCTGCTGGTGACGATCACGCCACACACCTCGGTCTGGCTGCTGTTCGGCTCCTACGTGATCCTCGGGATCGGGCTGGGGCTCGTGAACCCGCCGATCACCAACACCGCGATCTCCGGGATGCCACCGGCGCAGGCCGGCGTCGCCGCGGCGATCACCTCCGCCAGCCGCCAGGTCGGCGCGACCATCGGGATCGCGCTCGTCGGCGCGATCGTCGGCACCACCTCCGGCGTCCAGTTCGGGCCCGCGTTCGCGCGGGCGACGCACCCCGGGTGGTGGCTGATCGTCGGCTTCGCGATGGTTCTGTTCACCGTCGTCGCGCTCACCACCACCCGGCGGGCGTTTGCGAGCGCGCGCGAGACGACTGCTCGCCTGGCGCTCAGAGGCTGACCGAGCTGCCGGCGCTGGCTGCGGCATAGAGCGCCTCGAGCGTGCGCGACTGGCCGATCGCGTCGACCCGGCCCAGCAGCGGCGCGCGCTCGCCGCGGCTGGCGGCGCCGAGGTCGGCGACCTCGAGCGCGTAGGGGTCGGCGGCCGGCACCGGGATGACCTCAGCGGTCACTGCGCCCTCGCGCCACAACTCGATGCCGTCAGGCTGTGGGAGCCAGGGCTCCGCCACCCGCAGCACGCCGGTTGAGCCGACCACCTCGAGCCCGCGGCGCGCCGGCATCGCCAGGCCACTGTCGAACTGAGCGATCACGCCCCCGGCGAAGCGCAGCACGCCGGCCATCACCACGTCCACGCCATCGCCGCCGAGCAGCTGCTCGGCGCTCACGCGCTCGGGCTCGCCCGCCAGGTAGCGGGCGATGCTCACCGGGTAGCAGCCGACGTCCATCAGGCCGCCGCCCTCCATGTCGCGCAGCATGCGCGGATCGGCCGGGTCGCAGTCGAAGCTGAAGCTGGAGCGGACCAGCCGCAGCGCGCCGATCGCACCCTCGTCGACCAGCTCCTTCACACGCTTGGTCTGCGGGTGATGGCGGTACATGAACGCCTCACTCAGATGCAGGCCGCGGGCTTGGGCGAGATCGAAGAGTCGCTCTACCTCGGCCGGCGAGCGGCTCAGCGGCTTCTCACAGAGCACGTGCTTACCGGCCTCGAGCGCCGCTTCAGTCCACTCGACATGCAGGCCGTTGGGCAGCGAGACGTAGACCACATCGACGTCGGGATCGGCGAGCAACTGGTCGTAGCCGCCGTAGGCGCGTTCGATCCCGTTGGCCTGCGCGTAGGCATCCGCTCTGGCGCCGTCGCGGCTGGCAACGGCCAGCGCCTGCGCGTCCGGGACCGCGGCGATGCCGCGCAGCAGCGCATCGTTGATGCGCGCCGTGGACAGGAAACCCCATTTGGTCATGGACCTGCCAACCTACTCGACCTTGAGCGAGCACGTCGTACGCGCCTTCGCACCCGGCCGCATGAACCTGATCGGTGAGCACACCGATTACAACGACGGCCTTGCTCTGCCGTTCGCGGTCACCGCCGGCGTCACCGTCACGGCGACGCGGCTGCACGGCGGCGACGGCGACGCGTTCGAGGCGATCGCCCACGACCTCGGTGAGAGCGACAGCTTCAGCCGGCGGGAGCCGGCTCCCGCCGAGGGCTGGCGCGCCTTCGTGCACGGCGCCGTGGCCGAGCTCCGGGCGCTCGGCTACGAGCTGGCGCCGGCGCGCATCGAGATCACCGGCGAGCTGCCACGGGGAGCGGGACTGTCGTCGTCGGCCGCACTCGAGCTGTCGCTCTGCCTGGCGCTGATCGAGCTCGCCGGGGCCCAGCCGCCGGAGACCGTCGAACTCGCACGCCTGGGCCAGCGGATCGAACACGACTGGGTCGGTGCCCAGACCGGGCTGCTCGACCAGCTCGCATCGCTCAGCGGCGCCGCCGGGCAGGCCGTGCTGATCGACTTCCGCACGCTCGAGCTCGAACCACTTCCGCTCGAGCTGGGCGACCACACGCTGGTGACACTGTCCTCTGGCGAGCCACACGCCAATGCCGCGTCCGGCTACAACCGCCGGCGCGAGGAGTGCGCCGAGGCCGCGCATCGCATGGGTGTCGAGTCGCTGCGCGATGCGCTGATCCAGGACCTGCACATGCTGCCCGAAGTGCTCGCCCGCCGCGCCCGCCACGTGATCAGCGAAAACGGGCGCGTGCTCGGGGCGGTCACCGCCCTGCGTCGCCACGACTTCGCCAAGCTCGGGCAGCTGCTCGACCGCTCCCACGCCAGCCTGCGCGACGACTTCGAGGTCTCGACGCCGGCGATCGAGGAGACCGTCGCGACGCTAGAGGCCGCGGGCGCGGTCGGGGCCCGCGTCGTCGGCGGCGGCTTCGGCGGAAACGTGCTGGCGGTGATGCCTCCCGGCACGGTCGCGCCCGCTGGCGCGACCGTCGTCTCACCGGGGCCGGGCGCGCACGTGCTCGCGTGATTTGCAGGTACTAGGCTGCAGTGCGTGCTTGAGGTTTCCGGTCTAGGTGTGAGCTTCGGCTCGGTGACGGCGCTCGACGGCATCGACCTGAGCGTCGGCGCCGGTGAGATCGTCGCGGTCACCGGCGAGCCGGGTGCCGGCAAGACCGCGCTGGTGCGCTGTATCGGCGGAGACCTGCCGGCGACGACAGGCACGATCCGGATCGGCGGCCAACACGTGGGAGGCACGCTCCGTGCTGCCGAGCGCCAAGGCGTCGCCGTCGTCTGGCAGGAGGTCTCGCTCTGCGAGACGCTCGACGTGGCCGGAAACCTGCTGCTCGGCCAGGAGACCCGCGCGCAGGTGGCCTCGACAAAGCGCTTCTACGAACGGGCCAGCCAGACACTCGACGAGTTCGAGATCCCGATCGAGGACGTCACGCAGCGGGCCGGCACCCTCAGCGGCGGTCAGCGTGGTCTGCTCGCGTTGGCAATGGCGCTGCTGCGGGGGCCGCGTGTGCTGGTGCTGGACGAACCGACCGCCGCCATGGGAGTCTCGGAGGCTGCGCAGCTGGAACATCTGCTCGAGCGCGTCCGGCAGGACGGCGTCGCGGTGCTGTTGGCAACGCGAGACGTGGGCCAGATGTTCCGCCTCGCCAACCGCATCGTCGTGCTGCGCCAGGGCCGCGTGGTCGCCGCGATCCAGCCGCAGGCTTCACACCCCGACGACATCGCCGCGCTGCTGGCGGGCGGCACCGTCGACGGCTCGGCGCGCCGCCAACTGACCCGCCTGCACGGCCTCGCCGACAGCCTGGCCGTCGCCGACCCCAGCTCCGGTCTCGCGCTGATCATCTCGGCGCTGGCGGCGGCATTGAATCTCGACCGCGGCCGCATCGCCGTGATTCGCGCCGACTCCGCCCCCGCCCTGGCCGAACGCGTGATCACGACCGACGACAGCTGGCTGGCGCCCGTCGTCGGGCCGGGCGCGACCAGCGCGCTGATCACCGTCGCGCGCGACAGCCCCGAGCCGCCAACGCGTGACGAGGAGGATCTGCTCGGCCTCTACGCGGGCTATGCCGCGGCCGCGATCGAGCGCCAGGACGCCGAGGAGGCCCAGCGCGAGGCTGCAGCGCTGCGTCGCTCGCGTGAGCTCCAGCGCCAATTCCTGTCGCGCCTCAGCCACGAGCTGCGTACGCCGCTGACCGCGATCCGTGGATACGCGTCGAGCCTGCTCGCGCCGGACATCGTCTGGGATGACGAGTCCCAGCAGCGGTTCCTGGAGACCATCGCGACAGAGTCGTCGCGACTCGGGCGCCTGGTGGACGATCTGCTCGACTTCTCGGCGATCGACTCGGGCGTGATGCGCATGCAGTTCGACTGGTGCCAGCTGGACCTGGTGATCGAAGCGGCGGTGGCGTGCCTGCCCGACACGTGGCGCGACGCCGTGAGCTTCACGCCGATCGGGGTGATCCCTCCGATCTGGGCCGACCACGACCGCCTCGAGCAGGTCTTCGTCAACCTCCTGAACAACGCGCTCCAGCACAACGCCGCCGGCACGCACGTGTCGATCGACGCCCGTCATCTGGCCGCCGGCAGCCTCGAGATCGTCGTCAGCGACGACGGCCAGGGCCTGCCCGCCGAGCTGCGGGAGGCACCGTTTGACTCGCCGCGGCGGCACCGGTCGAGCACCGCCGGCGCGGGGCTCGGCCTCTCGATCGCGCGCGGCATCGTCGTGGCGCATCACGGCACGCTCGACCTGGTCGACGGCGAGCAGGGGACAAGCTTCCGGATCGCGCTCGTGCTGGAGGGGCCGCAAGCCTCGCCCGAGCCGCCGCACCCGGCGCCGGTCTTGAGAGCCGTCAAGCGGGTGGGTGTGGATGCCTGAGGTCCAGGCGGCGACACGCGCGCTGCTCGTCGAGGATGACCCCAACATCGTCGACCTGATCCGCTCGAACCTGTCGGTACGGGGCTTCGACATGCTCGTCTCGGCCGACCCTGACCGGGCGCTGCGGCTGCTCGAGACGGAGTCCCCGGACATCGTGCTGCTTGACCTGATGCTGCCCGACGCCGACGGCATGGAGCTCTGCCGCCAGATCCGGGAACGCTCGTCGGTCGCGGTGATCGTCGTTTCCGCGCGTGGCGGTGAGCGTGACAAGGTGACGGCGCTCAACATGGGCGCCGACGACTACATGACCAAGCCGTTCAGCGTCGAGGAGCTGCTCGCGCGGATCACAGCGACGCTGCGGCGCACGCGCGGGACCCAGCCCGCCGAGCCGCAGGCGCTCACGATCACCGCCGGCGATGTGACCATCGACCTCGCTGCGCAGCAGGTGACGCGCGCCGGAGAGCCCATCCACCTCACCCCGACCGAGTTCGCGCTGCTGCGGGAACTGGCGCTCAACCGCGGCAAGCTGCTGACCCACGCGCACCTGCTGCGCCGTGTCTGGGGTGCTGCCTATCAGACCGAAACCGAGTATCTGCGCGTCTATGTGAGACGTCTGCGGGCGAAGTTGGGCGATGACGGCGCCCAGCTGATCCTCACCGCCCCGCGGGCCGGTTACCGGTTCGCGCCCGAATAGCCCTTAACGCGCTTCCGCCCCACGCGTAGAGTGGGCGCGCTAACAACGTGAACAGTCTGTTAACGCGGTTTTTACGTGAATCCAGCCTTTGTTCACGCCTTATTCATAAAGGCGTCCATACCATCGGACGTGTTAGGGGCGAGGTCTGTGCAGGTGGGCGGTCCTCACCCAGGAGAGAGGCCGTTAGGAGGTACCTCTGTGAGCTTGCTGCGCAACAGCAAGGTCGGAATTGTGTCGTGTGCGCTCGCCGCGAGCGTTGGTGTTGCCGGTATGAGCGCCACCGCGGACGCGAAGTCCAGCGGTCACGCTGCCGCGGGCATTTCGATCAATTCCTTTACCAACAACTTCAGCGCGATGAAAAAGCTGAAGTCGATCGCCGCTGCCGGCTCCGGCAAGATCGCGGCGATCATGCCGGACTCGACGAGCTCGACTCGTTACACGGAGTTCGACCAGCCGGACATCAAGAAGGCTCTGCTGGCTTCCGGCCTGCCGGCCTCGGACATCATCACCCCCCAGAACGCCCAGAAGTCGGACACGACGTTCATGACGGACGTCAAGGCGGACATCTCCAACGGGGCGAAGGTCATCCTGACCGACCCGGAGGACCCGGGCACCGGCGTCAAGGCGATGCAGTACGCCAAGTCGCAGGGCGTCAAGATCATCCAGTACGACCGCATCAGCTCCGGCGCGGGCGCGGTTGACAGCGATCCGTACGTTTCGTTCAACAACGTGACGGTCGGCAAGCTCATCGGCCACGGCTTCGTGTCCTGCGCAGCCTCGTGGCTGCACGGCAAGCAGCCGCAGTTCATCGAGATGCACGGCGCGCCGACGGACAACAACGCGACCCTGTTCACCGACGGCTACAACGACGTCCTGAACCCGCTCGAGAAGAAGGGCAAGGTCAAGCTCCTGCAGAATACGGCCGGTACCTGGAACCCGACCTCGCCGTCCCCCGACGCGCTTGACGAGTTCAAGGCCGCCTACACGAAGCTGGTCTCGAAGAACACCCCGCCCAACTCGGCGGTCATCCCGAACGACGAGAACGGTGCGCCGATCATCACCTGGCTCCACAGCCAGGGCGTGAAGGCTCACAGCTTCCCGATGACCGGCCAGGACGCCACGCTGACCGGCCTGGACAACATCCTGTCCGGCTACCAGTGCGGCACCGTCTACAAGCCGATCTACAAGGAAGCCAGCGCCGCTGTTGCTCTGGCGCTGTACCTGCGTGCCGGCAAGGCAGCCCCGAAGGGCCTGTTGAACAGCACGACCACGGATCCGAGCAGCAAGAAGGCCGTTCCGTCCGTGCTGCTGAAGCCCGAGTGGGTCACGGCTTCGACCATGAAGAACACGGTCGTCGCGGACAAGTTCGTCCCGGTCAAGCAGCTCTGCGCGAGCAGCTACAAGGCCGACTGCAAGAAGTACGGGATCAAGTAGTAGTACCGATCCCTTGATTGGTGGGAGAATGCCCGTTCGCCGGATTCCGTCGGAGCCCGGCGGCGGGCCTCCCGCATCAAGGGGGCCCCTTGCAACGCGACAGGTGACGCGACGAGATGAGCACAACTGAAAGCAACGGAGCGCTGCTGTCGTTGCGCGGGGTCCAGAAGCGCTTCGGGCCCGTGCAGGCTCTCAGCGATGTGACCTTCGACATCCCCGCCGGGCAGGTGACCGCCCTCTGCGGCGATAACGGCGCCGGCAAGTCCGTGACGATCAAGACGATCTCCGGGCTCTGGGAGCCGGACGACGGCGAGATGATCTGGAACGGCAAGCCGATCCGGCACAACAGCCCGCGTGAGGCCGAGCACCTGGGCATCAAGACCATTTACCAGGACCTCGCGCTGTGCGACAACCTGGACATCGTGCAGAACATGTTTCTCGGGCACGAGCAGCTGCGCAGTCGCCTGCTCGACGAGGACGCGATGGAGCAGAGGGCGCGTGAGACGCTCAAGGAGCTGCGTGTCACCACGGTTCGCTCGATCCGCCAGCCGGTCGCATCGCTCTCGGGCGGGCAGCGTCAGTCGGTCGCCGTCGCCAAGGCGGTGATGTCCAACGCAAAGCTCGTGATCATGGACGAGCCGACCGCGGCGCTCGGCGTCACGCAGACGCGTCAGGTGCTGGACCTGATCAAGCGGCTGGGCGCCAGCGGCGTGGCCGTGATGCTCGTCTCGCACAACCTCAACGACGTCTTCGAGGTGGCGGACCGCATCGCCATCATGTACCTCGGCAGGCTCGTCGTCCAGGGTCCCGCCTCCGAGTTCAACCGTCAGAGCGCGGTCGAGTACATGACCACGGGGGCCTCCAGCCAGGCCGTTGGCACTCCCCAGACGCCATCTGCCCGATTCGAATCTTCGAAAGTGAACTTGAGTGACCACGGAGCAAACTGAACTCACCCCGGACGCAGGGTCGGAGTCCGCGCTCAGCGAGACCGAGCTGACGACCGCCGCACCAGAGGTGTTGGCCAACTCGCTCGGAGACTACCTGCAGGCGTGGTGGCGTCGCATCAAGAACGGTGAGAGCGGCGCGCTACCCGTCATCGCCGGGCTGGTCGCGATCATCATCTTCTTCCAGATCGAGCAGCCGGCGTTCCTGACCGACGCCAACCTGGTCGGCAACCTCTTCGAAGGCGCGGCGATCTACATCGTGATCGGCGCGGGCGAGACGTTCATCCTGCTGCTCTCCGAGATCGACCTGAGCCTCGGCTACGGCATGGGCATCGGCGGGTTCGTGATCGCCGAGCTGATCGCCCCGCCGGTCAACTTCCCATGGTGGCTCGGCATCATCGGCGGCGTCGTCGCGATGGGCTGTCTCGGACTTGTCCAGGGCATGCTCGTAACCCAACTCGGGTTGCCCTCCTTCATCGTCACGCTTGGCGGCGAGCTGGGCTTCCTCGGGATCATGCTGGAGCTGGCGAACGTCGACAAGACGGCCGTGGGCGGGGTCATCCAGGTCAGTCCCACGAGCCCGATCTCCAAGCTCGTGAGCAGCAACATGAGCACGAGCCTGGGCTGGATCGCCATGGGGGTGTGCGTGCTGCTGTTCGCCGCGGTGACACTGAACCGCAACCGCTCGCGAAGAGCCAGAGGCCTGCACACGCCGCCGGTCGGCGTTGCCGCGCTGACGATCGGCATCGTCGCGATCGCCGGCATCCTGCTGGTCTACGTCTGCAACAACAACCGCAGCCACCTCGGCGTCGTCGAGGGGGTGCCATGGGTGATCCCGATGGTGCTGCTGATCGTGCTCGTCTACTCGTGGATCCTGAACCGCACGCGCACCGGCCGCTACATCTACGCGGTCGGCAACAACAAGGAGGCGGCGCGACGGGCCGGCATCAAGGTCAACTGGATCGTGACGTTCGCGTTCATCATGTCGAGCGCGACGGCGGCGCTCGCCGGCCTGATCTACATCTCAGAGCAGGGGTCGATGGCGACCGACATCGACGGCGGCACGCTGGTGCTGTACGCGGTGGCTGCCGCGGTGATCGGCGGGACGGCCCTGTTCGGTGGGCGCGGGCGCATGGTCAACGCGCTGCTCGGCGGCCTGGTGATCGCTGTCGTGTTCGACGGCCTGGCGCTGATGGGCGTCGGTCCGGCCGTGCAGGACATCGTCACCGCGGTCGTGCTGATCGCAGCGGTCTCGCTGGACGCGATCGTCCGGCGGCGAGCCGCGCACTGAAGCTCGTCCGTGACGGGGGCCGGCCTGACCAGGGTCGGCCCTCCGGATGCCGGCGTCGAGCGCTCGGCGCCGCCTTCCAGAGTGCACTTGCGTACCCTCGTGAACGTGCCTGAGCCTGACGCCATCGGTGAAGCGCTCGAGCGCCTCGAGTGCAGCGACAAGCGGTCGGAGAACATCTCCAAGGCGGCGCAGATCACCCGTCGTACCGCGCTGACCGGCGGTGCCGCCGGCCTCGCGGCGGCTCTGCTCGAGGCATGTGGCAGCTCCAGCAACAGCGGTACGACGACGGCGAGTGGTGCCACCACCACCGCGACCACCACCACGAGCCCAGCGTCCTCAATCTTCGGCGTGGGCGGCGGCTACCGCTTCACGTTCGTCAATCACGCCACGCGCGATACCTTCTTCTCGCCGACGATCAACGGCATCCAGGATGCCTGCAAGCTGCTCAACTGCTCCTACGAATGGGGTGGTTCGAACTCGAGCAACGTGGGCCAAATGGCCACCGCGATCCGAACCGCTGTCAGCGTCGGCGTCGACGGCATCGCCACGAGCCTGATCTCCCCGTTGCTGGCATCGCCGGTCGCCGCCGCGATGAGCGCCGGCATCCCGGTCATCGCCTACAGCGCCGATGAGCCCAACACCGACCGGCTGGCCTATATCGGCCAGAACCTGGCGCTGAGCGGCAAGGCGATGGGCAAGAAGATCAAGCAGCTGATTCCCGGAGGCGGCGAGATCGCCGTCTTCATCGGGGTCCCTGGGTCCGCCAACCTGCAACCGCGCCTCGACGGCATCCGCGACGAGCTGAAGGGCTCGAACCTGCACATCGTCGCCCCCCCTTCCGGTGCCGGCGAGAAGCAGGAGCTGACCACCACCGACGCGTTCATCGGCCAGCACCTGACCGCCTATCAGGGCTACTTCGCGGTCGACGCCGGCAGCACCGCCGGCGTGGCGTTGGCGATCCAGAAGTACAGCCTCACGGGTGAGGTCGTCGGAGGCGGCTTCGACCTCACCTCTGAGACCGAGGACCTGCTGGCCAACGGGACGATCCAGTTCGCGATCGACCAGCAGCCGTACCTGCAGGGTTTCCTGGCCACGCTCGAGCTCTTTCTCTACAAGGCGAGCGATGCGCTGACGGGCCCGGCGGACGTCGATACCGGCCTCAAGTTCCTGTATCCGCACACGATCAAGCCGTACGCGACCACCAGGAGCCGTTATGAGGGCACCGGCGGCTCGCCGGGCGTCCAGAAGGGCTGAGCATGGCGGGTCGTGACCAGACAAGCTTCGATCGGCCCCCGACCCGCCTGCGGTCCGCTGACGGCATGAAAATCGAGTACGAGGAGATCTGATGACTGCTTTCCCTGATCTGCGCGAGGCTGTGCTCGAAGGGAATCTGGCGCTGCCGGGCCACGGCCTGGTGACGCTCACCTGGGGCAATGCCAGCCAGATCGACCGCGCGGCGGGGGTCTTCGCGATCAAGCCGAGCGGGGTCTCCTACGAGGCGCTGACGGCCGAGGACATCGTGATCGTCGACCTCGACGGAACGGTCGTGGAGGGCGAGCGTGGCCCCTCCACCGACACGCCGACGCACCTCGAGCTGTACCGCCGCTTCGAGGAGATCGGAGGGATCGTGCACACGCACTCGACCTGGGCGACCGTGTGGGCGCAGGCACAGCGCGAGATCCCGCTGTACGGCACCACGCACGCCGACCTCTGCGCCGAGCCGATCCCGGTCACGCGGGCGCTGACCGAGGAGGAGATCAGCGCGGGCTACGAGCGCAACACGGGAGCGGTGCTGATCGAGACGATCGCCGAGTTCGGCGCCGGCAAGCTGCCGTGCGCGCTGGTCCGCGGGCACGCGCCCTTCACCTGGGGTCCGACGCTGGCCAAGGCCGTCGAGGTCTCGGTGACGCTCGAGGAGGTGGCACGCATGGCGTTTCTGACGGCCACGCTCGAGCCCTCGGCACCGTCGCTGGATGCCGCCGTGCGCAACAAGCACTACGAGCGCAAGCACGGGCCCAACGCCTACTACGGCCAGCGATGAGCGCGACAGGAGAGCCACTTGTCGTGATCGGCGCGGATGCGCTCGAGCGACTGGCGGCCGAACCGCCGCCCCAGCCGCTCGTGGTGATGGACGCCAACACGCGCGAGGTGGCTGGCCGGCGGGTCGCGGCCATGCTCGGCGACGCCCCGGTGCACGTCTTCGAGCAGCGCCGGGACCTGCACGCCGGTCCCGAGGAGGCCGCGCAGGTGCTCGCGCGGCTCACGCCCGGCGTGACCGCCGTGGCGGTCGGCTCGGGGGTCATCACCGACATCGTCCGCTACGCGTCCCATCAGGCCGACCGAGACTTCGTCAGCGTGCCCACGGCGGCGTCGATGGACGGCTACAGCTCAAGCGTCGCCGCGATGCAGGTGGGCGGCGTCAAGGTCACCTATCCGGCACGGCCACCGCGCGCGATCTACGCCGATCCGGCCCTGCTGGGCGCCGCGCCGGCTGAGCTCACGAGCGCCGGGATCGGCGATCTGCTCGGCAAGGCAACGGCTCTGGTCGACTGGCTTGCCGCACATCTGCTCTACGGCGAGCGCTACGACGAGGCGATCGCCGCAGACACCCGCACCGCGATGATGCGCGCCGCCGGCAACGTCGAGGCGCTGATGGCGGGCGAGGACGCGGCGATGCGCGACCTGCTCGACGGACTGATCGAGTCGGGACTCAACATCGCCCGCTTCGGCGACTCACGGCCGGCGAGCGGACTCGAGCATCACGCCTCGCATTTCTGGGATCTGCTCGCATCCCGCGGGCTGCACGAGCACTCCTCGCATGGCCTGCAGGTCGGCTACGCCACCGCCTTCGGCATGCGGCTGCAGCGCTATGCCTATGGCGGCGCTGTGGCCGAGCTGAGCCCGCCCCGCCCCGCCGCAGACCCGCTGGGAAGCGAGGCGCGTCGCTGGCTCGGTGAGCCCACCGAGGACCTCGCGGCCGCGGTCGAGGCCAAACAGACGATGACCGCGCAGACGCCGCCGACGTGGCCGCGGGACGCCGATGCCTGGCGGGAAGTCTGCCGCCTGCTCGCGGGCGAGATGCAGTCCTTCGGCGAGGTCGAGCACGCGCTCGAGCAGGCCGGGATTCCCGCGGCTCCCGGCTTCCTCGGCATCGGCCGCGAGACGCTCGAGGCGACGCTGCATCACGCCACGCGGCTGCGCGACCGCTATACCACGATCGACTTCCTCGAAGGGCAGGGACGGCTCGACGCGGCGATCGCCGTCGCGCTCGCCTGAGCAGCCGGGCTCGCCCCGCCTACCAGCGGTCGCTCGCCTTGCCTACCAGCGGTCGCCTCAGCGGCCGGGCTCGCCCCGCCTACCAGCGGTCGTGCACGTGCGCGCGCAACCGGCGGTCGTAGACGTCGGCGATGCCCTGGAGCTGCTCGTCGCGCAGCGGCGGCAGCGCCGCAACCGCCGCGTTGGCGCGCACCTGCTCGGGGTTTCGAGCGCCCGGAATCACCGTGCTGACGCCGAGCTGATCGATCACCCAGCGCAGCGCGAACTGCGCCAGTGTCACGCCTGGATCCACCAGGGCCTTCAGCTCCTGCACCGCCTCGAGGCCCACCTCGTACGGGACGCCTGAGAAGGTCTCGCCGACATCGAACGCCTCGCCGTGGCGGTTGTAGTTGCGGTGGTCCTCAGGTGCGAAGGTCGTGTTCGCGTCATAGCGGCCCGACAGCATCCCGGAGGCCAGCGGCACCCGTGCGATGATGCCGACGCCCGCCTCGGCGGCCGCCGGCAGCACCCGCTCGAGCGGCTTCAGGCGGAAGCAATTGAGGATGATCTGCACGCTGGCCACGTTTGGCCGCGTGATCGCCGCGAGCGCCTGCTCGCAGGTCTCGACCGACACCCCGTAGGCGCGCAGCCGGCCGTCATCGACCATCTGGTCGAGCGCCGCGAAGACGGCGTCGCTCTCGTAGACGTCGTCGGGCGGGCAGTGCAGCTGCACCAGATCGAGCGACGACACGTCGAGGTTGCCACGCGAGCGTGCGTTCCAAGCGTCGAAGTTCTCCGACGAATAGTTCTCGAGCCGCTGCTCGGCACGGCGCCCCATCTTGGTGGCGACGAAGATCTCCGGGTGGTGCGCGAGCAGCGCGCCGTTGAACTGCTCACTGCGTCCGTCGCCGTAGACGTCGGCGGTGTCGAAGAAGGTGACCCCGGCCTCCACCGCCGCCTCGAGCGTCGCCGCGGCATCAGCCGGATCGACGGAGCCCCAGTCGGCGCCGAGCTGCCAGGTACCGAGGCCGATGACACTCAAGCTGCGCCCGAGGCGCCCAACCATGCGTTGTTCCATTACTGCGATTCTGCCAGGCGACGGCTCCGCTCGACGATCTCGACGATCTCCTTGGGATCGGTGCAGACGTGCAGACCGGTGAGATCGTCGGTGTCGATGCGACCATCCGGCAGCGCCCGCTCACGCAGCCACTCGAGCATCCCGTCCCATTCCCCGTCGCCGATCAGGATGGCGGGGAAGTTCTCGACGGTGCCGGTCTGGATCAGCGTGAGCACCTCGTAGAGCTCGTCGAGGGTGCCGAAGCCCCCGGGTGCGACTACGAACGCCTGCGCGTAGCGGGCGAACATGACCTTGCGCGCGAAGAAGTGATGGAACTGCAGGGCGATGTCCACGTACGGGTTCGACCCCTGCTCGTGCGGCAGCTCGATGTTGCAGCCGATCGATGCCGCGCCGGCATCGCGGGCGCCGCGGTTGGCCGCCTCCATGAGCCCGGGACCACCACCGGTGATGATCGCGTAGCCGGCCTCCCCCAGCGCGACGGCGACCGAGCGGACGAGCTGGTAGGTGGGATGTTCCGGGCTCGTGCGTGCCGACCCGAAGATCGTCACCGCAGGACCGATGTTGGCGAGCGCGTCGAAGCCCATCGCGAACTCCTGCGCGATCGTCCGCAGCAACTCCGCGTCATGCGCTCGCGTCTGGGGGGACTCGTTTCCGAGCCAGGAGAGCAGCTCCTGATCGAAGGTCTTGTCGGCGGCGCGCCGGCCCGGGTCGCGCTCGTGATTCACCGGATCAGCCATTGCTGTCAGAGTAGGGATCGGTGCCATCACCGGCGGACGAGATCACCTCTCGCTCAGGCGCTCGAGGCTCTGCAACGGCGTAGAACCGCGCAGCCGCACGGGTGCTTCCTGATCTCACGACGCCACTCCCCGCCAGTGCCGTCGCTGCGGAGTTGTCGACGCCGGGCTAGCGCCCGAGCGTGCGGATGAAGTCATCGCAGCGCCCGGGCAGCACCGCGATCACGCTGCGCGTGCCCGAGAGGCCGCTGCGCAGCTGCTGATCCCCCACCTCAACCGGCAGCAGCGTGTCCTGCAGCTCGGCGAGCATCTCGTCGGCGGATTGGATCGCGTCCGCGGCATGCTCGAGCGAGGCGCGCGGGTCCTCTGGTGCCGGCAGCGGTGCCGTCGGGAAGTCGCGGCTGCGCAGCCCGACGCGCTGCGCAAACTCGGCGTGGGTGCGCTTCAGTTGCCCGTAGGCGCTCTGCAGGGGCCGGAAGAGGTTGGCCTCCATGCGATCTCCCGCGGCCTCGTCCAGGTGCTCGTATGCCTCGCCGAGCGCCGCGATCGCGATGCTCAGCTGGTCGGCCGCGGCACCCGCGTCGTCGAGAATCTGGGTGCGTCCTTCCTCGGTGGTGTAGCCCATGGCGCGAAGTGTCTCCTAGAAGATGTTTTGTTGCTCACCGCTGGTGGGGCGGGCGGGATCCGTTTCACCAGCGGCACGGTCGCGCAGCGCGGCGGCCAGGATGCCGTTCACGAACCCCGGCGCGTCGGCGCCACAGAACTCCTTGGCGGTCTCCACCGCCTCGTTGATCGCGCCCTCCGCCGGGATCAGCTGATCGCCCGGCAGCAGCTCCGGCCGCATCAGCTCGAGCAGCCCCACGCGCAGGATCGAGCGCTCGAGCGGGGCGATCCGTCCGAGGCTCCAGCCACTCGCGTGCTGCGTGATCAGCGCGTCGAGCTCCGGCTGATGCTCCTTGACCTCGGTCGCCAGCACACGCGTGAAGTTGTGCACGTCACGCGGGAAGGTCTCATCGAGGGACCGCTCCAGCAGATCGCTCTGATAAAGCGCCCAGATAGCTGCCCGGCGCTGCTCGGTCCGTCGCGCCATCAGGCGCGGGACACGTAATCGCCCGAGCGGGTGTCGACGCGCACCTTCTCGCCGATGTTCACGAACAGCGGCACATTGATCTGGGCTCCGGTCTCGAGCGTGGCCGGCTTGGTGCCGCCGCCCGAGGCGGTGTTGCCGCGCAGACCGGGCTGGGTCTCGGTCACCTCGAGGTCGACCGCACTGGGCAGCTGCACGTCGGCGGGGCTGCCGTCGATGTAGAGCACCTCGACCTGATCGGACTCCTTCATCCAGCGCAGCGGATCGGCGAGGGTGGTCTCGACGATCGTCAGCTGCTCGTAGGTCTCGGTGTCCATGAAGTGCGCGTCGCTGCCGTCCCTGTAGAGGAACTGCATGTTGCGCACCTCGGTGCGGACGGGCCGGAACTTCTCACCGGCGCGGAAGGTGCGGTCGATCACGTTCCCGTCCGAGGCGCGGCGCAGCTTGGTGCGCACGAACGCCCCACCCTTGCCGGGCTTGACGTGCTGGAACTCGACGATCTTGTAGATCGTGCCCTCCACGTCGATGTGAGAGCCGTTGCGGAATTCTGCGGTGCTGATCATGCGAGGGCTGAGTGTAGTCGGCGGCTGCGGGCTCGGCGGCCCGCCCAGCGCTCGAGATCGCCCCTCCCTCAAACGCGCGCTCCGGGTGTTACGGACGTGTCACACCGTGCGACGGAACCTGTGAGGCGTACGGCACGGGCGCTCGCGGATGTGACGGTCTTGACACACTCTCGACACACCGCGGCACATTCTCGACACACATGCGAACCACGCTTTTGGGAGGAGCGCCACCGGTCGGCGAGGGGCGCGAGGTGTGGCGGGGCCGGCGGCCAGCGGGCCGACCGGCCCCGGCGAGACGGTCAGTCGACGGAGCGCAGGCCCTTGGGGATCTGCGTGAGGATGCGGATGCCGTCCTCGGTGACGACGACCAGGTCCTCGATGCGGATGCCGAACCTGCCGGGCAGGTAGACGCCCGGCTCGACGGTGACGACGCTGCCCGCGCGGAGCGTGTCCTCGGCGCGGAACGAGAGCGTCGGGGCCTCATGGATGTCGAGGCCGACGCCGTGGCCGAGGCCGTGGCCATAGTGGCCCTCATGGCCGGCGCCGTAGATGATGTCGCGCACGACCTTGTCGATCTCCCTGCCATCGCCGCCGGCGCGGACCTCGTCGAGGCCCACCTGCTGGGCGCCGAGCACGAGCTCGTAGGCCTCGCGAGCCTCGGGCCCCGGTTCGCCGATGGCGACGGTGCGGGTGCAGTCCGAGCAGTAGCCGGCGAACTTGGCGCCCCAGTCGATCACCACCAGCTGTCCCTGCTCGAGCTTGACGTCGCGCGGAGTCGCGTGCGGCAGCGCGCCGTGGCCGCCACCGGCGATGATCGAATCGAAGCTCGGGGACTCGGCGCCGCGCAGGCGCATGTCGTGCTCGAGCGCGAGCGCGAGCTCACGCTCGGTACGGCCCTCGAGCCCACCTGCGAGCAGCGCCTCGAAGGCCTCGTCGGCGATCTTCTGGGCGGCGGCGATCAGCTCGATCTCCTGCTCGTCCTTGACCACGCGCATGTCCTCGACAAGGCCCTTGACGGCGGCGAGCTCGGCGCGCTCGGGGAACTGCTCGCGCATGCGCTCGTACTCAGCCACGGTCACGGCCTCTGACTCGTAGCCGACGCGCAGCGAGCCCTCCGGCAGGTAGTTCAAGGCCTCGGCGGTCAGGGTTTGCACGACCGTGATGCGCTCGAACTCCGGATACACCTCGTGCTCGGCCTGCTCGGTGTAGCGGAAGTCGGTCAGGAAGATGCGCGTGCTCGGTCCGATCAGCGCGGCGCCGTTGCTCCCGGTGAAGCCGGTCAGGTAGCGCAGGTTGACGAGATTGGTGACAAACAGGATGTCGATTCCCGCCCCGTCGAGCTCGGCGATCAGGCGCTCAGCGCGTGTGCTCATCCGACCAGCTCCTTCTTGAGTTGTTCGAGTGCTTCGCGATAGCCCTCCGGGCCCTTGCCCGAGACCGTGGCCCGGCAAAGGTCGCGGATGACCGACTGACGCCGCCACTCCTCGCGTTCGTCGACGGCCGACAGGTGCACCTCGACCGCCGGCATTTGGGTCAGCTCGAGTGCATCGCGGATCGCCCAGGAGTAGTGGGTCCAGGCACCGGGGTTCAGCACCACGCCGTCGGCGAGGTCACGAAGCGCGTGCAGGTGCTCGACGAAGACGCCCTCGTGGTTGGTCTGGAAGAAGCGCACGCTGAGGCCGAGCTCCTGCGCCCAGGACTCGATCTGGCGCTCCAGCGCCGGAAGGTCGAGCTTGCCGTAGTGGGCCGGATCGCGGCGACCGAGCTGGTCGAGGTTGACGCCGTGCATCACCTCGACGCGGTTGTTGACGATCGAGGTCATCCGTAGAGCTCCCTGATGGCCGCTCGCAGCTCGGCCGGCGGCACGATCTGACCGTACTGCGGCCGGCCGGGGGCCGGGCAGAGGACGAATGGCACCGGCCCCTCGCCCACCCGCTTCTTGTCACGGGCGGTGGCGAAGATCACCTGCTCGAGGTCGACCTGACGGTCCAGCGTCACCGGGAGCCCCGCCTGGGTCAGCAGCTCCAGCACCTCGTTGCGCAGGGCGTCGGCACCCGACAGGCGCAGCTCCGCCAGCAGACCGAGCCCGACAGCTTCACCGTGGCGGTAGCGGGCGTAGCCGGTGGCGGTCTCGATCGCGTGAGCGACGGTGTGCCCGAGGTTCAACAGCTGGCGCAGACCGGTGTCGAGCTCGTCCTCGGCGACGATCCGCAGCTTGGCCAGCGCGCAGCCTGCGATCACCTCGGGGTCATTGGGCGCCGCGCCCGAGCTGATCCGCTCCCACAGCACTCCGCCGGTGATCAGCCCGGTCTTCACGACCTCGGCGTAGCCGGCGGCGATCTCATCGGGAGGAAGCGTGGTGAGCGTCGCGGTGTCGGCGATCACGGCCACTGGCTGGTGGAAGGCACCCACGTAGTTCTTGGCCTCGGCGAGGTCGACACCGGTCTTGCCGCCGTAGGCGGAGTCGACCTGCGCGACCAGCGTGGTCGGCACCTGTACGACGCGCATGCCGCGCTGGTAGGTAGCGGCACAGAAGCCGGCGATGTCACCGATCACGCCGCCGCCGACGGCGACCGCGACGTCCGTGCGGGTGACCCCGGCGCGGACCATCTCGGTCCAGATGATCTCGGCGTGCGCCACGGTCTTTGACTGCTCCCCTGGCGTGATGCGGATGCCGGCCAGCGTCGGGCCGAACAGCTCCCCGTAGTGACGTCCGGCGTTGTAGTCGCTGATCACGACACGCCGGCCGCTCACGGTCTGCGGCCAGAACTGATGCGCGGTCACGATCCCGTGGCCCACGTAGACCGGATAGTCACCCGACGGGGTCGTCGCCCAGATCAGGCGCGCGGATTCCCGCGGCAGTCCCGCCGCGGCCGCCAGGATCTGCGGCAGCTCGGTGCAGCGGCTGCCGGGAACGATCACATCGGCGAGTGCCTCGTACTGCGGGCGCCGCTGCTCGTGCAGCTGCTCGAAGCGCTGTGGATCCCGAGCGAGCGGGCGCGAGTCGGCGTTGTGACGCACACGCTCCCAGGCCTCGTCGACCTCGACATCGAGCCACACGACCCTCGTATCCGCCAGCGCCTCACGCACGCGAGCCGAGCCGATCGCCCCTCCGCCGAGGGCGACCGCCCGCAGTTCGGGGTCATTCAACAACTCGAGCGCGACCCGCTCCTCGAGCTCACGGAAAGCGGGCTCGCCATCCTGCTCGAAGATCTGCTGCACGCTGCGCCCCTCGCGCGAGGCGATGACCTCGTCGACATCAGCGCTGCCGGCACCCACGGCGCGCACCGCCGTCGACTTGCCGGCGCCCATGAACCCGATCAGCGCAGCCTTGGGCTCGGCGCCTGGTTGTGTAACCGAGGGCTCTATGCCGCCGGCAACCCTCATCGACGCCAGCCGATCCGCTCCTTGTAGGCCACGACGGCCGCCTTGACATCGTCGATGTGATCGCCGCCGAACTTCTGCCGGTAGGCATCGGCGAGCACGAAGGCGACCATCGCCTCGCCGACGACGCCCGCCGCGGGGACCGTGCACGAGTCGGTACGCTCGCGCAGCGCCTGCGCGGGCTCGTGCGTGTCGATGTCGACCGAGCGCAGCGGCTTGGTCAGCGTCGGCAGTGGCTTCATCGAGCCGCGCACGACGACGGGTTCGCCGGTGGTGATACCGCCCTCGATTCCGCCGGCACGGTTGGTCTCGCGGTAGTAGCCGCGCTCGTCGCTGAAGAAGATCTCATCGTGGGCACGGGAACCGGGTAGGCCAGCGACCTCGTGGCCGTCGCCGATCGAGACCGCCTTCATCGCCTGGATCGAGAGGATCGCCATCGCCAGGCGCCCGTCGAGGCGCTGCTCCCAGGAGATGTGCGAGCCGAGGCCGGGCAGCACGCCGAAGGCGCGCACCTCGAAGACCCCGCCGAGCGACTCGTTCTGCTTGCGCAGGGTGTTGATCTCGTCGACCATCGCCCGGCCGGCCTCGGCGTCGAGGCAGCGGACGGGCGAGTCATCGACGCCCGCAAAGTCCTCCGGGGTCAGATCATCACGCCGTGGCGCGCGGACAGACGTGATCTGCAGCACGTGCGAGAAGACCTCGACTCCCAGCGCGCGCAGGAACTCCTTGGCCACGGCGCCGCCGGCCACGCGCGCCGCGGTCTCGCGGGCACTGGCACGTTCGAGGATGTCGCGCACATCGGTGAGGCCGTACTTCTGGGTGCCGACGAGATCGGCGTGTCCGGGGCGCGGCAGATGCACCTCGGGCGTCTGCGCATCCACCGGCCAGGGGTTCATGCGCTCTTCCCAGTTGGCGTAGTCGCGGTTGTGGACCTGGATCGCGATCGGACCGCCGAGCGTGCGGCCATGCCGGACGCCGGCCGTGACGTCGGTGCGATCGGTCTCGATCTTCATGCGTCCCCCGCGGCCGTGCCCGAGTTGGCGGCGGGCGAGGTCGCGGTCGAGCGCTGCACGCTCGAGCTGAAGGCCGGCGGGCAGCCCCTCGATGATGCACGTGAGTCCGGGGCCGTGCGACTCGCCGGCCGTGATCAACTTCAAAGACATAGGTTCGTCGGAGAGTATTGGGTCGAGTTGAGAGGTCGGAGGGCGAGCGCCGCAATGGCCTCCCAGCCTCAAGGTTACGGGTCTGAGGCCCAGGTCATCGCGTCGGCCAATGCGGCGGGTCTACGCGCGTATCTCAGGAGGCAATCGAGAAGAGCGAGGCGTTTAGAAGAGCGAGGCGTTGTTCAGCAGGTGTGGGCCCAGCCACAGCGCCAGGACCCCGCCCAGCGCCAGGAAGGGGCCGAGCGGGATCTTGGTCTTGCGACCGACGCTGATGCCCTTGATCGCCAGCACGCCGATGCTGAAGACGGCACTCGCCGCCAGGCCGATCGCCATCGCGACGATCACGTACTTGCTCAGGTAGAGGCCGAGCACGACCCCGAGCTTGGCGTCGCCCATGCCAAGCCCGCCGCGCGAGAGCAGCGCGAAGAGCGTCAGGAAGGCGCCGGTCGCGACTCCCGCGAGCACCTGTCCGGGAAGCCCCGACGGGTGCAGGATGAGACCGATCACGAGCGCGGCGATCGCCGCCGGGAAGGTCACGCGGTTCTTGATCTTGCGCTCCTCGAGGTCGGTGATCGTGATCCGTACGAGCACCGCGACCAGCACGAAGCCGAGCACCTTCTGGGTGGTGGAGTGGTGCGCAGCCAGATCCGCGACCCACAGCGCGATCAGCAGCACCGTGCCGGCGATCCGCAGCGGCTCGTTGCGACCGGTGCCACCCCTGCGAGCGAGGTTGACCCTGATCTGCCTGGCCACGGTCCTACACAGCCTTCTCGCTAGTCCGCCGCAGCGGTCTGGATCTGCTCCCCGGTCTGCGCGTCGCGCCCGGGGTGGAAGCGACCGTCGCCACCGCACCAGGGACAGGTCACCTCATGTGGGGTCCCGCCCTTGCCCGAGATCAGCTTGCCGCTTCCCCGGCATGCGGTGCACTCGCTGCGATCGTGTTCGTTCTTCTGGCCGGTTCCGCTGCTCACGGGGCCGAGGATAGCCCGATGGCGTCGCGCATCGCTTGCGCGGGCGCCGTCTTGCCGGTGAAGAGCTCGAAGGCGATCGCACCCTGGCCGACCAGAAGCTCGAGCCCGTCGATCGTCGGGACGCCACTCGCATGGGCCGCGCGGGCGAGCGGCGTTCCCCCTTCGCGGTAGACAAAATCCGCCACGGCGCGGTGCCTGTCGAGCTGATGGGTGCTGAGCAGCAGGGCTTCCAGCTCGTCCTGGTGGTGCAGCCCCACCGCGGTGCAGTTCACGAGGATGTCCGCCGCCGGCAGTGGCTGCGCGACCGCACGCGCACCAAGGTCGGCGGCGAGCTCGGCAGCACGCTCGGGCGTGCGGTTCCAGACAAGCACCTCGCCGGCACCGGCGTCCAGCAGCGCCCAGACGGCGGCCCGAGCGCTTCCGCCGGCCCCGAGCACGAGGACGGAGGCGCCCGCGAGCTCAGTTCGTTGTGCGAGAGCCTGGGTCAGCGCCGGCGCATCGGTATTGTCGGCCCAGATCTGCCCGTCATCGCCGAACAGCAGGGTGTTGGCGGCGCCGATGGCCGTGGCGCGGGCGCTGGCCCCCGTCGCGAGCGCGAGTACGGCCTCCTTGTGCGGGATCGTGACGTTCACGCCCCGGAATCCGGATGCGGGAAGTGCGCGCACGGTCTCGTCAAGCAACTCCGCAGGCACCGGGAGCAGCTGGTAGTGCCAGCTACCAGCGAGTCCAGTGGCGCGCAGCGCGGCATTCTGGATCGCGGGCGAGCGGCTGTGCGCGACCGGCCAGCCGAGCACCCCGAGCCTGTTCAACGCGGGCCGTCCGCCATCAGGGCTTGCCGCCCTTGCAGAACTCGGCGTCCTTGTGGTCATGCGCCGCCTTGGCAACCGCGGAGTTCCACTGAGCCGACCAGTGCAGGAACTGGCTGTAGTTCGAGGTGAAGCGCAGCGCGCCGTCGCCGCAGACCTTGTTGATGAAGTAGAGGTCCTTGGTGTGGGCGGGATGGGCCGCGGCGTTGATCGCCGCCAGATCGGGGCTGTCGATGGGTGTCGGCGGCAGACCCGGCCGGTTGGTGGTGTTCCACGGAGACCTCGAGTGCAGATCCTTCTCGGTGAGCGTGCCGTAGTTGCCGGTGGCGTAGGCAACGGTCGAGTCCAGGCCGAGGTCCATGGTGAGGCGCAGGCGGTTGTAGATGACCGAGGCAGCCTTGGGCAGGTCCTTCTTCAGCATCGCCTCCTCGCTGATCAGCGAGGCGATCTTGAGCACGTCATAGCCGGTCAGGTTCTTGGATTTGGCATAGCCGAGCTTGACCTTGGTGAACTCCTGCTCGAAGCGCCCCAGTTGGTCGGCGACCAGCGCGCTCAGCTTCACCGGCCTGCGCAGGTTGTAGGTGTCCGGCCAGAGGAAGCCTTCGAGCGTCGGTGTGCTGCGAGGCGCTCCGTACCGCGTCGGGTCCAACAGCGAGGACCGCATCGTCGCCCGCACGTAGTTGCCCTTGACGCCGTCGGCCCTGAGCTGCGCCTGCACCTGCCGGCGCGAACGGCCGGGGATGATCGTCACGTTGGCGTAGCGGATGTTCGGACCGGCGACGAGCTGATCGAGCGCCGAGCTGTAGCTCATCCCCAGCTTCATGCGGTACTGGCCCGCATGCAGCTTTTCGCGGTCACCATCGATCGTCGCTGCCAGCTTGAAGAAGAAGCTCGACGAGATCACCCCGTCGTGCTGGAGGATCGAACCGATATCGCTAACGCCAGCGCCCGTCGGGATCGTCAGCTTGACGCGCCCGTGTCCGGAGCCGGTGAATGGCTGGAACAGCGAGACCAGGAACCACACGAGCGCGCAGGCGGCGGCCAGCACGACCAGCGCCACCACCCGGCGAAGCACGAAGGTCCGGGGCGACCGCGACGGCCGACGCCGGCGCGGCGACCGCGGTGCGATCGTCACGCGCGGTGGATTGGCCCGCGACGACCTGGGCGATCTAGGCATCGGCATGCCGATCGAGCCAGCTCGAGAGCAGGTGCGCAGCGGCGCGGGAGTCCTCGCTCGCGCGCGGCGCCCGCGCGCGGGCGCCCCGGGCGCCGC
>JBOGYJ010000056.1:0-1916 GCA_050696795.1 Solirubrobacteraceae bacterium | reverse complement strand
CCGCCAGGCCGGGGCGCGCGTGCGCCTGATCGCGCACGGGGACGTCTCGGCGGCACTGCTGGCCGTGACCGAGCGCTCGCCCGTGGATCTGCTGTGGGGCATCGGCGGGACCCCGGAGGGCGTGATCTCGGCCGCCGCCGTGAAGTGCCTGGGGGGACAGCTGCTGGGCCGTTTGTGGCCCCGTGACGACGCCGAGAGGGACGCCGCCCGCGCGGCCGGCTACGACCTCGAGCGGGTGCTCTCGCGCGACGAGCTGGTCAGCGGCGACGACGTCTTCTTCTCCGCCACCGGCGTGACCGACGGCGACGTGCTGCAGGGCGTCCGCTACCACCTCGGGGGCAAGGCCTCGACCGAGTCGCTGGTGATGCGCACGCGCTCAGGTACCGTGCGCCGCATCAGCGCCCGCCACGACCGCGCCAAGCTGCGCGAGCTGAACGCCGGCTTCGATATCTGAAGACGATCGGCTTGCACCCGCCGGCCTGCTGCTCAGCGGCGGCGCAGGCGACCGACCTTCGACTCCTCCAACTCGAGCGCTGCCAGTGAGCGCAGGAAGGCGTGCGTGACGAGCACGTGCACGAACGACTGTGTCGCCTCGTAGACGGGCGTGCCGAGGCGTGAGGCGATCGCCGGATAGAAGTTCGCGACCTCGACGTCGATGTCGAGCTTGGCGGGGTCGCTGACACCGCTGTCACGGCTGACGCGCACCGACAGGAACCCCGACCCGCGGCCGCCGTGCGAGACCAGCAGGCCGTCGCGGATTGCCCAGGTGAGGCTGCCGCGGTTGGCCTCCATCGCGTACTCGGGCGGGTCGAAGCGCAGCAGCGTCAGCGGCTTGCTCAGCAGCACCACCGAGCGCTCGTCGTCGCTGTAGACGACGCGCACGATCCCGAGCGTCGCGCGTGTGAGGAAGCGCCAGTAGGTGCGCCCGAGGTTCTCCAGCTGCGGGGGGTTCCACAGCCGCTCGAGCTCCGAGCGCGGCAGTTCGAGGTGGGCGGACTGCACCGAGTGCACCGAGCCGTCCGGCGCGACCTTGGTCGAATTTCGCGGCGAGACGATCGACGCGCGCGCGGGGAGCCGCCGGCGCCTGCGGTCACGGAAAAGCAACCACGCGAGGAAGGCGCCGAGGGAGGCGGCTGCTGCCATACCTCGATTGTGCAACAGCGCCGGCGTGCGGACCGTTGCGGTTTCGTGTGGCTCAGCGGCTCGCGGTGGCGGCGAACGTCGGCACGCGCGCCGAGGCCAGGGTCCCGATCGTCGCCGTCTGGCTGATGCCCAATGCCTTGGCGGTGGCCATCGTCAGGTCCCAGCTCGCCCGGTTGGCGAACGGTCCGCGGTCGATCACCGGCACGGTGAGCTCACGGCCCTTGTAGCGCACGGCCACCTCCGTGCCGCACTTGAGCGTGCGGCTGGCGACGCCCAGCGTCGTGCGCGTGAGCCGCTGCCCACAGGCGGTGTGATGGCCCCAGAAGCCCGGCCCGTAGAGGGTGGCGACAGCGTTTCTGAAGATCGGGATCGTCACCGCCGAGGTGCCGATCTCACCCGCCGCGGCCGAAGCCGAACCGCCGGCTGAGCGCGAGAGGCCCGCCGAACCGCTTGAGTCGGTGGCGTCCGAGCCGGCCGGTGCCAGCAGCGCCCGCAGCTCCACCTGGCCGTTGGCGGAGGGGGTCCACTGCACCGAGAAGCTGCCGTCGGCCGCGATCGTCGCGGTGGCGACCTGCGTCCAGTCGGCGCGTCCGGCCCTGACCCACTCGATGGAGATCAGTGCGCCGGAGTCGCTGGTGGGCGCGCCGCCGCTGATCGTGAGCGGCCGCCCCTGGGTCCCGGAGGCGGCGACCGTCAAGGAGATCCCGTGGCCGCTGGCGTTGACGACGCCAGCGAGCCTGATCACGCCCGGGATCGTCGTGGCGGGGGTGGTC
>JBOGYJ010000055.1:0-2755 GCA_050696795.1 Solirubrobacteraceae bacterium | reverse complement strand
CGCTGAGCTACCGCATCTTCGCGCAGGGCCGCTACCTGCGAAGCTGAGCCGCTGACCCCTGGGCGGTTGGCGCTGAGGAGGCCGGGGGCCGGCGCAGGAGGCCGGGGGCCGAGGCAGGAGGCCGGGGGCCGGGGGCCGGGGCAGGAGGCAGGGGCAGGAGGCCGGAGGCCGTTCGGTACCCTGGCCATGAGTGACGCGGACCATCTCGGTAAACGCCGCCTACGAGGCTCTGGCGCGCTTCGTCGTTCGCTTCCGCTGGGTGATCGTGGTCTTCTGGCTGGCCGCCGCCGTGGTGACCACCGCGCTGCCGTCGATCGGCAGCCAGGTCAACGACAACAACAGCGCCTTCCTCAAGAGCTCCGAGCCGAGCATCCACGCGGCCAACGTCGCCGCGCCGGTCCTCGGTGGCGGCGTCAACGGCAACGTGACGCAGATTCCGCTGGTCGCGGTCAGCGACAGCGGCCGCCTGAACGCCGCCGACGTTGCCTCCATAACGCACCTCGTCAGCCTGCTCAAGGGCGTCGAGGAGGTCGCCAGCGTGCAGGTCGCCGGCGTCTCGCCCGACGTGCGGGCCGTGCAGCTGCGGCTGCGCGCGCACATCTCGGTGAGCGCCACACCCGATAAGGACAAGGCGCTCGTCGAGGCCCTGCAGGCGCAGTTCCCGAAGGCCAAGCCACCGGCCGGACTGCACTTCTACGTGACCGGCCAGCTGGCGACGATCGTCGCCAACCAGAAGCAGTCCGACAAGCAGGGCGGCGAGGTCCAGTTGATCTCCTTCGTCTTCATCATCGTGCTGCTGCTGATCGTCTTCAGATCGCTGCCCGCCGCGCTGATCACGCTCTTGCCGGCCGGTCTGGCACTGGCGATCTCCGGCCGGCTGATCGGCGCGCTCGGCGAGGGCGGGCTCAAGGTCTCCTCGATCACGCAGATCCTGCTGATCGTGCTGCTGCTGGGCGCCGGCACCGACTACGGGCTCTTCTACGTGTTCCGCGTGCGCGAGGAGCTGCGCGCCGGCCATGACGCACATCAGGCCGTCGAGCGCGCGCTGGTGCGCGTGGGGGAGTCGATCACCGGCTCCGCGGGCACCGTGATCATCGCGCTGCTTACGCTGCTGTTCGCGAGCTTCGGCCTCTATCACGACCTCGGCGTGCCGCTCGCGGTTGGCATGGCGGTGATGCTGCTGCTCGGCCTCACGCTGCTCCCGGCGCTGCTCGCGATCCTCGGCCGCAAGGCCTTCTGGCCGGCCAAGGTCCGCTCCGGAGAGCAGAAGGACGGGATCTGGGGCAAGGCCGCCTCGACCCTGGTGCAGCGTCCGAAGCTGACACTGGTTGTGGGCGTGCTGGTGTTCCTGGCACTGGCGGTCGGCGCGCTGGGCTACAAGGCAGGCGGCTTCGGTGGCGCGACCAACCCGCCCAAGGGCACCCCCGCCGCCGCCGCCAACAAGGCGCTGCTCGAGCACTTCCCGCACAACGCCTCGAACCCGGCCAACGTCGTCTACACCTACACCAGCTCGGTCTGGCAGAACCCGGCGCCGATCGCCAGGGCACAGAGCTCGCTGCAGGCCTCCGGCCAGTTCGAGCAGCTCGCCGGCCCGCTCAGCCCCACCGGCACGGCGCTGACGGCCGCCCAGCTCGAGGCGCTGTACGCCAAGCTCGGCCCACCGCAGCGGCTGCCCGTGCGCCAACCGGCCAGCGCCAAGGTCGCGCCGGCGCAGTACAACGCCTACCGCGCGGACGCGCTGTTCGTCTCCAAGAACGGCAAGGTGATTCAGTTCGAGGCGGCACTCACCGCCGGCCCCCAGGACAGCACCGCGGCGATGAACGCGACGCCCGCGATCCGCACGGTCGTGAGCCGCGCCGGGCACGCTTCCGGCGCCCGCTTCTCGGGGCTCGCGGGCGAGGCCGCGGCGATCTATGACATCAACCACACCGCCAACCACGACCTCGCGGTGGTCATACCGATCGCGATCGTGGCGATCGGCCTGCTGCTGGCGGCGGTGCTGCGCAGCGCGGTGGCGCCGCTCTACCTGATCGTCAGCGTCGCGCTCTCCTACGTGGCGTCGCTGGGGCTCGCGACGATCGTCTTCATCGACCTCGGCGGTGACGGCGGCATCAGCTTCATCCTGCCGTTCCTGATGTTCATCTTCCTGCTGGCGCTGGGGGAGGACTACAACATCCTGGTGATGACCCGCATCCGCGAGGAGGCACGCACACTGCCGCTCCGTGAGGCGGTCGTGCGCGCGATCTCGCGCACCGGCTCGACCGTCACGTCGGCCGGCATCATCCTCGGCGGAACCTTCGCGGTCTTCGGGATCGTCGGCGGCTCCGGCGCCGGCAACGGCCAGCTGCACGCGATCGGCTTCGGCCTCGCCGCCGGCATCCTGATGGACACCTTCCTGGTGCGCACCCTGCTGGTGCCATCGGTCGTGGTGCTGCTCGGCCGCTGGAACTGGTGGCCCTCGCACCTGGCCGGCGACGAGCACCACGAGCGCATTCACGGCAGCGCTGCCGAAGAGGCACGCGCCTGAGGCTGGTGTAGCAGCCCGGCGGTCTGGAGGCCCAGCCGGGTGGGCAACGTATGTCTAGCCACATAATGCAAACCTGCATAAGGCAGTGACGCAAGTCTGCGCGGGCTACTTCCGGCGGTGATCCGGTAGCGTCCGGTGCCTTATGGCACAAAAGATCATCCTGCTGCCCGGCGACGGGATCGGCCCCGAAATCATCGCTCCCGCGCTCGAGTTGCTGAGCGCCGTGGG
>JBOGYJ010000054.1:0-10052 GCA_050696795.1 Solirubrobacteraceae bacterium | reverse complement strand
CCGCTGCCCCGCTTGGGCAGCGGCACGAGCAGGTCGCCGTCGCAGCGGCGCAGCTGCTCGGTGGCCTGGCCGATCAGTCGCAAGGATTCCGACATCTCCCCGAAGCGCACATTGATGCGCGCCATGGCGTCGCCCTCGCGGCGGACGACGACCCGCAGACCGAGGCGGCGGTATTCGCCATATGGCCGCTCATGACGGGCGTCCGTCGAGACCCCGGATCCGCGGGCAAGTGGCCCGACGCCGCAGTAATCCTCGACCAGCGCACGGTCGAGATGCCCGCCACCGATCAGCCGGTCGGTCATCGACGAGGTGCCGACGAACAGCCGGCGGTCACGCTCGAGGTCACGCTCGAGGTCGTCGAGCTCGGCGCACAGGTCATCCAGCGGCACGGTGACGTCGGCGCGGACGCCACCGGGGATGATCGCGCCGCGTCCGAAGCGGCTGCCGCTGAGCCGGGCTCGCAGCCGCTGCACGCGTTCCTTGAGGATCTGAAAGCGCGCCTGTCCGACGTACAGGGCGGTCGTCTCGGCTTCCTTGGCGATCACGTCGAGGTGACACGCGAGGCGCTCGAGCTCGCAGTGGATCGCCCGCCAGCGCTGCGCGCGCGGGGGCGCCTCGGCCCCAACCGCACGCTCGACCGCCTGCGAGAAGGCGGCTGCGTACGCGCAGCTCGCGATCCCCGCAACCCGCTCTGCCACGTGCACGCCGACCCTCGGGCGCAGGCCGGTGAACCGGTCCTCGATCCCGCGATGCTTGAAGAACGGGCGGGTCTGAAGCCGCGGGAGATCCTCGCCGCCCGTCTCGATCTGAAACTGGATCGCCTCGAACACGCCGGAGCGGACCGGCCCGTAGGGGATCGTGAACACGTCGAGGCCGCCGACGGCACGCTCGATCAGATCCGGGTCAGGTCTGGTCAGTGGCCGATGCGGGTCTTCCCGGTCGCTGCTTACGCGCCGGTCGCGCTCGATCATCTCCCGCTCCGGCCAGGCTGTCGCGGGCCACCACCCCCCCATCCTCCGGTAGGCGACCAGGCCATCAGCGCCGGCGGCGGCCTGCACCAGCATGAGCTCGCCCCGGAACGCGAGCACCGCCGTCAACGCAAGCTCCGGCGTCTCGGCGAGGAACACGGTGATGAACCGCGCGCCAGCGTCCCGGAGCTCCCTCATCGCCTCGTTGAAATCGGCGGCGCGAACCTGCAGCCGGACTTCGCGCTCGGCTACCGCCTCGATCCGCAGCGCGAACCGTCCGGCGGGGACGTCGTCCGGATTCTCGGCGGGGCGTTGCGCCGTGCTCACGAGCCGGGCACCTCCAGTAGATGACGGGCGCTGGCGAGCAGCGAGGAGAGCGCGCCGGGCAGGTGGACCCCCAGAGCGACGACCACGAACAGGAAGCCGAGCATGGCCACGATCATCCAGACGCTGCGCTCACGGGCTGAGACCGCTTCGCTCCGGGCCACCGATGAGCCGCCGGACGCCTGCCCACCCGACCCGCCGGAGGCCACCACAGAGCCGCCGGCCAGCGGGCCGGCGGCTCCCTCGATAGCCACCGCGGCGGCTGCCGGCGGTCGGCCCAGCACCATGCTGCCGGTGTGCCAGATCACACCGAAGAACGCCAGGTTCACGAAGACGAGCAGGATCGCCACGCCTACGTACTGCGGCTGCGCGAAGCCTCCGGCGACGATCTGAAACTCGCTGCGGAACACGCCGGAGAGCGGCAGCCCGGAAAGCGCCAGCGCCGCGGCGAGGAACATCGCGCCGGTCCACGGCATCGCGCGGCCCGCATCGGCGATCTTGTCGACCTCCTTGGTGTCGTAGCCGCGCAGCAGCGAGCCGGTGCCGAGGAACGCGAGGCCCTTGGCCGAGGCATGGGTCAGGATGTGCAGGAGTGCGCCGGCGACCGCGAGTGGCGACCCGAACCCAATCCCGAGCGCGACGATGCCCATGTGCTCGATCGAGGAGTACGCGAGCAGCCGTTTGAAGTTCGTCTGGTGCAGCACAAAGAAGCTGGCGGCGATCAGCGAGATCGCGCCGACCACGATCAGTACATGCTCCGCGAACGCGCGGTCGCCGTTGGCTACAGCGACCTGGAAGAACCGCAGTATCGCGTAGAGCGCCGCGGCCAGCAGCGACCCTGACAGCATCGCCGACGCCGGCGCAGGTGCCTCGCTGTGCGCGTCCGGCAGCCATGTGTGCATGGGAACGAACCCGACCTTCGTTCCGAACCCGACGACCGACAGCACGAACGCCAGCTTCACGGCGTCCGGTGACAGTGCGTGCGCGTGGGTGATGAACCGTGCGAACGTCGGGATGTAGGCACTACCGAGCACATGGGTGCCGGTCGCGTAGAGCACGACGATCGACAGCAGCGCGATTCCAAGGCCACTCGACGCGATCAGCACGTACTTCCATGCGGCCTCGAGCGCGGCGTCGGTGCGATCGATCGCTACCAGCAGCGCCGAGACGATCGTGGTCAGCTCGACCGCGACCCACAGCGTGGCGAAGTCGGCCGCGAGCGAAACCAGAAGCATCACGCACCCGAAGAGATTCAGCAGCGCGAAGTAGCGGCGGACGAATCCGGTGAAGCCGGGACGGTCGCGCTCCACACCGAGGTACCCGACGGAGAACACGGCCGCCATTGCATACACCAGAGCGGTACCGAGCAGGAAAAGCGCGCCGAGCGGGTCGAGGCGCAGCCAGCCTCCGGCCGTCTGAAGTACCCGCCCGTGGTCTACCTCGAGCGCGATCAGGATCGCCAGCGCGAGCGAGATCACGCCCGAGCTGACAGCGATCGCGCATGCCTGTGGCCAACTGGAGATCAGGCTCAGCGCGGTGGCGGCCAACGGGACCGCGAGGACTGCGTAGAGCGCCCAGCTCATCCGGTCAACCTGTTCAGTACGTCGGTGCGTACCGCGGTCCGTTCGATCGCGAGGTACTGGACCAGCACCACGAATACCAGCACGCCGACTAGCACGTCGAAGAGCAGCAGCAGCGCGAGGATGATCGGCAACCCCGGCGCGATCACCAAGCTCGCCACGGTGACGGCGTTCTCGAGCACCAGGAACCCGAGCAGCTGTGACGGCGCGTACGGCCTGAGCACCATCAGCAGGAACGCGACGAGCACACCGCCGAAGGCGATCGGCAGCGCGGACAACGGAAGCGCGGCTTCCGCTCCGAAGTGAACCGGCCGTAGCGCAACGAACGCGAAGCAGCACAACACGATCGCCAGCAGGACGCTGCTCGCCACACCGATCAGGCTGGGGACGCGCGCGTCAGCGTCAAGGCGTCGCAGGATGAACCGGATTCCCAGCGGAAACAGCAGCGCCTTCAGGCCGATCGTCACGGCCCCGAGCGCGTACAGCGAGCTGCCGCCATGACCGGTCGCGGCAGTCGCGAACGCGAGGCCGGCGACGACCGTTGAGCCGAGCGCGTAGAGCCGCAGCTGCTCCCACACGTCCTGCGCGCGCAGCAAGCCGAACTCCAACAGCAGCACGAGTACGGCGGTGATCGTGGAGGCCGCGCCAAAGACGCTCAGGTGGAGGTCGCCGTAGGCCGGTTCGAACAGGAAGATCACCACCGCCAGCACGGCAAGCATGAAGCTCGCTACCGTGAATTCCGGGATCTTGTAGAGCCGCAGCTTCGCGAAACTCGACTCGATCACGACCACCACGGTGCCGACCGCCAGCGCCTTGCCGAACAGCAGGCCGATCGCCATCAGCACCGCGTCGAGGTGCCCGGTCTGCGCCATCCCCCATGGGGCGACCAGCACGTTCATGAGGATCGTGAACAGCACCAGCTGCTTGACGCTCGACCCCCACCGCAGGAACGCCAATCCAGGGCCGGAGTGCTCCGCGACCCGGCCCTGCTCGATCTGGCCGAACTCCAGAGTGCTGCCGTGATTCTCAACCGGGATGCGCCCGGTCTCGTTCAAGACGAGCATGAAGAAGGCCGCGATCATCAACAGGTGGCTCGGCTTGAGCACCTGGACCGTGGTGGAGCGGATCGCCGCCCCGAACGCGTAGGGGAGATCCGTGTGCGTCGTCAGCGCCAGCACGAACGTCACGAAGATCACCGTCGGCTCGTTGAACGCCCCGAAGGAGCGCAGTCGGCTGGAGCCCAGCTGCGCGTACGGGCTGCCACTGTCCACTGCCGCCATCGAGACGGTGAAGCTGGCGAGCGCGAGGATCATCCCGACCCCGAAGAAGTCAGCCATCCAACCGAGCGGGAGTCCAAACGTCGTCAGCGTCGGGATCAACAGCGGCACCGTCGCATACGCCGCGAAGCTCACGTACGGCGCCGCGCGGAACACCGGACCGGCGGGCTCGGGAAGCACCGTCTCCTTCTGCAGCAGCTTGAGGATGTCGAAGTACGGCTGCAGGATCCTAGGGCCGCGGCGCTGCTGAACGACAGCCTCAGCGCGGGCGATGATCCCGGAGACGAGCGGTGCCAGCACCAAGACGGCGAGCACCTGCAGGACCTGGATTGCCCAGTCGGGAAGGGTCGGCACTTCGACGACCTGCTCCTTTCGCGTCACGCATGAACGGACTATCTGCAAAAGGAGTCATCAGCCCTTTTCTTCACCGGGCGGTTCGGAGGGCCGTCTGCTGCACGGCCCTCACATCAGGGCTCCATCTGACCTAGGCGCAGCATATCGCACGCCACGAGCGGCTCTCCAGGGAGTTCGTGCTCGACCACACCCAGGCGCCCGATGCGTGCCCCATCGGCTACCGATGGCCACCGATCGCGGCTACGCAAACCCCCGCTGGGATAGGTGGCGAGGACCGTCTCAGCCCTGATTGTGGACTCTTCCGCTCACGCGCCCGTGATTGACGAATGGAACGAAGATGTCCAGCGTGGCCGTCGTGGCCCTGATCTTCGCTCCGCGCGCGTTGACGAGCTTCCCCTCGGGTCCCGGAAGCCCGCAATTGGCGTGGATGACGTGGGCCTTGCCCGCCTTCGAGGCGACCGCCTGGAGCACGCCCGAGTTCGTGAACACCGAGCCGCCGGCGAGGCAGACGTCGCTTCCGTCCACGAAGCTTCCGAGGTTGCTGAGCCGATGCCGCGTGCCCATCAACAGGTAGCCGCCGTAGCCGACGGTCGCCTTGACGCCGTGCGCGAACTTCGTGGACGAGCGGCCGAGCATCACGGCCTCACCGTTGGAGATGCAGAGAGCGCTCACCCAACTCTTCGTCACCGTGAACGGTCCCTGTGTCGTGTCACATTGGGCGACGTTTGCGAGCTTCTGCCCGCCCAGCACGATCGTCCCGAGCTGAAAGTCAAATGTTCCCAGCCCAGAGAACTTGGCCTGGGCCAGTTGGAAGGTGCCGCCACCGAACTCGAGCTTCGCTTTCGGCGCGACATTGAAGGAGCCGTCGGCTGATCCGCCGTCTGAGAACGTGAGCGTCTGACCGGCCGCGACGCTGACTCGGCCGTCGTTCTCGAATGGGACCTCAAACCCGAACGATGCGCCACCGGCAGGGTCCACCAGCGTGCCACCCTGCTCGTTGACGAACGAGCCGACGCTGTTCTCACCGAAGTTGTCGACGAACCCGACGCTCGGCGCAGGCGCGATCACGACCGTCCCGCTGTTCAGAAAACGCGCACCGCTCGCACTGCCGAAGTACCCACTGTGCAGTCGCACGGTCGCGCCCGCGGCAACCTGGAACGTCAGCGAGCCGCTGATCCCGATCCCGAAACCGAGGACGGCGCCCGCGTCGACCACGACCGTGCCCGAGCCCGCGAACGCGGCGGAGCCGATGTCGGTCAGGCCGGCGCTGCCCTGCCGCCCCGTGAGATGCAGGGTGACACCCTGATCGATGGTGAACGTGGCGAGCGAGCTCACGTCCACGTTGTTGATCACCGAGGGCGTGGCCGGGTCGGTCAACTCGAGCCCGAAGTTGTGCAGCCGCAACCCGGCATCGTCGAGGACCGAGACGCCGCCGACCTTTGATCCGTCCCCGACGTCGACGACACCACCGGTGAACCCGGCCGGAATGCACGCGTAATCACTCGGCCCCGGCTCGCGCGCCGGAGACCAGTTACCCGCCTGCTCCCAACCCAGTGGATCAGGCTGATATGCGCCGGTGTAGGTGATGGTGCATGCCGGGGTGGCAGCTGAGGCGGCTGGACTCAAGATCAGAGCCCAAGCGACCAGCAGGCAAACCAGTAACGCGCAGGACAGCAGCCGCGCTCGCACCTGAGCCCCCGTCGTCGTTGATACAGGATGCATCAGACCACTGCCCGGGGCGCCATCCACTGCAGGAACCCGCTTGCCAGCGTCGCTACCAAGCCGTGTCGATGCAGCGTCATTACAACTCCCTCAATGTTCACGCGCACGCTCACGCGCCGCAATTTTCACTACCCGTGATCTGCCAGGGCAAGGTGTCTGTGATCGATCTCGGCACATGCCATCTGATCGTGTAAGCGCCGTTCGCGGTGGCGGTCGTACTCGGCAACATGACCGCCGCGTAGGGGCTGACCCCGGTGACCACGGCGGTGAGCGTGACCTTGCAGCCGGAGCCGATGCCGGCACCCGTGAGCGTCAACATCTTGCCGGCCGTCACCCTACCCGGAGCCGTCAGCGTCACGGCAGACGGCCAACGGCCAACGCCACGGCACCGCCGACCCAGGAGGTAATCCTGACCCGATCCTCACGGCAAAGCATGCGAACGCGTCGCATCCACCAGCGCATAAGACGCGCGAGTCTAACCGCATCAACACGGCACGTTGCAAAAACGCTGCACGCCGTCCGGCCGACTCTTGCCCGCACTCCTCGACCCCCGGCAGCACCGTATCCATGCAACTTTGCAGGATCGGCTCGGTAACTCGCAGGACGGCGAGCTGCCGATGCACCCGGCTGACTCCTGGGAAGGAGCCGAAGTCAGCCGGCTATTGGGGCACCGCTTGTGTCCCTACCCGTCAGCGCCGCGAGCACCTGCTCGTCGTGCTCCGCTGGCTTGACCTTGCGGAAGATGTGGGTGATCTTGCCGCCGGCGTCGATCAGGAAGGTCGTGCGCTCGTTGCCCATGTAGGTGCGGCCGTACATGGACTTCTCGACCCACACGCCGTAGGCCTCGGCGACGCTGTGGTCCTCGTCGGAAAGCAGCCTGAAGCCGAGGTCGAACTTTTCAGCGAACTTGGCGATCGGCTTGACCGGATCCGGTGAGACGCCGAGCACGGGGACGCCGAGCTTGGCGTAGTCGGCGCGGTGGTCGCGGATTCCGCAGGCCTGGGTGGTGCAACCGGGGGTGTCGGCCTTTGGGTAGAAGTAGAGAACCACGGGCTTGCCGCGCAGCCCGGAGAGCGTGACGGAGATCCCATCCTGGTCCGGAGCCGTGAAGTCCGGAGCGGTGTCGCCAACGTTGAGTGTCATCGCGCCATCCTAGGGCAGACCGGCGACTCGATCGGCCGCTCGCAGGCTCGCCGCGCGCACGGCGGAGACCAATCTCGCACCGGGATCCCGAGAGGGCTGACCTTGCTGCTCCGGTCGACCTCTGGATACAGCGTCCACCCTACGGCAGGCTCCCGATGATCCGCAGCAACTCGTCACGGCGGTAGCCGTGGTTGCGCGCGAGCGTGATCAGCTCCTGCGCCTTCTCGAGCACGGCGGCGCGCTCCGGAGTGCCGGCGACGCTCACGCCGCGACCGCGCCGGAACTCGAGCAGGCCCTCGTCGCGCAGCAGCCGCAGCGCGCGCAGCACAGTGTTGGTGTTGACGCCGAGTTCGGCGGCCAGATCCTTGGCGGGCGGCAGCCGCTCGCCCGGCCTGGCCTCACCGTCGAGGATCGCGCGGCGGATCTCGCCCGCCACCTGCTCAAACACCGCCGACCGATCCGACCTGTCGATCTTCAATTCATGCCTCCAGAGATGACACTATGTTAGTTAGCACCATCAGCGAGAATCAAGGTCGGCGCCTCAGGTATCACCGGTTCGAGCTCATTCATCTGGTCGACGCCGCCGAGTGCCGGGAACAAACGGATCCAGCCGATCGCGATCGCGATCGTGATGCAGCCGCCACCCACGACGGCCGGGATCGTGCCCGCCAACGATGCGGCCAGTCCCGACTCGAAGGCACCCAGCTGGTTGGACGCCGAGATGAACACGGTCTCCACCGCCGTCACGCGGCCCCGCACGGCGTCGGGGGTTGCCAGGGCGGAGGTCGTCGAGCGGATGTTCATCGAGAACATGTCGAGGAAGCCGCTCACCAGGAGCGCGACCAGAGACAACTCGAAGCTGCGCGAGAGCCCGAACACGATCATGCAGGCGCCGAAGCCGGCCACCACCGAGAGCAGCAGTCGCCCGGCGTGGCGCATGATCGGTCGCCGGATCAGCAGGACCGCACCGAGCAGCGCGCCCACCGCGGGGGTCGCGCGCAGCACCCCGAGGCCGGTCGCGCCGACGTGCAGGTAGTGGGAGGCGAAGATCGGCAGCAGCGCGACCGCGCCGCCGAACAGAACCGCGAACAGATCGAGCAGGATCGCCCCGAGCACGATCGGCGTCCGGCCCAGGAAGCTCAGCCCCTCGAGCACCGAACGCACGCTCGCGGCCTGTCGCCTCGCAGCGGCCGCGGCCTCGGCGCCCAAACCCGGCCCGATCGAAAGTGCAGCCACCGTCGCGCAGGCAAGACCCGCAGCCGCGATCAGATACACCGCTGTTGGTGAGGCTCCGTATACGAGGCCGCCAAGCGCCGGCCCGATCACCGCCGCCCCCTGGCCGGAGAAGGAACGCAGCGTCATCGCGTTGGGGATCAACTCACGGGGGACCAGTGTCGGCGGCATCGCGCGGGAGGCCGGCGTGCCGATCGCCATCGTCGTGCCCGCCCCCAACGCGAGTGCGAAGTAGGGAAGCGTGGCGTGGACGCCGGCCGCGGTTATCGCCGTGAGCGCCAGCGCGACGCCGATACCCAGGACCGTTGCCACGGCGAGCACGTAGCGTCGCGGGAAGCGGTCGGCGACGTGCCCCGCCGGCAGCGCCAGCACGAACAGCGGGATGAACTCGGCAAGCCCGATCCAACCCAGGTCGAGCGCACTCTGGTGATGTGAGTAGACCGACCAGCCGATGATCACATCGACCATCTGCAGCGCGAAGCTCATACCGAAGCTCGCGACGAACCACAGGCGGAAGTCGCGCACCTGGAGCGCCGGGGCAAACCTGGCCATCTGGTGCAAGAAGCTAGCGTCCGCCGTCGCGCTACTTGAGCAATCTGCTGAGCCGCCGGTCCTTGAGCACCTTGCCGTCGGTCTGGCAAACCGGGCAGTAGCACATCACGTGGTCCTCGTAGAACACCGCCTCCAGGCGCGCTCCGCAACGTGGGCACGGCTCGCCGTTGCGCCGGTGCACCAGCAGCGGCATCGGCAGCTTGTCCGGGATCGGCAGCGACAGGTTCGCCTCGTAGTGCGCCAGGGCCCGCCCCAGCTGGCCGCCAAGCGCCTCGCGCAGCGCAGCGGCGTCGTGCTCCGACAGCTCGGCGCCGCGCTTGAACGGCGACAGCTTCGCGGCGTGCAGGATCTCGTCTACCCACGAGCGGCCGACCCCGGCGATCACGCGCTGGTCTCGCAGCATCGCGTGCAGCGGGCGCGGCGCGTCGAGCAGCGGCGCCAGCGGCGGCGGGTAGGGCCACGCCTCGGGACCGAGCGCGGCGATCATCTCCTCGGATTCCAGCCCCTCCGCGGTCAGCAGCTTGACCCACGCCGCCTGCCGGGTGCCGAACTCGCGCAGCCGCAGCTCGCGGCCGTCGACGAGGCGCACCAGCAGTCGCGAGGCCCGGTCGCGCAACGACGCACGCGTATCGAACAGCTGCAGGCGCCCGGCCGACATCAGGTGAATCAGCAGGCTGAGGCCCCCCTCTATGCCGACCACGAACAGCTTGCCGCGCCGGGAGACGCCGGTCAGCGCGCGGCCCTCCAGCGCCGACAACGGCGGGTCGAATGAGCGCAGCGCGTTGATCCCCGGCGCCATCGCGGACTCGACCTCAGCGCCCGCGACCGCGGCGCCGATCAGGCGCGCCGTGATCTCCACCTCGGGCAGCTCGGGCATCTCTGTCACGGGACCCTAGATG
>JBOGYJ010000053.1:0-4290 GCA_050696795.1 Solirubrobacteraceae bacterium | reverse complement strand
TCGTCAATCGCCGAGAGCACGTCGGCGGAGAGGTCGATCCCGGATGCGGACGCGTTGGCATGAACCTGCTCGGGGCGCGACGCGCCGACGATCGCCGAGGCCAGCTCGGGCCGGCGCAGCACCCAGGCGAGCGCCAGCTGCGCGAGCGTCAGCCCCTCGCCCTCGGCGATCGGCACCAGCCGCTGTACGGCCTCGAGGATGTCGTCGTTCATCACCAGATGCATCGACACGCTCATCTCGTCGCTCGCCGCGCGTGAGCCCTCCGGCAGCGGCTCGCCGGGCCTGTACTTGCCGGTCAGCACGCCCTGCGCCAGTGGCGACCAGACGATGTGCGAGATGTCGTACCGGCGGCAGATCTCGAAGAGCTCGGCCTCGGGCGCCTGCCACAGCATCGAGTACTGCGGCTGCGAGGAGACGAACACCTCCGGTCCGGCGATGTCGACGGCGGCCTGGATCTGCTCCGGCGTCCACTCGCTGAAGCCGAGGTAGCGGGCCTTGCCCTGCGTGACGACCAGCCGCAGCGCTTCGATCGTCTCCTCGATCGGCACCTCGATGTCGAACCGATGCGCCTGGTAGAGGTCGACGTGATCGACCTGCAAGCGCGCCAGGGAGGCGTCGATCTGCTTGGCGATCTGGGTCGCCGCGAGACCCTGATCGGCGGGGTCGTCGGACATCTGGCCGTTGACCTTGGTCGCGAGGATGTAGGTATCGCGCGGGTGCTTGGAGAGGATCTCGCCCCAGGCCGTCTCGGCCGCGCCGCGCCCGTAGACGTTGGCGGTGTCGAAGAAGTTGATGCCCGCCTCGAAGGCCGCCTCGGTGCAGGCGAGCGTCTGCTCGAACTCGATCCCGCCGGCGTAGGTGAGCCACGCACCGAGCGAGATCTCCGAGACCTCTAGGTCAGAGCTGCCGAGCTTGCGATATCGCACTGGATGCCTCCTGTTCGCCTTTCACCTGTATGAAGGTCATTGCCCGTTCCGCCAGCGCTGTGATCGTCAGGCTTGGATTTGCGCCGACATTGGCCGGGACCGCGGCGCCGTCGCAGACGAGCAGGTTCTCGTAGCCGAAGACGCGATGGTGGGAGTCCACCACACCGCTCTCCGGCCCAGCGCCGATCACCGCGCCGCCGAGGATATGCGCGGTCAGCGGGATGCCGAGCACCGCATCCGTGACGCCGGAGTAGGCGGTGCCGCCGGTGCGTCGCGCAAACCAGCGGGCGGCGTCGTAGGCGGCGGGGATGCTGTCGGGGTTCGGATGGGCCGGATCCTGCTCGGTGGTGAGCATCACCGCGCCGCCCGGCAGGCGGCGCTTGACCTTCAGCCGCATCGAGTTGTCGAGCGACTGCATCACCAGCAGGATGATCGTGCGCTTCGACATGCCGCGGATCCTGAAGGCGCCGAGCGCCTGGCGGGGGTGGCGCGCGACCGCCAGCAGGAAGTGCAAGGGTCTGGTGCCGCGTCTGCCGGCGGTGACCATCAGCTGGCGCAGTAGGCCCTGGCTGTCACCGCCCTGGCCGTAGGTGACGAGCTCGATGTGCGTATCGGGGTCGGTGTAGATGCTCGAGCTGATCGCGACCGAGTCGCTGAAGTCCCAGTCGGAGTCCGGCGGCGCGGTGACCGAGATGATCGCCTCGCTGTTGGTGCGCACCGTGTGGCCGAGCCTGTCGGAGATCCGCCCCAGCGAGCCACCGCACCTGCAGCGCTGCAGCAGCCGGTTGGTCCCAAGCGCACCCGCCGCGACGATCACTCCACGGGCGCGCGCGCTTGCGCGCCCGCGTCGCAGCAGCCCCCCGGAGCGCTGGTGCATGACCTCGTAGCCATCGGCACCGCTGCCGTCTCCGAGCGGGCGGATGTCGGTGACCATGCGCTCGGCCAGGATCCGCACGCCGAGCTTCTCGGCGAACCACAGGTAGTTCTTCATCAGCGTGTTCTTGGCGCCGTGACGGCAACCGATCATGCAGGCGCCGCAGCGCAGGCAGCCGGTGCGCGCGGGGCCCTCGCCGCCGAAATAGGGGTCGGGCACGGTCTTGCCCGGCTCCCCCAGGAACACGCCCACGGGCGTGCGGTTGTAGCTGTCGCCCACGCCCATCGACTCGCCGTACTCGCGCAGCAGCACGTCGGCGACGCCGTCGCGATCGTAGGTCTCCACCCCAAGCATGCGCTCGGCCCGCTCGTAGAACGGCACGAGCTCGGTGGCCCAGTCGGCCAGTCCCGACCACTGCGGGTTCTCGTAGAAGCCGGGCCGCGCGCGGTACAGCGTGTTGGCGTAGCCGAGGCTGCCGCCGCCGACCCCGCAACCCGACAGCACGAACACGTCCTTGAAGACGCTGAGCCGCAGGATGCCGCGCATGCCCAGCTGCGGAACCCAGTTGTAGCGGCGGAAATCAGCCGTCCGCTCGGCAAAGTCGCCGTCCTCGAAGCGGCGCCCGCATTCGAGCACGGCGACGCTGTATCCCTTCTCCGCCAGGCGCAGGGCGGAAACGCTGCCCCCGAAGCCAGACCCGATTACGAGCCAGTCGTAGTCGAAGCAGCTCATCCCTTGGGGGTCAGGACCATCACCGGGATCTTGCGGGTGGTCTTCTGCTCGTAATCGCCGAACTGCGGCGAGCGCGCCACCTGCTCGGCGTAGATGCGGTCGCGCTCCTCGCCCTGGGCCTCACGTGCGACGACCTCGATCGTGTTGCCGCCGAGCTCGATCGTGGTGTCGGGATGGGCGATCAGGTTGTGGTACCAGGCCGGGTGCTCGGGGGCGCCGGCCTTGGAGGCGAACACCGCATAGCGGCCGTCGTCTACCAGATACGCCACCGGCGTGACCCGGTCGGCGCCGGACTTTGCCCCGATGTGGTGCAGGAGCACCAGCGGCATCGACGCGAACATACCGCCGACCTGGCCGTTGTTCTCGCGGAACTCGTTGATGATCTGCGTATTGAAGTCAGCCGTCGACATTGCGATCTTGCTCCTCGTCCGTGGTCGTTGCCCTGCACTGACATGATCCTCGCATGCTCAGGAAGGTGACCGCCACGCGCTACGTGACGCCGCTGCGTGAGGGCGGCTCGCTGCCGGGTCTGGTCGAGGCCGACGACGACGGCCTCTACGTGGTCAAGTTCAGGGCCGCCGGCCAGGGGCTGAAGGCTCTGGTGGCCGAGCTGATCGTCGGCGAGCTCGCGCGCGTCGCCGGCCTGCCGGTGCCGGAGATCGTGCTGGTCTCGCTCGCCGCCGAGCTCGGCCGCACCGAACCCGACCCAGAGATCAACGAGCTCGTCACGGGCAGCGCCGGCGTGAACTGCGGCATCGACTTCCTCCCGGGCGCGCTGGACTACGACCCGGCACGACCCGGCTCACTCGACGCCGTGCGCGCCTCGGAGATCGTCTGGTTCGACGCGTTCACGACCAATGTCGACCGCACGCCGCGCAATCCCAACATGCTCGTCTGGCACCGCGAGACCTGGTTGATCGATCACGGCGCCGCGCTCTACCAGCACCATACGGGTCGCGACCTGGTGGCCCGCGCCCGCGAGCCCTTCCCACTGATCGCCGAGCACGTGCTGCTGCCACTCGCCGGTTCGCTGAAGCAGGCTGACGCCCCCATGTCGGCCCGGCTCGATCGCGACGCCGTCGCGGGCGCGGTTGCGCTCGTGCCCGACGGCTGGCTCGGGTCGTCCCCCGACGCTGCCCGCGACGAGTACGTCGCATATCTATGCGCGCGGTTGGCCGCGCCACGCGTCTTTGTCGCGGAGGCGGAGGCCGCCCGTGCCAGTTGAACCCTTCCAATACGCCGCCCTACGGGTCGTTCCGCACATCGAGCGCGAGGAGTTCGTGAACGTGGGCGTGATCGTCTTCTGCCGCACACGCCGATTCCTGCGGGCGCGGGTCGCGCTTGACCCGCGCCGCATCCGGGCGCTCGCACAGGACGTCGACCTCGAGGCCGTCGAGGACCATCTCGATGCGCGCGTGCGCATCGCCGCCGGCGATCTCGACGCCGGCCCGATCGCGGCGCTTCCCCAGTCGGAGCGCTTCCATTGGCTGGTGGCGCCCTCCAGCACCGTGATCCAAACGTCCTCGGTGCACAGCGGCCTGTGCGACGATCCCGAGGCGGCGCTCGAGCGGCTCTTGGCACAGCTTGTCGCGGTCGAAGGCTCCGAGTCGTAAGTAGACTGCGCGACATGCCGAAGCAACAGCGCGCCGTCCGCATCGAACAGAAGAGCCAGCTCGCAGCGATGCAGGCTCTCGAAACCCGCAGCGACGAGGAGCTCGAGGCGGAGACGCGCTACCGCGCCGCCGCCCAGGCGATCCT
>JBOGYJ010000052.1:0-19931 GCA_050696795.1 Solirubrobacteraceae bacterium | reverse complement strand
GGACGCTTACGATGTAAGAAGCTTACGCTGTAAAGTGAGCGACGTGCGGCCCCCAGCACACCCGAAGCCGTTGTCTCTTCACCGCTCTCGCGAGCGTATGGATGTGCGAGCTCTGGGCCCGGGACTGCTCCGAGTTGGGCTCGGCGTCTCGGCGAGCCTGCCCGGATGAGCGCCCAAGCGACGGCACCACCGGGACCGTCACGCAACCTCGAGCCTGCCGGCATGGTGCGGCGAGTACAGGGATGGCTTGCTACCACGAAGCTGGGGCTCGTCGGGATGGCACTCCTCGTCGGCGCTGTCGCGGGGTCGGGGGCCGCCGGCTTCAGAGATCTGATCTACCTGATCACGTGGTTGTTCACCGGACGGCGTGCTTACGGCCAACTCGGTCATCAGGCGAGTCTGCATCTTCCGTTGCTGGGCATCTGGTTTGTGCTGATCGCTCCGGTCGTGGCGGGGCTGCTCTACGGACCGCTGATCCAGCGGTTTGCGCCCGAGGCGCGTGGGCATGGAGTGCCCGAGGTGATGCTGGCGGTCGCGGAGAATGGCGGCCGGATCAGACCCCAGGTGTCGCTGGTGAAGGCACTCGCATCGGCCTTGTGCATCGGTGGTGGCGGTTCGGTCGGGCGGGAGGGGCCGATCGTGCAGATCGGATCGGCGCTTGCCTCAACGCTTGGGCAGTGGGTGCGCATGAGCGAGGGACGCATGCGCGTGATCGTCGCCTGCGGCGCTGCCGGCGGGATTTCGGCCACCTTCAATGCGCCGGTCACGGGTCTGTTCTTTGGTTTCGAGATCGTGCTCAAGGAGTTCTCCGCCGAGGCGCTGGCAGCCACGATCCTCTCGTCGGTGACCGCCGATCTGATCAGCCGCGCGTTCTTCGGCAGCGCCCCATTCTTTGCAGCCGTGCCCCACGACCTGGCGGTCACCAATGACTTGACCTTCCTGCTGATAGCCCTGCTCGGTCTGATCGCGGGTGGCATCGGCGTGCTCTTCCAGAAGGCCGTTTATAGGGGCGAGGACGCAACGAATTTGATCTGGAAGGGGCGCGCGCAATGGTTGCGGCCCGTCGCCGGCGGCATTCTCCTTGGTGTGCTGCTGCTGCTCCTGCCACAGATGTATGGCGTCGGCTACCCGGTGGTGGACAAGGTCCTTGCCGGCAACTATGCGCTCTGGTTCATCGTGCTCCTGCTGGCCGGCAAGATCCTCGCCGCCAGCCTCACGCTATGGATCGGCGGGTCCGGTGGCGTGTTCGGACCTTCCCTCTTCATCGGCGCGGCTACGGGCACAGCCTTCGGTGTCATCTGCCACCACCTGTTCGGAGCGGCGGTTGGACCGGTCGCGCTCTACGGGGTGGTGGGGATGGGCGCTGTGTTCGCCGGTGCCGCCCAGGCCCCGCTGACCTCGATCGCGAGCGTTGCGGAGATGACCGGCAACTTCACGCTGACGCTTCCGATCATGCTCGCGTGCGGACTGGCATCGCAGCTCGCGCGGCAGATCACGCATGGCAGCATCTACACCACCAAACTGCTCCGCCGCGGAATCGATATCGAGCGCCCAAAGGCAATCGGTGCCCTGAGAGCCCTGACCGTCGAGGAGGTCATGCAACCGTTGCCGGCGATCAACGGTCAGCCGCGCCTGTTCCGCGGCGACCACGAGCAGACCGAGAGCTTCGAGTCGGCGGCGTGGCCGCGGCTCGTGGGTCCGGTCACGCTCTCGCGGCGTCCGCAGATGCTGTTCGCCGAGGAGGACCTGGAGCAAGCTCGCCGGCAACTGGTGCTCTACGGACGCGACGGACTCCCCGTCCTCTCGCACGACGGCCAACTGCAGGGCTGGCTCACCCGCGCCGACATTCTCAGGGCGTTGACCACCAAGCTCGAGACGACCGAACAGGAGATCAGAAAGGGAGCAGCCGCCACTGACCCAACAGCCAGCCCAGCAGCGCCCGCAGGCGCGGCACCAACCAGGCCGCTGCCGGGCTACGAGCTACTCGAGGTCCGGGTGCAGGCCGACTCACCCGCGCTCGGCAGGAAGATCAGCGAAGTTCGCTGGCCGCCCGGAAGCGCGGTGGTCGCAGTCACGCGCGGACGCGAGGTCCACGCCGCGGCACCCGATCTGCGCCTGTACCCAGGAGAGCGTGTCCTCGTACTGACACCGCTCCAGGTCAACCCGGACCACCAAGGCCAAACAGAAGCGCATCAAGACCCAATTTGAAGCCGGAGTCGGCATCAAGCTCTGCGAGCTCCCGCGCCTGCCCGCCGAGGATCGGGAATTCGTCGGCGGGGAGCGCTGCGAGGCGCCCGCGGCCAGCTGACTGCGAGCCGTCGACGGTGAAGCCCGTTGCCTCTGCCAATGCGTAGCCACGGGCGTAGCTGACGGTTGCGCGATAGGTTGCAAGCGCCTCCGCTGCAGTGAAACCGACCCCGACGAGCACGCCTAGCAGCCGCTCCACCGGTTCCAGCGCTAGTCGCGTATCGAGCGGTTGCAGACCGATGAGCTGGAAGGTTGCCGGTCGCGCAACGGCGATGTCACGCAAGGCGGTGGCGAACCGCCGGCAGGCCTCGCGCCAGTCGTCGCCGAGTTCCAGCTCGCGCAGGTGTTCGAGCAACCGGTCACCGATCGCAGCCAGGAGTTCGTCGCGACCCTGGAAGTGGTGATAGATGGCCATGCCCTCGACCCCCAGCTCCGAGCCCAGACGGCGCATGCTGAGTGCCGCGCGCCCATCCCGTTCGATCAGCGCGATGGCGCCATCGAGAATCGTCTCGCGATTCAGTCGGCCATGGGATTGGCCGCGGACGGGCGACGGATGGCCGGTATGAGCCACGGCCCAACTTTACAACGTAAGGTTGCTGGTTGTACAGTTGCACACGATGGAACAGGCTGGGCTTCTGGAGACGCTGTTGCGCGAGATAGCCAACGCCAGGAGGGGAATCGCGGTGAGCTATGCGCAGCTATGGCGAGGCGAACCGGCACACCACGAGCCACCAGCCGACGGCGGGCGCGATCAGGGCACGACACCTGGGACCCCGCCGGGCCCACCACGTCACGACAGCTGACCAAGCGGCGACCGCGAGCAGCCGCAGCCGATCGGCTCACAGAACGCCGGCTGGTCGTCACTGAGTGCCAAGACACGCGGTTGCGCCGCTGCGTACAAGGGCACGCGCACGATTCGTGTGCGGCGATCATCGCGCGGTTGGCATCATCAGCAGCCGTTGCCCTCGCCCTGGCTCACCGAATCGCCCGGCAGTGCTGATCGCGCAGCGCTCGCGGATGCCGAGCTCCGGCCCTATTGGCCGCTGACGCTGCCTGGCCGCGAGCCGCACTCGCCGCTCGAGCAGACGGTCGACTGCGACCTGCTGATCGTCGGCGGTGGCTTCACCGGTCTGTGGGCGGCCCTCTACGCCAAGGAGCTGGCACCCGAACGCGACGTGGTGATGCTCGAGGGGACGCGCTGCGGCGCCGGCGCGAGCTCCCGCAACGGTGGCTTTCTGAACTACTCCCTGACCCACGGGACCGAGAACGGCCGCGCCCGCTTTCCCGGCGAGATCGCGACGCTCGAGCACCTCGGCATCCGCAACTACGAGGAGCTCTGCGCCGACCTTGTCCGGCTCGGCATCGACGCCGAGCTCGAGCAGACCGGCGAGCTCGATGTCGCGGTGTCGCCCGAGCAGGCGGCCGATCTCGCAGTGGGGCTGCGGGTGCTCGAGGAGTTCGGCCACCGTGCCGAGCTGCTCGACCGCGAGGCCGTCCGGACCGAGGTCCACTCGCCGCTCTACCTGGGCGGGCTGTGGCAGCGGTCGGGCGCCGCGATCGTCAACCCGGCCAAGCTTGCCGACGGTCTGCGCCGGGCCGCGCTCGCCGCCGGCGTCCGCATCCACGAGCACTCCCGCGTGCGCAGGCTGCGCCGGGGCACCCACGGCGTCGAGGCGCTGACCGACGTGGGCGTCGCGCATGCCGGCAAGGTGCTGCTCGCGACCAGCGCCTATGCGCCGTTGGTGCCGGCGATCGGTCGCTACATCGCGCCCGTGTACGACTACGCGCTGATGACCGAGCCGCTGACCGCAGTGCAGCTCGACTCGATCGGCTGGAAGCGGCGGCAGGGGATCGGCGACGGCGGCAACCAGTTTCACTACTACCGGCTCACGGCTGACGACCGCATTCTCTGGGGCGGCTATGACGCCGTCTATCGCTATGGCGGTCCGGTCGGGCCCGAGTTCGATGACCACCCGGCCAGCTTCGCGCGGCTGTCGCACAATTTCTTCACGAACTTTCCGCAGCTCGAGGGCGTGCGCTTCAGTCACCGCTGGGGCGGCGCGATCGACACCTGCAGCCGCTTCTCGGTGTTCTTCGGGCGGGCGCTCGGCGGCGACGCGGTGTATGCGCTGGGCTACACCGGCCTTGGTGTCGGCGCCAGTCGCTTCGGTGCCCGCACGGGCCTGGACCTGCTCGACGGGCGCGTCGGCGAGGCGACGGGACTCGAGTTCGTGCGCCGCCGGCCACTGCCGTTCCCGCCGGAGCCGCTGCGCGACGTGGTGATCCAGCTCACCCGCAACCGGCTGGCCGCCGCGGACCGCAGCGGGCGCCGTGGCGTATGGCTTCGTACCCTGGACCGTCTCGGCCTGGGCTTCGACAGCTGACGTGCCCCGACAGCTGTCGGTCACCGATGTAACGGCTGGCGCGTCGCCGGGTACCGCTTGCAGATGGATAACGCGTCGCACCACGGCCGCGCCCGCGACAAGGGCGTCAACCCGGTCCTGTACTGGATCCTGGTGCGCGCGCCGCTGCAGACGTTCTTCCTGGTGTACCTGCGGATGTCGCGGCTCGGTCGCGACTGCATCCCCCGACGGGGTCCGGCGATCATCGCCGCCAACCACCGCAGCTTCCTCGACCCGTTCATCATCGCCTGCATGGCACGGCGGCCGATGTACTACGTCGCCAAGCTAGAGCTGTTCGAGATCCACCCCGTGGTCAGCCGGCTGCTGCGCGCCCTTGGTGCCTTTCCGGTCGACCGTGGCCGCGGCGACCGCGACATGATCGCGACGGTTAGGGAGCTGCTTGCTCGCGGCGAGCTGGTGCTGATCTTCCCCGAGGGCACGCGCACGCGTCCGGGTCCGCTTGGGCGCCCCAGGCGCGGCGTCGGTCGGCTCGCGCTCGAGACCGGCGCGCCCGTGATCCCTGTCGCGATCATCGGCACGGGGTCGGTCCGCCATGGCTACCGCCTGCGGCCGCGCAAGGTGCGCGTCCGTGCCGGGCGCGCGCTGCACTTCCCGCACGTCGACGTTTCGACCCCGGCGGCTGCCGGGACGGTCACCGACCGCGTGTGGGCGTGTGTGAAACTTCAGTGGGCGTGGCTTGGCGGGGCGGTCGAGACAGCGCCGGCACCGGTGAGAGAGACCGTGCGCGCCGCCTGAGCAGGCGTGCTCCGGAGTAGCCTCCGTGCGGTGGAAGCCGAAGAACCCACGAGCAAGGAAGAGCTTGACAGACGCTTCAGCGAGGTCTACCGCGAGCACCTGCGCGATGTGTACTCCTACAGCTTCTACCGTGTGGGTAACCACCATGACGCCGAGGACCTCACCGAGCAGACGTTCCTGCAGGCCTACCGTCATTTCGAGCGCGCCCTGCGTGAGTCCGACGGTCGCCCGCTGCGTCCCTGGCTCATCCGCATCGCGCACAACCTGGCGGCGAACTTCTACCGCGACCGCTCCCGCAAACCAGAGGCGGCGATCGAGGACGCCGGCATGATCTCGACGCTGCACACGACCGAGTCGCTGGTCGAGGGCCGCGAGGAGCTGAAGAGCATCATCGAGGGTGTTCAGCAGCTCCCCGACGATCGCCGCGAGGCGCTGATCATGCGCTTCGCGCTGGGTATGGACAACCGCGAGATCGCGCGGTCGCTCGGGCGCTCCGATGGCGCCACGAAGGTTCTTCTCCATCGCGCGATCCGCCAGCTTGAAGGAATCGTGGACTCGAGCGACAACAATGGGGGGGAGCCATGACCGCCAATGTGGAAGCTCTGCTGCAACAGGCGCTGGCGCCGGTTGAGCCGCCCCTGCGCCTGACCGAGCAGCTCGAGTCGACGCTGACCATGCTTGCCGAGGCCGCGCAGGAGGAACTCGACAGCTGGGAGCTGTCCGCGATGCGCGACCCGCGCAACTGGGTGCGCCCGGTTCTCGCCGCCGGCGTGACCGTCACCGCCGGCACGGCACTGGTCGCGCTGCGGGTGCGAGCACGTCAGCAGACTCGCCGCAAGCAGAGCTCGACCCTGTTGGAGTACGCAGGGCGCACGCTCCACGACATCGCCGAGGAAGCCCGCCGGGTTCTGCCCGATCGGTAAGCGTGCCCACCTGCTATCGCCATCCCTCGCGCGCGACCGGCGTCTCGTGCTCGAACTGTGGACGCCCGATCTGCCCTGACTGCATGACGCCCACGTCGGTCGGCATGCGCTGCCCCGAGTGCGCGGGGCAGCGCATCAAGGTACGGCGATTGCAGGGTCGGGGCGCCAGCGCGACCTACGCGCGTCCGGCGAAACCGTATGACCCGCGCGCCTGGTCGGTCACGCAGCTGCTGATCGCGATCAACGTCGCCGTCTTCCTCTGGGAGGTGGCCGACGGTGTCACGCTGGGCGGGAGCCTGAGCGGTTGGGTCTATGTCCACGGCGTGCTGTACGGCCCGTTCATGAGCGGCCATTATCACGAGTACTGGCGGCTGCTCACCTCCGGCTTCCTACACGCGGGGCTCATCCACATCGGCTTCAACATGCTCTCGCTGTGGTTCGTGGGGCGCTCGCTCGAGCCGGCGATCGGCCGCGCCTACTTCGCGGCGATCTACTTCACAGGGCTGCTGGCGGGCTCGTTCGGTGCGCTCTGGTTCACGCCGGGCGTGCCCACGCTCGGCGCATCGGGTGCGATCTTCGGCATCTTCGGCGCGCTGATCATGGTCGCGCGCGCCCGCCGCATCCCGCTCTGGCAGTCGGGCCTGCTGCCGATCCTGCTGTTCAACTTCATCTACACGTTGACGATCGCCGATGTCTCGATCGGCGGGCACGTGCTCGGCTGTCTGTCGGGCTTCGCCACCGGCTGGCTTGTGACCGAGTACGGCGAGAAGCGCAACAGGCGCGCGCTGGTGCTCGGCGGCTGCCTGGTGATCGCCGTCGCCAGTGTGGTCGGCGGCATCCTCGTGGCCGGTGGCGGCGGTCTGCTGCCGAACGGCTCGCAGATCTAACTGAACGGAGCGACCGGACAGGTCGAGCTCCAGGTCCGGTATCAGGTGCCAGACGCGCTCGGGAGTGTGCTCGGCACGCTCCGGGGCTCCGCCGCCGAGGGTGGCACTTACCCCGCGAGCTGCGGTGCGGATACGGTGCGACGATTTGATTGCAGCGTGACGACCTTATCGTTCTGCCCGTGGAACTGATCACCCCCACGCGCGCGCCCTTCCGCCGTGACGCCAGCGCTCACTCCATTCTCGCCGGCATCGTCTGCGCGTTGGTCGGCTACACCGGCGCCTCGGCGGTGGTGCTGGCAGGGCTGCGCGGCGTCGGCGCCACGCCCGCGGAGGCGGCATCGGGGTTGCTGGCGGTGACGGTGACGCAGGCGCTCGGGACGATCTGGCTGGCGAACCGTCACCGTATCCCGATCCTGCTGGCCTGGTCGACGCCGGGGGCGGCGCTGCTGGCGAGCACCGGCGTCGTACATGGCGGCTGGGCGGCGGCGGTTGGCGGCTTCCTGATCGCCGGAGTGTTGATCGTCCTGACCGGACTCTGGCGGCGGCTTGGCGCGCTGATCGCCTCCATTCCCGCGCCGATCGCGCAGGCAATGCTCGCCGGGATCGTGCTCGAGCTGTGCCTGACGCCCGTCAGGGGGTTCGTCGCGCACCCTTCGGAGGTCGGGCCGATCGTGCTCGTCTGGCTCTGCTTCCGGCGGCTCGCTCCCAAATGGGCCGCGCCTGCGGCGTTCGCCACGTCGCTGATCGTGATCGCCATCGTCGCCGCCGACAAGGGGGGCGTACACGGCAGCCTCCTACCCCACGTCGTTTGGACCGTACCGCGCTTCACCTCGGCCGGGCTGCTGAGCCTCGCGTTCCCGCTCTACATCGTCACGATGGCAGGGCAGAACGTGCCCGGGGCGACGGTGCTGGCCACCTACGACTACCCGGTGCCGTGGAGCGAGGCGATGGCGACCACCGGCGCCGGCACGGTGCTCGGCGCGCTGGCCGGCGGCCACGCGATCAACCTCGCTGCCATCAGCGCCTCGTTGGTCGCGGCGCCGGACGCCGACCCCGATCCCGAGACCCGCTGGACCGCCGCCGTCTCGGCGGGCTGGACGTTCCTGGTGTTCGCGTTGCTCTCCGGTGCGCTCGCAACGCTGATCAGCGTCGCCTCGCCGGAGGTCTTCGGATCGGTTGCCGGGCTGGCGCTGCTCGGCACTCTCGCCTCGTCGCTGGCCGGTGCGCTCGCCGGCGACGCCGAGCGTGAAGCCGCGGCGATCACATTCGTGATCGCCGCCTCAGGCGCCACCTTCCTCGGCGCCGGCTCCGCCTTCTGGGCGCTGCTCGCGGGCCTCGCCGTGCGTGCCGTCACGCGCCACCGCTAGCGATCACCGCCCGTCGAGCTCGACGCTGAGCGCCTTGACGGCGAGCTCGACCGGAATCTCCGCCAGCTCTGGATGAATGATGTGCGCGAGCAGCTCCAGACCCTCGATGATCCGCGGGCCCGGGCGCGAGAAGTAGGAGGCCGCGTCGACGGCGATCACCTGGCCGGCGCCGAGCGCTGCCAGCGCGTCGCGGTGCATCTCCGCCTCGCGGTGCGCGATTTCGGCATCGAAGCCGCACGGCATCACGATCACGAGGTCCGGCTCGGAGGCGGCGACCAGCTCCCAGGTCTGCTCCTCGGCGCCCTCGCCGGCGAAACCGAGCAGGTCCTCGCCGCCGGCGAACTCGATCAGCTGCGGGGTCCAGTGACCGGCCGCGTAGGGGGGATCGAGCCACTCGAGCGCGACCACGCGCGGCCGCCGCGCGCCCCGAACCGCCAGCCGGATCCGGTCGATCCGCTCCGAGGCCTCGCGGATCAGCTCCACGGCCTCGTCCTTGGTGTCTGTGGCCTGTGCGATCGTTCGAGCATCGCCGAGAATCTCTCCCACCGTGTGCGGATCGAGCGCTATCACCATCGGCTGGCTGTCGATCTCCTCGGCGAGTTCCCGGACGTCGTCGTAGGAGACGGCGCAGACCTTGCAGAGGGCCTGGGTGACGATCAGGTTGGGCTGCAGTTCGTGCAGCAGTTCGGTGTCGAGCGCGTAGATCGAGCCGCCGCCGAGCGTGCGCTCCTTCACGGCGGCGTCGATCTCGGCGGGCGTGAGGCCCGCCGGCAGCTTGTCGCGCGTGACACGCGGGAGCATCGCCGCCTGCGGTGGGTAGTCGCATTCATGGGTGACGGCGACGATGTCGTCACCAAGACCGAGTGCGAACAACATCTCGGTCGCGGAGGGAACCAGGCTTACGATGCGCATACGAGGTCAAAGATATGACAACGCCACCACTGCTCACCGGCGATGAGATCGCCGCACGCCTGCTCGGATCCGACTGGAAGCTCGAGGACGACATGATCGTCCGCGACCTGCGCTTCGATGACTTCGCCGGGGCGATCGCCTTCGTGGACAAGGTCGCCGAGGCCGCCGAGACACACAACCATCACCCCGATATGCTCATACACGGGTGGAACAAGGTGAAGCTCAGCCTCACCAACCATGCGGCCGGTGGGCTGACGGAGATCGACTTCGACATGGCCGCACGCTTCGACGGGCTTCTGGGCGCGTAACGACTGGATGAGCGACCCCGGCCGAAGTACCAAGCCACAACGCAACCTCCCGCTGGGGGCGCGCGGGCGTGAGGATCGGCTGCCGTGAAGGCGCTGTTGATCATCCTCACGTTCCTGCTCGTGCTCGTGAACGCGTTCTTCGTGATCGCGGAGTACGCGCTCGTGCGCTCGCGCCGTAGCCGGCTGGAGGAGATGGCCGAGGAGGGCGCGAGGGGCGCCCATCTGGCGCTGCACCACCTCGAGCAGATCGGCGACTACATCTCGGCCTGCCAGGTGGGGATCACGATGGCCTCGATCGGCATCGGCGCCCTGGGCGAGCCGGCGATCGCGCACGCACTCGAGCCGATTTTCGGAAAGGGCGGCGGCAGCGATTTTGCCGTCGCCGTCTGCGTGGTGATCGCCTACGTGCTGATCACCTTCTTCCAGAGCACCGTCGGCGAGATCGTCCCCAAGCTCTACACGATCCAGCACGCCGAAGCTCTGGCCCGTCGCATCGCACCGGCGATGCAGACCTTCATCGTCTGCTTTCGGCCCGTCATCTCCGCGCTCAACGCCTCCTCGGAGTGGGTGCTGCGCCGCCTCGGAGTCGACCCCGACGCCGAGCCCGCGCACGGCACCCCAGAGGATCTCAAGCGGCTGATCGCCGAGTCGCAGACGGGCGGGCAGATCGACGTCGGCGAGGCGGAGATGCTGACCGGCGTCTTCCACCTGCACGAGCAGGAGGCCCGCCAGGTGATGACGCCGATCCCGGCGGTCGTCACCGTCGATATAGCCGAGACGGTCGGAGCCGCGCTGCGGCGGGCGGTGGCCACCGGCCATTCGCGCTTGGTCGTCACCGAGGATGAGGATCAGGACCAGGTGCGCGGCATCGTCCACGTCAACCAGCTGATCAAGCTGCTGATGGACGGCGGCGAGCAGGTGGCCTTCGCCGCGCTCGTGCGCGAGGTGCCGATCTTTCCCGAGACCAAACCGCTGGATGATCTGCTCGCCGATCTGCAGCGCGAGCGCACCGAGATGGGCGTGGTCGTGGACGAGTACGGGCGCACGGCCGGGATCGTCACGACCGAGGACATCATCGAGGAGGTCGTCGGTGAGATCGCCGACGAGAACGACCCCGCCGGCGGCGCGATCCGGCGCCTGGCCAACGGCGACTGGTTCGTCCGCGGGCATGTCGCGGTCAGCGACCTCGAGGATTACGGACTCGAGCTGCCGGTCGACACCGACGCCTACAACTCGGTCGGCGGCTTCGTGTTCGCCGAGCTCGGCCGGCTGCCCAAGCGCGGAGACACGATCCGCGCCAACGGCTATTCGATCCGCGTCGAGTCGGTTCGCCAGAACCGGATCGAGGCGGTCCGCATTCGCGAGCGCCGCGAACCTTAAGAAAACGCGGTTTCCCGCGCAGCGGTACGGCTTGCGGCGCATTGTCGGACTCACAGCCTTCGAGGCATTAGTTACAATTACGCAATCGCAACACCGGTGGTTGGCCGTTCCCGAACGGACGCGCCACAGGGTTTTCCCGGTGGTTGAGAGGAGAGAGATGAAGCCGGCCCTCGTGGCCGGCTTCAGCGTCTCTCGGGTGCTTCTCGGCACGCGTCGAACTGGTCTGGGCTCTCCGGCCGGCTCGTCGCGGTAGGCCGTCTCGATCGCCCTGCTGGGCAAAAGAAACCGGCCCGCATCTCTGCGGGCCGGTTTCGCGCTTCTGGGGAGGAGGTGCTGCTATGAGGTACGTCGCGCTACCAAAGATGCTCCCGCGACCTGAATCTAGATTAAATTCAGGTTAGGGAAAGATGTAGAACTCGCGACCGAACGTTATGACAACGCTTGCCGCCGCTCCTCGTGGCGCAGCACCGGTGCCCGCCCGGTCGGACGACGCAGGTCGTACGTGCGTCCACTCCCAGACCCACGGTTGGACGCCCCCGACCGTTACGCCGAAAACCGCCATGTCGGATGTCCGGCCATCGAGCATCCACCCCCCCGGGCATAGGGGTGGCCAGCGAGTACGTAGGGGGTGCGACATGAGGTCTGCACCCCCTACGCGCTGGCACTCCTGGCCGCCCGCCGAAGCAGCGACGGAGTGGACGGGCGAAGCAGCGACGCGGCCGCCGCGATCAGGAACAACTAACTAATGGCCGGCGTCTTGCGCGAACAGCGCCGCGTCGCTCGCGTTGACGCTGACGAGCGGCGGCAGGCCCTCCTCGGCCGCCTGGCCCCGGACCTCGCCGTCGTAGGCGATCTTGTCCAGGCGCGCGAGCTCGCGCTCGCCCACGACTCGTGCCGGGTGATCGGTCGCCAGTCCCTTGATCAGCCTGCGGATGCGGACCCGCAACTGCAGCGCGAAGTGGGGCGTGGAGGCACCCATCAGCGCGTGCACGTCCTCGAGCGTGACCTCGTGGTCGGGGCGCAGCCGCTCCGGGTTCTCTGCCTGACTCATCGCGGCGAAGGTTAATCCGTTACGGCTTCCGGCGTCTCGCCGACGACCGTGGTGGCCTCAAAGGCCTTGCGGCCATGCTCGATCGCCTCGCGTTCGGCCAGGCGGTGCTTGCGGCGGATCTCGGCCTCGCGCATGCGCCGCTCCTCGTCCGCGGTCTGTGGCCGCAGGGGGTGCACCTTGGCCGGCCGGCCCTCGTCGTCGAGCGCCACGAAGGTCAAGTAGGCGGTGCTCGCGTGCTGCACGACGCCGGTGCGGGGGTCCTCGGCCTCGACCCGCACGCCGACCTCCATCGAGGTGTTCCAGGCGGCGTTGACGGTCGCGGTGAAGGTCACCAACTGGCCGATCTTGATCGGCACCAGGAACGACATGCGATCCATGCTGGCCGTCACCGTGCGCCGGCGTGAGTGGCGCACCGAGGCGGCGCCGGCTGCCTCGTCGACCAGCTTCATGATCGTGCCGCCGTGGATATCGCGGCTCGCGTTGGCATCCGCGATCCCCATCCACTGGGCGAGCACGGTCATCGACTCAGATGGCGCCTTTGCCTCCACGCCGTGAACGTTAGAGGCTGGCCTCACCGCATGCCCGCCGGCGGCGATACGCTTGGGGTTACGTTCCGACCCCTTTCAAGGAGGATGCGATGCCGGGCCTGACCGGGCGCATGTCGACAGTCGTCAAAGCGAAGATCTCGAAGATGCTCGACAAGACCGAGGATCCGGCCGAGACGCTCGATTACAGCTACCAGAAGCAGCTCGAGCAACTCCAGAACGTCAAGAAGGGCATCGCCGACGTCGTCACGGCCAAGAAGCGCATCCAGGCCCAGGAGTCGGGATTGCAGCAGCAGATCGTCAAGCTCGACACGCAGGCGCGGCAGGCGCTGGCCGCCGGTCGCGAGGATCTTGCCCGCACCGCGCTCGAGCGCAAGAACGTGATCCAGACCGAGCTTCAGTCGCTGGATACCCAGGTCACCGAGCTCGAGCAGCAGCAGGAGCAGCTGACCACCTCCGAGCAGAACCTCCGCACGAAGATCGAGCAGTTCCGCACCAAGAAGGAGGTCATCAAGGCGCAGTACTCGGCCGCCGAGGCCCAGGTGCGAATCTCGGAGGCCGCGACCGGCGTGGGCGACTCGATGGCCGACGTCGGCCTGGCGATGCAACGCGCCCAGGACAAGACCGAGCAGATGAAGGCGCGTGCCAGCGCCGTGCAGGAGCTCGAGGCCGCTGGCACGTTCGAGGATCTGACCGCGCTCGGCTCCGGCGAGGACGACATCGATCGTCAGCTGCGGGAGCTCTCGAGCACCAGCGTCGTCGACAACGAGATGGAGAAGCTCAAGGCTGAGCTCGGCTCCGGGTCCGCAGCCAGCGGAGAGCTCGGTGCCGGCAGTGCCGAGGAGGCCGCCGCTCCGGCCGCCACCGCCGAGGAGGCCGCCGCTCCGGCCGCCACGGCCGAGCCCGAAGCGTCCACGGCCGAGCCCGAAGCGTCCACGGCAGACACTGCGGCCCACGGTGACGACGCCGGTCCGCGGTTCGAAGAGCCGGCGGGCTCGCCCGAGGCTCAGCCCGACACCGAATCCGGCGCCTGATCGCAGCCGCCGGAGGCGGCCTCAGCTCCAGGCGAAGCTTCGCGCGGTGAGCACCATGCCGGGCTGGTCGCGGACGGCCACGGCCGCGTGAAAGCCCGGCGCGTCGGTCAGCTCGATGTCGCGGCACAGCCAGCCGCCCTCGAGCCGGTCGTCAAGCACGTCGATCTCACCGACGGCTACGTAGGAGCCCTCGCCGCGGGCCTTGATCACGGCCTCCTTGCGTGCCCAGAGGCGCAGCAGCGCCTCGGGGCTGGGCGCACCGTGGAAGTGGTCGTATTCCCGGGAGGAACAGATCCGTTTGGCCAACCACGGCTTCGCGGCGGTGGGGTGGGGGCCCTGAACATCGACGCCGAGCGGCAGGCTCCGCGCCACGCCGACCAGTGCGAGCCGCTCGGAATGGGAGAGGTTGTATTGCAACGGCTCGCCGCGTAGGCGGGGCTTTCCGCCAGGCCCGCGCTCGAACTCGAGCATCGCGGGCGTCATGCCGAGGTAGGACCCCAGCAGCATGCGCTCGGCCAGATGAGCCAGTTCGCGGCGGCGCTTCTTGTCTGGGTCGTCCAGCGGGACGACCCAGACGTGCACATCGCGCTCGCCCAGCGGCAGCCCGCGCGTGAGCGCGTCGCGCTCTGGCGTCAACTGCCCACGTAGCCGCCGCCGTGCGAGGTCGGCGTGCGGTTGATCTTGCCGGCGCGTGTCAGCACCCACCAGTAGCCCCCGTTGAGCGCAACGTTCTGGCCGGCCGCCTCGTCCTTCTTCTTGTCCAGCACGTAGGTGTAGAGCGGCCAGCCGCGGTAGGTGACGACGCGCCTGCCGTTGATCGGGTTCTTGACGCTGCCGATCAGCGACTGCTTGGCGCCGTCGATTGCCTTGGCGATTCCGCTCGCGGGCGCGTAGAGCGGTGGCCAGATCTTCTGGCAGGAGGCACTGCAGAGGATCTTCGAGGCTCCGTCGGGCTGGAACATGTAGAGCGCGTGCCCGCTGCCGCGCACCAGCACGGTGCCGAGCTTCGCGATCTTCGCCGTGCCGACCTCCACGGCGGAGCTAGGTTGCCGTTTGCCCTTGGCGGTTGCGGTGCCCGCGACCGCCGCGACGGGTAGCGCGACGGCGGCGGTCGTCGTAGCCAGCACGAGCAATCGTCTGCTCCGGAGCACGTCAGCAACCTATCAACCCGCGGCGCGCAATACTGGACGGGATGACGAGTACCGCCCAAGAGCGGCCCGCGCGCCGCCGGCGCCGCTCGCGTTCAGGTGCGGATGACGGCCGGCCGCCGATCCCGCGCGAGGCCTGGACCCGGCTGGCGGCCTGCACCGCGGCCGCCGCCCTGCTGCAGCTAGACGGAACCGTGATCACGGTGGCGCTGCCCTCCGTGGCCCGCAACCTGCACGTGTCCAACTCCTCGACGGCACTGATCCTGAGCGCCTACTTCGCCGCCTACGCACTGCTGCTGTTCCCGGGCGGCCGCCTGGTCGACCGCATCGGCGCCCGCTGGGTCTCGCTGCTCGGGCTCGGCATCTTCGCCGTCGGCGCGGCGCTTGGCGCGGTCGTCTCCGACCTCACGCTGCTGTGCCTGACGCGCGTCCTGCAGGGCATCGGTGCCGGCCTCGTCAGCCCGGCCGCGCTTGCCGGCGCGGTCAGTGGCTTCCCGCCGCAGCGGCGCGGCACCGCGCTCGGCATCTGGGGCGCAAGCGCCGGTATGGCCAACCTGATCGGGCCGCTGCTCGGCGGCATCCTGACCGTCGCCTTCGGCTGGCGTGCCGCCTGGTGGGCCCTGGTGCCGCTGGCGCTCGCCGCCGCCTGGGCCGTCGTCGTGCACGTGCCTAAGCTCGTCCACGAGGTCGGCGAGGAGGGGCGTGGGCGCGTGCTCAACGCGACGGTGGCCGCCGCCGCGACGGTGGCCGCGCTCACCTTCGCGGTCATGATCGGAGCCTTCTACCTGGCCGAGCAGTACCTGCAGAAGACGGTCCACTACTCGGCGCTCGGCGCGAGCGCGGTGCTGGTCGTGGTCGCGCTGCTGGTGGGGGCCGCCGCCCCGCTGGCCGGCGGCCTCGTCGACCGACGCGGCGAGCGCGTGCCGACGGTGCTCGGCTTCCTCGGCGCCGGGGTCGGCATGGCGATCCTCGCGATCCCGGGCGTATCGCTGCACGGGATCGGCACGGCCTTTGCGCTGATCCCGATCGGCCTGGGGCTGGGGATGCTGTTCGTGCCGGTCTCGCGGGCTGCGCTGAACGCCACCCCCGACGCCTCGCACGGTCGCGTCTCGGCCGTGCTCTCGACGGCGCGGCTGCTGGGCGCGGCGGTTGGCGCCGGGCTTGCCGGCGTCGCCGTGTCCGGGGGCCCGAGCACCTCGACCCTGCACGTCGCGCTGGCCGTCGCCGCCGGCAGCTGCCTGCTGCTCGGGTTGCCAGTCGCGGGCCAGTTCGGTCGCGTCTCGCGGGCGGCCTAGTCCCGTTTCAACGGCGCCGGCCCGGGGGCACCCAGCGCTCCCTTCAACTCGCGGTGGTCGCGTTGGTCGCCCGCATGGCAACATCCGCCGCTCGAATGAGCGCTGCTGATCCCTACCCGCTGTCGCACGTCTATCCGATCGGCAGCCGCGTCAACGAGCGCGACCACCTCGAGATCGGCGGTTGCGACGCGGTCGAGCTGGCCGCCGAGTTCGGCACCCCTGCGTTCATCGTGGCCGAGGACGATCTGCGCGCACGCGCTCGCGCCTACGTCCGCGGCCTGCGGGCACTGAACCCGGACAGCGACGTGCTGTTCGCCTCCAAGGCGTTTCCCTGTACCGCCGTCTACCGCGTGCTCGCCGAGGAGGGCCTGTCCTGTGACGTCGCCTCCGGTGGTGAGCTTGCCCTGGCGCTGCGGGGTGGCTTCGATCCAGCGCGCATCTACCTCCACGGCAACGCCAAGTCGGAGGCGGAGCTCGGATACGCGCTCGATGCCGGGGTCGGTCACATCGTGCTCGACTCGCTGCACGACGTCGAACGGCTCGAGCAGGTGGCGGCCAAGCGGGCCGCCACCGTCGGCAGCGCCTCTGAAGGCAGCGCCTCCGCCCACGACGCCACCCAGGATGTCCTGCTGCGTATCACCCCCAACGTCTCCGGGGACACCCACAAAGCGATCTCCACCGGCCAGGCGGACTCGAAGTTCGGCTTCGGCTTGGGCGAGGCGCCGCTCGCGATCGAGCGCGTCGCCGTCTCGCGGCACCTGAACCTCGTCGGCCTGCACTGCCACATCGGCTCGCAGCTGCTCGATCTCGAGCCCTTCATCCGCGCGGTCGCGGCGCTGGCCACGCTCGGCGACTTCGACGTCTACAACCTCGGCGGCGGTCTCGGCGTCGCCTACGTCGAGACCCAGGAGCCGCCGTCGATCGCGGACTACGTCGCGACGCTGTGCAACGCGGCGCACGCCACGCTTGGGGCGGGCAAGCGCATCCTGATCGAGCCCGGCCGCTCGCTGGTGGCGAATTCGACGGTCACGCTGTATACGGTGCAGACCGTGAAGCACAACGTCTCGACCTGGGTGGCGGTCGACGGAGGCATGTCGGACAACCTGCGGCCGATGCTGTACGGCTCCCGCTACGAGGCGGCGTTGGCCAACCGCATGGTCGCCTCAGGCGGCGAGATCTGCCAGCTGACCGGCAAGCACTGCGAGTCCGGCGACGTGATCGTGCGCGACATCACGCTCGCCCATCCGGTGCCAGGAGACATCATCGTGACCCCCGCGACAGGCGCCTACGGCCACGCGATGGCCAACAACTACAACGGGGTGCCGCGCCCGCCGGTGATCTTCTGCGGTGGCGGCAACGCCCGCCTGGTCGTCCGTCGCGAAACCTACGAGGATTTGATGAGCCGTGATGTCGACTGATTGGACCCCAGCCGCCTCTTCACCTGCTCCCGTATTCCGGATCGGCGTGCTCGGCCGTGGCACCGTGGGTGGCGCCTTCGCCGAGCTCGTCGTCGAGCACGCCGAGCGCATCCAGCGGATCACCGGCCAGCGGCCCGAGGTCAGCGGCGTGCTGTCACGCTCGAGCGGCTCGTTCGCGGGGATTCTCGAGAGCTCCGACCTGATCGTCGAGCTGATCGGCGGGATCGAGCCGGCTCGCACCTATGTGCTCGAGTCGATGGCCGCCGGCAAGCATGTCGTGACCGCCAACAAACAGCTGCTCTCCCAGTACGGAGATGAGCTGTTCGCCGCCGCCGGCGAGTCCGGCGTGCAGCTGCGCTTCGAGGGCGCCGTGGCCGGCGTCGTGCCCGTCATCCGCGTGCTGCAGGAGTCGCTCGCCGGCGCCCGCATCGACCGCGTGCACGGGATCGTCAACGGCACCACCAACTTCATCCTGTCTGAGATGGCGCGGCTGGGGATCACCTTCGAGGCCGCATTGGCGGAGGCGCAACGGCTTGGCTACGCGGAGGCCGACCCGACCGACGACGTCGACGGCCGTGACGCCGCCGCCAAGATGGCGATCCTCGCGCGCCTCGCGTTCGGCGTCCCCGTGCACCTCGACCACGTGCGCTACGAGGGCATCCGCCAGATCACGCCCGACGATATGGAGTACGCGCGCGAGCTCGGCCTTGGCCTGAAGCTGATCGGGACCGCCGAGCGCATCGGCGAGGCGCTCTCGGTGCGCGTGCACCCGGCCTTCCTCTATCCCGGCCATCCGCTGGCCTCGGTCAACGGTCCGTTCAACGCCGTCACCGTCGAGTCCCCCGCGATCACCGAGATCACGATGTCCGGCCCCGGGGCGGGCGGTCCGCAGACCGCGACGGCGGTGCTCGGCGACGTCGTCAGCGCGATGATCCCCCCGGCCAGCCCGCCCGAGGAGATGGTCGAGCTGCGGCTGATCCAGGACGTGGTCTCGGGCTTCTACCTGCACCTCGAGGTCGCCGACGAGCCCGGCGTGCTGGCGCTCGTCGCCCAGGTCCTCTCGGGTCACGGCGTCTCGGTCAAGTCGGTCGTGCAGAAGGGCATGAGCGACCAGGCCCGGCTGGTGATGGTCACCCACCCGGTGCTCGAATCAAACTTCTTCGCCGCCACCGACGAGATCTCCAAGCTCGACGCCCTGCGGGCGCCCCCGCGCTCGATCCGGGTGATCGAGGAGGAGTTCTGAGGCGATGCCCGGTCTGATCGAGCGCTACATGGACCGCCTGCCCTTCGGGCCGGGCGATCCGATCGTCTCCTTGCAGGAGGGCTCGACGCCGCTCGTGCATGCGCCACGGCTGTCCGAGCGCGTGGGCGCCGATGTGTGGCTGAAGATCGAGGGCGCCAACCCCACGGGCAGCTTCAAGGACCGAGGCATGACCTGTGCCGTCTCCGCCGCCGTGCGCGAGGGCGCCCAGGCGGTGATCTGCGCGTCGACCGGCAACACCGCGGCGGCGCTGGCGGCCTACGCCGCGCGCGCCGGCATCCGCGGCGTGGTGATCGTGCCCGAGGGCAAGATCGCGATGGGTAAGCTCGCCCAGGCGCTGATGCACGGAGCGCAGGTGATCGCGCTGCAGGGCAACTTCGACCGTGCCCTGCAGCTCGTGCGCACGGTCGCGAACAGGCACCCGATCGCGCTGGTGAACTCGGTCAACGAGTTCCGCATCGAGGGGCAGAAGACCGCCGCCTTCGAGATCGTGGAGGCGCTCGGGGGCGAGCTCGACGCGCTCTGCATCCCGGTCGGCAACGCCGGCAACATCACGGCCTACTGGCGCGGCTTCGTCGAGCTCGGCATGCGGCCGCGGATGCTCGGCTTCCAGGCCGCGGGTGCGGCGCCACTCGTCCTGGGCTCACCCGTAGAGCAGCCCGAGACGGTCGCCTCGGCGATCCGCATCGGCAACCCCGCGCGCTGGGAGCAGGCGATGGATGCGATGACCTCCTCGGGCGGCTCGGTGAACGCCGTCAGCGACGAGCAGATCCTCGACGGGTACCGTTTCTTGGCGCGTGAGGAGGGCGTCTTCTGCGAGCCCGCCTCGGCGGCGGCGGTGGCCGGGCTGCTCGCGCACGGCGCCGGGGACGCCGCGCGGGTCGCGTGCGTGCTCACCGGCCATGGGTTGAAGGATCCGGACACCGCACTGACACAGGTCGGCGGCGTGATCCCCTGCGAGCCGGAGCTGGGCGCGATCGAGCGCGCGATCCTGCGG
>JBOGYJ010000051.1:0-19856 GCA_050696795.1 Solirubrobacteraceae bacterium | reverse complement strand
GCGACTGCAGCGGCGATCCGTGTCATTCTGTTGAAGCGCATTGGAGCACCCCTTTCCAGTCCGTAACCGGCCCGGAAGCCCCCGATGGACTCCGCAGCCATGCCTCCCGTGGGTTGCAGTTTTTGTGGACTAGTGCCCTGATCGGTAGAAACCGCTCAGGGCTTGAGTGCCGAAACGTCCGTTTGCAGGGAAAACCCAGATGTGGCGGGGGTTCAGGCCGTTATTGCGGACTAAACATCTGTCTCACTGTGCGCTTGCGTCGGACTCGTTGCAGCGGTTCTGCAGCAGCTGGATGTCGGTGTTGCTGAGCCGGTCGCCGGTCAGCATGTCCATGACATTCTCACCGCTCGCGGGACGGATGCCGAGATTGCGCAACCGATCGACCACGCAGGATTTGCAGTTCGTCTGTGCCGCCGCCTTGGGCAGGATCCCGTTGTAGAAGTAGCTGTGGAAGCAGGCCGTGACGACCTGCTCCCCGGTCACCAGGGGCGGTGAGTTGCTGCTGCCGCTAGTGCCTCCGTTGCTGGTGTCGCTGCAGCCGGCGGCGGCGAGCGCCAGTGCGACTGCGAAGCCGACTGCCTGCGCGCGCCTGCGGTGTGGGCGAACCGCGGCCCGGCGATCTGCTCCTGCGTGCACGCGCTAAAGCTAACCGGTATCGCCGCGACGCGCCGATCCGATCCGATCCGTCGGGCCGAGCCGGAGCGGCGATCTGCCGCAAGCGGATCGCTAGCATGGCCACGCGCCCCGGCCGAAGGAGACGAGATGAGCAGCGCCTACGTATACGAAGCCGTTCGGACCCCGTTTGGCCGCTATGGAGGCGCCCTCTCGGGCGTGCGCCCCGACGATCTCGCCGCCGAGATATTCAAGGCTCTGCTTCAGCGGGTGCCGCAACTCGACCCCGGGCGGATCGACGACGTGATCTATGGCACCGCCAACGGCTCCGGAGAGGACAACCGCAACGTCGCTCGTATGGCCGTGCTGCTCGCGGGCTGGCCGACCGAAGTCCCGGGCGCGACCGTCAACCGTCTCTGCGGCTCGAGCCTCGAGGCGGCGATCCAGGGCAGCCGGGCGATCGAGACCGGTGACGCGGCGATCGTGGTCGTCGGGGGCGGGGAGGCGATGAGCCGATCTCCGTGGATCCTGCAGAAGCCGTCGCGAGCGTTTCCCGCCGCCAACGCGACGCTCTACTCCTCGGCACTCGGCTGGCGCATGGTCAACCCTAAGATGGCCGCCCAGTGGACGGTCTCGCTAGGGGAGAGCACCGAGAAGCTCGTGCAGATGCACGGCATCACGCGCGAGCAACAGGACGAGTTTGCGCTGCGCAGCCACCAGCTTGCCGCCAGGGCCTACGCCGAAGATGCGCTCGAGGAGGTCGTGTCGGTCCCGGAGGTCGACCTGATCCAGGACGAGAGCATCCGCCCCGATACCTCGCTCGAGAAGCTCGCGAAGCTGAAGCCGGCCTTCGTCGACGGTGGCACCGTCACCGCGGGCAACTCCTCGCCGCTGAACGACGGCGCGGCGGCCGTCCTGCTTGCCGACGAGGCCAGCGCGGGGGCGGCGGGGCTTGATCGTGAGCCACTCGCCCGGATCGTCTCGCGCGCCGCGCACGGGGTCGATCCGGACCTGTTCGGCATCGGTCCGGTGCAGGCGGCCAACAAGGCGCTGGCGCGCGCGGGCCTGTCCTGGGACCAGATCGACGTCGTCGAGCTCAACGAGGCCTTCGCGGGGCAGTCGCTGGCCTGCCTGAAGAGCTGGCCCGAACTCGATCCCGAGAAGGTCAACCAGCGCGGCGGCGCGATCGCGATCGGGCACCCCCTGGGTGCATCAGGCGCGCGCGTGCTCGGGCGCGTCGCACATGAGCTGCACAATCGCGGTGGAGGCCACGGCCTCGCTGCGATCTGCATCGGGGTCGGGCAGGGCCTCGCTGTCGTGCTCGAAGGCTGCTGAGCCCTACTGGCCCCAGCTGCCGTGGCCGCCCTGGCCACCGCCATGCGAGCCACCCCAGCCGCTGGAGGAGCCGTTGCTCCAGCCGCTGGACGAGCCGCTGGGCGAGCCGCTGGGCGCGTCGTTGGTCGAGCCGCTGGATGAGCCGTTGCTCCAGCTACTGGGCGCGCCGTTGGTCGAGCCGCTGGGCGCGCCGTTGGTCGAGCCGCTGGGCGCGCCGTTGGTCGAGCCGCTGGATGAGCCGTTGCTCCAGCTACTGGGCGCGCCGTTGGTCGAGCCGCTGGGCGCGCCGTTGGTCGAGCCGCTGGGCGCGTCGTTGGTCGAGCCGCTGGGCGCGTCGTTGGTCGAGCCGCTGGAGGAGCCGTTGCCCCAGCCGGTACTGGTCGAGGTCGTCGAGCTGTCGGTGCTCGACGGACCGCTGGTCGGGGTGCTCGAGCTGCTCTGCGTCGTGGCCTGATGCCAGCCGCCGCCGTGGTGTGAGCCGGACTGGCCGCCGCCCCAGCCGTGACCCCAACCATGTTCAGGCTGTGTCGTCGTGGTGGTGGGGGTCGTCGTCGTGGCAGTCGTAGCCGGTGTCGTCGAGGTGAACGTCGATGCCGTCGCGGAGCCGGCCGCGGCGGCGCTGCCTGCCGCTGCCGCGCCGGCCGCGCTCACGATCGAGTGCAGGGGATTGCCGTGGTGGCCGTTGCCGCCCCAGCGCGAGCCGTGACCGTTGCCCTGGTCCTCGCCGCCCTGGCTCTCTTGGTCGTCGCCGCCCTGCGAGCTCTGGCTGGAGCTCGCTTGTGACGAGGCCTGGGCCGTCGAGTCGGGCTGAGCGCTGTCGCCGAGCTGGGACTGCGAGTTCCACTGGCTGGTCTGGGACCAGCTGCCATTCGCCTGGCCGTGGCCCTGACCGTCCTGGGGCTGACCGCCCTGGGGCTGGCCGTTCTGGGGCTGACCGCCCTGGGGCTGGCCGTTCTGGGGCTGGCCGTTCTGGGGCTGGCCGCCCTGGGGCTGACCGCCCTGGCCCGGATCGGCGCCCTGGCTACTCTGCGTTGCTCCGTTGTCCGCGCTCGGCGCCGCCGGCGCGTTCTGGCTCGTCGCAGTGCCCACCGAGCCGGCATGGTGCTTGCGCAGGGCCGGCAGCGACACCATCGTCACGTGGCTGTGGTGATGGCGAACTAGCGCAGGATGCTTGGCGACCGGCTTGGCGGCAGTCGTCGGGGAGGTGTAGCTGGCGGACTCGCTGCTGTGCGAGGCCGTGACCACGGTGTGGCTGACCGCGGCGCTGGTGTGCTTGGCCGGTGCCTTGGCGACCGCTGTGTGTCTGTGCACGACGGAGGAGCGGGTGCTCGGCAGGATCGGCAGAAGCCCGAGCTTGTGCACGGGCGCGACGAAGACCATGCCGCCGATTGCGCCGACGGCGCAGGCGGAGGCGGCGCAGGTGGTGGCCGCCTGCGTCAGCCCGTAGCTGAGCAGCGATCCCTTCGCGGTGGACAGCAGTCCTCCGGAGAGGCTGCCGGTCGCGACCGTGCCGGCCTGGATCGGCAGCGCCGCGCGCAGCGCCTTGGCGTCGTCGCGCAGCGCCCCGCGGTAGCTGCGGCAGGCGGCGCAGCCGCGCAGATGTCGCCTGATCGTCTTGTCGTAGCGGCGACCGTCGGGCTCTGTCGCGATCGTGTTGCGCGCCGAGGCGCAGGAGAGCTCGGTCGCCTCGCGATAGGTCCGCAGGCCGACGCGGGCGCGCGCGATCATGCCCTTCACGGCCTCCTCGTCAGTTGCCAGGAACTCGGCGATCTCCGCATAGGAGTGACCACCGAGCTCGCGCATCAGCAGCGCCATGCGCTGGCCCTCGGGCAGCTCGCGGATGCCGTCGAGCACCACTGCCAGCTCAGCCTGACCGCTGCCGTGGGGGCGGGCGGCGACCTCGGGGATCTCACCGTCGAGCGTCAACAAGCGATGACGGCGCCGCCTGGTCGTGTCGATCGAGGCGTTGCGCGCGACTCGGATCAGCCAGGGCCGCAGCTCCGCCGGCGGGCGCGTGCCCAGTGCGACGGCCAGCGCGGAGAAGGTCTCCTGCGTGGCGTCCTCGGCATCGGGCGGGGTGCCGAGCACACCCATGCAGACGGCGAGCACCACCGGGCGGTGGCGCTCGTAGATGACGTCGAATGCCGCCTCGTCGCCGGCGGCAAAGCGCTCGGCGAGCGCGGCATCCGACCGCATCCGGAGTAGACGTCGAGGAACAGCAAGCGGCGGCTTGATGCCTGGTGCGACTAGGGCCTGTTCTGTCTTGCCACCGCTTACCGCGCTCATGTACTCCTACTTGCTCTTGTCATGACCGTACTTCGCCTTCTCGCGGCGAAGCGGCCTCAGGGCACGATGTCCAACTCGACTGTTCGACGCCTTCGGGGCGCTCGCGGATGAGGTCGACGAGGAGCAGGTCTGCGGGGAGTCCACCAGCACCCGCAGCGGGGTGGACTCGGGCGTGCTCGCGCTCTCAGCGCTGGGCGCGATTAAGCGGTCGGCGATGAGGTCACCGGGGGTGGCGTTGCCGAGAGAACCGAAGAGCGTGTCGCTCGAGTTGCCGAGACCGATCGTCTGCGAACCCACATCGAACGTATCGGCGCCTGAGAGCAAACCGTTAGGGACCGGTCTCGTTACGTTGACGGTGATCGTGCCCGCACCCGTGTCGGTGCCCGTGACCGTGCCGACGGACGCGTACAGCGCATTGCCGATGGACGGTGCGGGAAGCAGCGCGCATGTGAGCTGTTTGAGACGGACACCGGTTCGCATCACAGACCAACTTCTCCAATAGCTTTCGAGGCCAGCTGCGCCCGGCCGGCGCAGCTCTGGACGATTACACGCGTCGAGTTGCCCAAAGTGCGGCTCCAATCTTCCATTTTGCCGATGAAGGGGTCAGCCGCCTAGAACAAACGTTTAGAACGGCCCCGGATTCGCAGCCGCCAGAGCATCACCAGCAGATCCGTCAGCCCCGCGACCAGGAACGCGATCGACTGCGTGAGCAGCCGCCCCGCGAGCATGCGGCGAGCCAGAGCGCCACGCCTGCAAACCCCAGCTATCGTCTCACCCCACATGCCAACAACAGTTACCACTACCGTCACCGATCTGCCCGAGTCGCGCGTGCGGGTTGAGGCCGAGGTCGCTCCCGCCGAGGTCGAGCACCGCATGCAGCAGGCTGCCCGCAAGCTCGGCAGCCAGTTGAAGATCCCGGGCTTTCGCACGGGCAAGGTCCCGCCCCCCGTGGTGATCCGGCGCCTTGGCCGTGAGTACGTGCTCGACGAGGCAGTGCGCGACGCGCTCGGCGCCTGGTACGTCGACGCGATCGACGTCGCCGGCATCGCGCCCGTGGGCGAGCCCGAGGTCAACGTCGGCGATCTGCCCGGCGCTGGCTTGCCGCTCGCCTTCTCGATCGAGATCGGCGTGCGCCCCGTCGCCGAGCTCGGCGCCTACAAGGGCGTCGAGGTGGAGCGGCGCGAGCCCGCCGTCGACGACGGGGCGATCGACGCCGAGATCGAGCGCCTGCGCGACCGCCTGGCCACGCTCGAGACCGTCGAAAAGGTCGCCGAGCTCGGCGACCACGTCGTCATGGACTACCTGGGCAAGCTCGACGGCGAGCCGTTCGAGGGCGGCGAGGGCCGCGATCAGTTGCTAGAGCTTGGTTCGGGCCGCCTGATCCCGGGCTTCGAGGAGCAACTGGTCGGCGCCAGGGCCGGCGACGAGCGCCGGGTCGAGGTGACCTTCCCCGAGGACTACGGCGCCGATCACCTTTCGGGCAAGCCCGCGACCTTCGAGGTCACCGTCAGCGACGTCAAGACCAAGCGCCTGCCCGAGCTCGACGACGACTTCGCCTCCGACGCGGCCGGCTTCGACACGATCGCGGAGCTGCGCGAGGACATCGCCACGCGCCTGCGGGACTACGAGCAGCAGAACATCGAGCGCGAGTTCGAGCGCGACGTGCTCGACGCGGTCGCCGCCGGCGCCAAGATCGAGGTACCGCATCAACTCGTTCACGCGCGCGCGCACGAGATGGTCGAGGAGACCATGAGCTCGCTCGCGCGCCAGGGGATCTCAAAGGAGATGTACCTGCAGATCTCGGGGCAGGACGAGGAGCAGCTCGCCCATGACGCCGAGGAAGAGGCCGAGCAGACGCTGCGGCGCGAGGCAGCGATCGCGGCGGTCGTCGAGGCCGAGCAGATCGAGCCGAGCGAAGCGGACGTGCTCGAGGCGCTGGAGCCGACCGCGCAGCGCGAGAAGAGCACGCCGGAGAAGCTGCTGAAGCGGCTGGACGAGAACGGCCGGCTGGCCCGCCTGCGCGCCGAGCTCGCCAACCGTCAGGCGGTCGAGTGGCTGGTGCAGCAGGCCAGGCCGGTGGCGCCCAAGCAAGCCGGCGAAGCAGCGGCGAAGCCGGCCGCCAAGAAGAGCACGTCAAAGTCCAAGAAGGCCACTTAGCTAGAGTCGGCAGGATTCCGCCCCTGGAAGCGAAAGAAGCGAAAAGCATGAGCCCACTTGTTCCGATGGTCGTTGAGCAGACCTCCCGCGGGGAGCGAGCGTTCGACATCTACTCACGCCTGCTCAACGAGCGGATCATCTTCCTCGGGACGCCAGTGGACGACCAGATCGCCAACCTGATCGTGGCGCAGCTCCTGCACCTGGAGTCCGAGGACCCGGACAAGGACATCTCGCTGTACGTCAACTCGCCCGGGGGCTCCGTCTACGCTGGCCTGGCGATCTACGACACGATGCAGTTCATCAAGCCGGACGTTTCGACGATCTGCGTCGGCATCGCGATGTCGATGGGCGCACTGTTGCTGGGCGGCGGCGCGGCGGGCAAGCGCATGGCGCTCCCCAACGCGAAGATCCTGATCCACCAGGTGTCGGCGGGCTTCCAGGGCCAGGCGACCGACATCGAGATTCACGCGCGCGAGATCATCGACCTGCGGCACCGGCTCGACGAGATCATCGCTCACCACTCGGGCAAGCCGGTCGAGGACGTCGCCAAGGACACCGATCGGGACTACTTCATGAGCTCCGAGGAGGCGAAGGACTACGGGATCATCGATCGCGTGATCAGCCAGCACTGACGTCGCTGGCAAACCCCTTGCCTAATGCGGGGGGGTTGTTAGCCTTGTGTGCTGGGCCCACGGGATCCCAAATGGCCGTAGGACTTTCAGAGAGGTAATCGATGGCACGTCCGACCGACTCCAACGAGCAACTGCTCTGCAGCTTCTGCGGTAAGTCGCAGCGTCAGGTCAAGAAGCTGATCGCCGGCCCCGGCGTCTACATCTGCGATGAGTGCATCGATCTCTGCAACGAGATCATCGACGAGGAGCTCACCGCTCCGCCGAACTTCGACATCCAGAGTCTCCCCAAGCCGCGGGAGATCTACGACGTACTCAACGAGTACGTCGTCGGTCAGGAGCAGGCCAAGCGCACGCTGTCGGTGGCGGTCTACAACCACTACAAGCGCGTGCAGATGATGCAGTCCGATGACCAGGACATCGAGCTGCAGAAGTCCAACATCCTGCTGCTCGGCCCGACCGGCTGCGGCAAGACGCTGCTCGCGCAGACGCTGGCCAAGATCCTCAACGTTCCGTTCGCGATCGCCGACGCGACCGCCCTGACCGAGGCCGGATACGTCGGTGAGGACGTCGAGAACATCCTCCTGAAGCTGATCCAGGCCGCCGACTACGACGTCAAGAAGGCCGAGACCGGGATCATCTATCTCGACGAGGTCGACAAGATCGCGCGCAAGGCCGACAACCCCTCGATCACGCGCGACGTCAGTGGCGAGGGCGTGCAGCAGGCGCTCTTGAAGATCCTCGAGGGCACCACGGCAAGCGTGCCGCCCCAGGGCGGGCGCAAGCACCCGCACCAGGAGTTCCTCTCGATCGACACGACCAACGTGCTCTTCATCTGTGGTGGCGCCTTCGCGAATTTGGATCGCGTGATCGAGCGCCGCATCGGCCATCAGGGCGTCGGCTTCGGCGCGACGATCCAGTCCAAGGACCAGCGCGACCTCGGCGAGATGTTCGAGCACTGCCTGCCCGAGGACCTGATCCAGTACGGGCTGATCCCCGAGTTCATCGGCCGCCTGCCGGTGATGTCGGCGATCCATCAGCTCTCACGCGGTGAGCTGATGGAGATCCTGACCGAGCCCAAGAACGCTCTGGTCAAGCAGTTCCAACGCTTCTTCCAGTTCGACGGGATCGAGCTGGTGTTCGCCGACGAGGCGCTGCACTCGGTCGCCGACCGCGCGCTCGAGCGCGAGACCGGCGCTCGTGGCCTGCGCTCGATCATCGAAGAGGTGTTGCTCGAGGTTCAGTTCGAGCTGCCCTCCCGCCGCGACGTGAAGAAGTGCGTGGTCACGCGCGACACGATCGACAAGGGCACGCCGCCGACGCTCGTCACCCAGGCCGTCGACGACGACCACGACGACGAGGGAGAGGCAGCCGCTTAGCTGCTCCTCGGCCCGCGCGCTGCTGCTGCGCCGGCCTCGCTGCGCCCTCCCCGGCCGGTCCAGCGCGAACTTTTGACGTACGGTGAGCGCATTGCGCCCTATACGTCCAAAGTTCGGTTGAGGGCTGATCTTCGCAGTCGCACACCGGCGCCTAAACTCGGGCGTCGAATGGACACGCTCGAGATGAAGACGCGTTACGAGCCGGCCGAGGTCGAGCCGCGCATCGCGCAGGCCTGGCTCGAGTCCGGGATCAACCACCCGGTACCGGAGGGCGACGCTTCCGAGAACTACTCGATCGCGATCCCGCCGCCGAACGTCACCGGCGTGCTGCACATGGGACACGCGCTCAACAACGCCGTGCAGGACACGCTGATCCGCCGCGCCAGAATGAGTGGCCCGCCCACTCGGCGCACCAAGTGGATCCTCGGCACCGACCACGCTGGCATCGCCACCCAGGCAGTGGTGGAGAAGGAGTTGAGGAGCCTCGGCAGCAGTCGCGAGGAGATCGGCCGCGATCAGTTCGTCAGCCGCGTCTGGGCCTGGCGGGAGCTCTACGGCGGCGAGATCATCGACCAGATCAAGCGCCTGGGCTCCTCCGTGGACTTCATGGAAGAGCGCTTCACGATGGACGAGGACTACGTGCGGGCGGTCCTGAAGGTCTTCGTCGACCTCTACGACAAGGGCTACATCTACCGCGACCGCTACCTGGTCAACTGGGATCCCGGCAGCCTCTCGGCGATCTCCGACCTCGAGGTTGAGGACCGTGAGGTCACCGACACGCTCTACTACGTCGACTATCCGCTCGACTCGGGCACCGGCGCGATCACCGTCGCCACGGTCCGGCCTGAGACGATGCTCGCCGACGTCGCCATCGCGGTGAACCCGCACGACGAGCGCTACCAGCGCCTGATCGGCGAAACCGCGGTCCTGCCGATCGTCGGCCGCAGACTGAAGATCATCGCCGACGACTACGTCAAGACCGGCTTCGGCACCGGTGCGCTGAAGATCACGCCCGGGCACGACCCCAACGACTTCGAGATCGGCAACCGCCATGGCCTCCCGCATCCCAGTGTGATCGGCGAGGACGGCTGCATGGAGGGCGACGACGTCCCCGAGCACTACCTCGGGTTGAAGGTCGCCGACGCGCGCGAGCAGATCGTCGCCGAGCTCGACCAGCTCGGGCTGATCCAGCGCCGCGAGCCATACACGCACACCGTTCCGTTCAGCCAGCGCTCGGGCGAGCGCATCGAGCCGTTGATATCGCGGCAGTGGTTCATGCGCATGGACGAGCTCGCCAAGCCGGCAATGGAGGCCGTCAAGAGCGGGCGGATCCGCTTCCATCCCGAGGGGCAGGGCAAGGTCTTCCTCGACTGGATGGAGAAGATCCGCCCGTGGTGCATCTCGCGCCAGCTCTGGTGGGGGCACCAGATCCCCGTCTGGTACCACGACGACGGCCGCACCTACGTCGGCATGACCGCGCCCGATGGCCCCGGTTGGGAGCGGGCGCCGGACGTGCTCGACACCTGGTTCTCGAGCGGGCTGTGGCCGTTCGCGACGCTCGGCTGGCCCGCGCAGACGCCGGAACTGAAGGCGTTCTATCCGACCGACGCGCTGGTCACCAGCCGCGACATCATCTTCCTCTGGGTCGCCCGCATGGTGATGCTCGGCATCGAGTTCACCGGGCAGATCCCGTTCAGCGACGTCTACGTCCATTCGATCATCCAGGCACCCGATGGCCGCCGCATGTCGAAGTCGCTCGGCACCGGGATCGACCCGCGCGCCCTGATCGACGGCGGGCCGCGTCCGCCCGTGTTCGCCTCCGGCGACGAGGACCCGGGCGAGTTCCCCGCCTACGGTGCCGACGCCGTGCGCTGGGGCCTTTTGGCGATGTCCTCGGGACAGGACGTGCGCTTCAACGAGGAGAAGATCGCGCAGGCCGAAGCGCTCACCAACAAGCTCTGGAACGCCTCGCGCCTGGTGCTGCAGCGCGTCGACGCCGAGACCCGCGCCGAGGCTCGTCCGCAGGCTCCCGAGGACCACTGGATCCTCGCGCGGCTGGCGCGCGCCCGCACCGCCGTGGGCGGGGCGATCGACAGCTTCGAGTTCAGCCGCGCCGCACTCTCGCTGTATGACTTCGTCTACGGCGAGCTCTGCGACTGGTACCTGGAGCTGGTCAAGCCGCGGCTCTACGACGGCGACCCAGACGCCGCCTCCACGCTGCTGCACGTGCTCACCGAGACCGTGACGCTGGCGCACCCGCTGATCCCGTTCGTGACCGAGGAGATCTACAGCTACGTCCCAGGTTCCGAAGGGTTGTTGGCTGCCCGCGTCGCCGGTGCTTCCGCGGGCATAGCTGATGCGTCCGCCGAGGACGAGGTGCAGCGCGCGATCCAGGCGATCCAGGCGATCCGCGCCTGGCGCGACGCCGCCGACGTCAAGGCCTCGGCGGTGCTGCCGGCCCAGCTGCGCGCCGAGGGCTACGGCGAGACGGTCGCGCACCTGGCGCGGCTGGGACGGCTCGAGATCGACCCCGACGGCGTCGATGGCGCGGCCGAGGCGATCGTGATCCCGGGTGGCGTCGTCGAGGTTCTGCCGTCCGCGGCCGTCGACGTCGAGGCCGCCACGCGCAAGCGCGAGGCTAAGCGCACGCAACTCGAATCCGAGATCAAGCGCGCCGAGGGCAAGCTCGCCAATCAGAACTTCGTCGCCAAGGCGCCGGCGGAGGTCGTCGCGGCCGAGCGCGCCAAGCTCGCGGCGCTGCGCGCCGAGTTGGAGGCGCTGTGACCCCGGAGGAGGCGGAGCGGCGGCTGCTGTCGCTGGAGCTCTTCGGCATGCGCTTCGGCCTGGACCGCATGCGGCGGCTGATGACGGTGCTCGGCCATCCCGAGCGCGCCTTCGAGTCGATCCACGTGGTCGGCACCAACGGCAAGTCCTCAACCGCGCGCATGATCGCCGCGATCCTCGGCCGGCACGGCCGCCGCTCGGGCTCCTACCTGTCGCCGCATCTGGTCGGCTTCAACGAGCGCGTCCGCATCGGCGATCAGGACATCACCCCGCAGCAGTTCGCCGACGCGATCGAGCGCACGCTACGCGCCGCCGAGCAGGTCAACCGCTCGGGCAGCGGCGATGATCCGGTCACCCAGTTCGAGCTGCTGACGGCCGCCGCCTACTCGGAGCTCGCGGCAGACGGCGTCGACGTCGCCGTGATCGAGGCCGGGCTCGGCGGCCGCTACGACGCCACCAACGTGATCCCGTCCAAGGTCCAGGTCCTGACCAGCGTCGGGCTCGAGCATACGCGCTGGCTGGGGCCGACGATCACCGCGATCGCGCGCGAGAAGCTGGACGTCGTGCGCCCCGGTGGCATCCTCGTGCTCGGTTCGGGCATGCACCCCGATGCGCTGGCCGTGGCCGAGCAGGTGGCGGCGGAGCGCGGGGCGTCGATCGTGCAGGCCGACGCCGACCCTCACGCCACCGTCGGCGCGCTCGGCAACTTCCAGCGGCGCAACTTCGCGCTCGCGCGGGCGGCGGCCGAGGCGTTCCTGGGGCAGCTCGACGAGGCCGCTGTCGAAGCTGCGGCGGCCGACGTGCGCGTCCCCGGTCGCATGCAGGTCGTCGACCACGATCCGCTGACGCTGCTCGACGGCGCCCACAATCCCGACGGGATCGCCGCCCTCACCGAGTCGCTGCCCGAGATCATCGCTGCGGCGCGGACGGCGGACGGGCGCGTGGCGGCGGTCGTCTCGATCCTCGACGACAAGGATGCCTCCGGGATGTTGCGCTCGCTGGCCCCGCTGTGCGATGTACTGGTGCTCACCTCGAGCCACAATCCGCGCGTGCTGCCGCCGCCGACGTTGAGCTCGCTGCTCGACCAGTTGGCGCCCGAGATCACGATCGATCACGAGATCGTGCCGGGGCCGCACGCCGCGCTGCGGCGTGCCCGCGAGATGGCCGGCGGCCACGGCGTGGTTGTCGCGACCGGATCGCTCTACCTGATCTCCGACCTGATGCACGACGAGGCCACCGGTGGCACCCGTCGCGCCTCGATGCTGTGAACGACGACCGCGAGAACCACCCCAGCTTCCTGAAGATGACGGGCCTGGTGGCGGTCAGCGTCGCCTTCACCATTCTGTTGTTCTTCGGCGTGGGTTACGTCCTGGGCCGCATCTTTCTCTGAGAACAGGGTAAGTGCCTTCGGGCGGAGGGTGATCTGTGGCATCCGAGACGCGCCAGGAATCCTTCAGTAATCGCTTCTGCCTACCTTTACACTCGGCCTTTCAATGACCCTCGTTGCGGGCATATTCGGGATCCACAACCACACCGCGAGCCTGATCGTGGACCTCGCCCTGGTCGTGCTGGCCATCGTCTGGCTGGCGATGATCTATTGGACCTGGGCCGACGCCCGGCGCCGTATCGCCGACAACATCCTGGTCGCCTGCGCGACGCTGACGTCGTTCTTCCCATTCATCGGGACGATCGTGTACATGATCGTGCGACCGCCGGAATACCTCGAGGACGTGCACGAGCGTGAACTCGAGATCCGGGCCGCGCAGGCGCGCATCTCGGAGATCGGCGCGCACACATGCCCCTACTGCGATCACGAGGTAGAGAAGGAGTTCCTCCGCTGCCCGCACTGCCTGCGCAAGCTCAAGGATCCCTGCGTGAGCTGCGGCAGGCCGCTCGAGGCCGACTGGCAGATCTGCCCATACTGCGAGAGCGATCGCGGACTCGATCCGGCGTTGACGAGCCAGCGCAGGCGCCGGGTGCGCCACGACCCTCAGCAGACCATGGTGGCGCCGCCGCCGACGGACCTGCTCTAGCCGGGCCTGTCGCCCTCCGCTGAGGGCCCGCTAACCTGCGCGCGGGCAATCCGCCCGCACAACAACTCGCCCGCACAACCTTGAAACGTGAAGGAGTCGCGCCCATGGCTCAGCGCACGCTGATCCTCGTCAAACCCGACGCATTCGCCCGCAACCTCACCGGCGAGATCATCTCTCGCTTCGAGCGCAAGGGTCTCAAGCTCGTCGCGCTGAAGCTCGAGACGCTGGGTCGCGAGACGGCCGAGCACCACTACGCCGAGCACGACGGCAAGCCCTTCTTCGGCGAGCTCGTCGACTTCATCACCTCCGGACCGCTGGTCGCGATGGTGCTCGAGGGCGAGTCGGCCGTCGAGGCCGCGCGTCAGGTGATCGGCGCCACCAACCCGTTGCAGTCGGCTCCCGGCTCGATCCGCGGCGACTTTGCCGTCGCGATCGGCACCAACATGGTGCATGGCTCCGACTCGCCCGAGTCGGGCGAGCGTGAGATCGGGATCTTCTTCCCCGAGCTCTGACCGGCCCTTGATCCTCGCCTCCGGCTCGCCTCAGCGCCGCGCCATCCTCGAGCAGCTCGGGGTCGGCTTCAGTGTTCTCGTCACCGGTGCCGACGAGCTGACCGCGGGCCGGCCGGAGGAAGTCGCCGTCGAGAACGCGCGCCGCAAGGCACGGGCCGCCGTCGAGCAGATCGACAGCGGCGAGACAGTTCTCGGGGTTGACACGCTGGTGGCGCTCGAAGGACGGCTCTACGGCAAGCCCGTCGATCGCCTGCAGGCGGCGGCGACGCTAGGCGCACTGGCCGGCCGCAGCCACAGCGTGGTGAGCGGCCTCTGTCTGATCGAGGACGGGCGCGAGCGCATCGCCGCGGCCGTCACCGAGGTCAGCTTCAGACCGATGAGTGAGCCGGCGATCGATTGGTACCTGGATACCGGCGAATGGCAGGGACGGGCGGGGGGCTATGCGATCCAGGGCCGCGGGGCAGCGCTGGTGCGGTCCATCCATGGTGACTACCTCAATGTGGTCGGTCTCCCTGTTGCTACCCTGCTTGATCTACTGCCGTCGCTGCTCTTTTCAGGGATTTAGCGGCAATAAAGGTAATTAAGCCGGTCGAGTCAGGTACACTCGGGCTCGACGGATGGGACTTGGCTCAGGGTTCGGTCGGACCGCGCTCGCCGCCCGTCTGAACCCCCCTCAATCTTCCTGTCCTTTAATGGGTTTCTTCACGTACCTAACAGGTTTCGGCGGCCGCGACATGGCCGTCGATCTAGGCACGGCCAACACGCTCGTCTACGTCCGTGGCCGCGGCATCGTGCTCTCCGAGCCAAGCGTCGTCGCGGTCGACTCGCGCACCGGTGAGGTGCACGCGGTCGGCATCGAGGCCAAGCGCATGCTCGGCCGTACGCCGGGGACGATCTCCGCCATCCGCCCGCTGAAGGACGGCGTCATCGCCGACTTCGAGGTCACCGAGGAGATGCTGCGCCACTTCATCCAGAAGGTCCACCAGAATCGCTGGGCGCATCCGCGGGTCGTCGTCTGCGTGCCCTCCGGCGTCACCGGCGTGGAGAAGCGCGCGGTCGAGGAGGCCTGCCTCTCCGCTGGTGCGCGCCAGGCCTACCTGATCGAGGAGCCGATGGCGGCCGCGATCGGCGCCGGCCTGCCCGTGGGCGAGCCGACCGGCTCGATGGTGGTCGACATCGGCGGGGGCACCAGTGAGGTCGCCGTGATCTCGCTGGGCGGGATCGTCGTCTCGCAGTCGATCCGTGTCGGCGGCGACGAGCTCGACGAAGCGATCATCAACTACGTCAAGCGCGAGTACAAGCTCTTGATCGGCCAGCAGACATCTGAGGAGGTCAAGCTGGAGATCGGCTCCGCGTTCCCGATGCCTGACGAGGTTCAGGCTGAGATCCGCGGGCGTGACATGGTCTCCGGCCTGCCCAAGACTGTCGTGTTGACCAGTGAGGAGATCCGGGGCGCGTTGGAGGAGCCGGTGTCGCAGATCATCGATGCCGTCAAGGAGACGCTCGATAGGACCCCGCCAGAGCTCGCGTCGGACATCATGGACCGCGGGATCATGCTGGCCGGGGGCGGCTCCCTGCTGCAGGGCCTGGAGGAGCGCATGCGGCACGAGACCCAGATGCCCGCCCACCTCGCCGAGTCGCCACTCACCTGTGTGGCGGTCGGCTCCGGTAGGTCGCTCGAGGAGTTCGAAGCGATCCACCGTTCGAGCAAGAATTCACGCAACCGGCGCCGCCGTTACTAGCGCGGGAGCCGCTTGGAGATGTTCAGTTGCACGAAAAGACAATTCGTCGGCGACGCGCAGTGTTGGCGCTGCTCGTCGTCATCTCCCTAGCGCTCCTCACCGACTACTTCGGGGAGTCGCCCGGCAGCCCGCTGCACTCGATTCAGCGGGGTATCGCCACGGTGCTTTCACCGCTGCAGTCGGGTGCCAGCACGGTGCTCTCACCGTTCCGCGACGCCGCCAATTACGTCGGCTCCACGTTCAAGGCCAAGTCGGAGCTGGCCAACGCGCAGAACAAGTACAACGCGCTGGTCAAGCAGTACGCGAAGGTCCAGTACGAGGGCATCCAATACCGCAAGGCCGCGGCCCTGTTACATCTGGACGCGAAGTACGGGCTCAGCAACTTCGGCCCGGTCAGCGCGACGCTGATCGGCGAGGACCCGGTCCTCTGGTACAAGACGATCGTGGTCGACAAGGGCTCGAACTCAGGCGTCAAGCAATACGACCCCGTCGTCGGGCCCACCGGGTTGGTCGGGGACGTCACAACCGTGACTCCCAACACCTCCGTGGTCTCGTTGATCACATCCCCGGACTTCGCGGTCGGCGCCACGATCGAGAACGAGTCCGGTGCTCCCGGAATCATCCAGCCGAAGGTCGGCGACCCGAGCGTCCTGGTGCTCAACTACCTGCCCCCATCGTCGAATGTCTCAAATGGCCAACTCGTGGTGACCAGCGGTTTCTACGACCCCAAGGACACCACGATCGAGTCCTACGCGCCGGCCGGGATTCCAATCGGCACGGTGTCGAGTGCGTATCCGCAGAGCAGCCTGCTGGAGAACCAGCAGGAGCAGGTCACACCGCTTGACGACCTCCAGCATCTGAGCCTCGTGCAGATCCTGACCCACCCCCACAACGGTTAGGGTCGCCGAAGCGCGCACACGGCGATGCACAGCAACGACTCCACCAACCTCGGGCTGCCACTGCGGATCGCGCTTGTCGTGTTCCTGGCCGTCGTGCTCCAGGAGACGGTTGTCTCGCAGATCTCGCTGTTCGGGGTCACCGCCGACCTCACGGTGCTCGTGGTCATGTCGGTCGGCCTGCTGGCGGGTTCGCTGGCGGGCGCGATCACCGGCTTCTGCGTCGGCCTGCTCGTCGACCTCGTGATGTTCCAGACGGTTGGCGTCACCTCGCTGCTGTTCATCACCATCGGCTACTGGTCCGGAAGGCTGCGTGAGCTGCGCGATCCCTCACACGGGCTGATCCCCCTCGCGATGGGAGCGATCGCCACCGGCTTCGCGGGCGTCGGCATGGCCGTGATCCAGTTCCTGCTCGGCGTCGACGCGCCCGTCAGTTGGCTGCTGATCCAGCAGATCGTCCTGCAGGTGCTGGTCAACTGCCTGCTTGCGCTTCCGGTCTACGAGGTCGTGCGCCGCTTGCTCTACCGCGCGCTGCCGCGTGATCCTCGGGCGCGCCGGCGCCGCGCCTACACCACCTCGCCGAGTCCGCTGCAGCGGCCGTCCGAGCGGCTCGGCGGCGCGCGTTTGAGGACGCGATGATGCTCGGACCGGTCGACGAACGCACTCCACCGATGACGCCGCAGCTCGCGCTGCGGGTCGCCATCATCGGTGGCCTGGCGCTGTTGCTGTTCGCGATCATCTTCTTCCGCCTGTGGTTCGTCCAGGTGCTGTCCGGCACCCGTTACGTGGCCGAGGCCCAGAGCAACGTCGTGGCGCACATCCCCGTGGCCGCTCCGCGCGGGGAGATCGTCGACGCCGGCAACACGCCACTGGTGGAGTCGGTTCCGGTGCCGTCGATCCAGATCGCGCCGCGCAGCCTGCCGGCGCCGGTGACGCTCGCCGCAGGGCTCGTGAAGCGCCACGGCAGGCCGGTCCCGCCCGTGAGCATCCCGGCCAAGGACGCAGCGCTGTTCGACCGGCTCGCCAAGCTGATCGGCACCTCTACCAAGCCGCACTCCTGCAAGTACACGGTCTACTGGACGGGCGGACCGGTGCAGTACGACGTCCGCCTGGCAGCAATTCCATGCCAGGTCGCCAAGAGCGTGTCGCAGTCGAGCTACGCCAACGCGGCGATCAAGACCAACGTCCCGAGCTACATCCAGGATTACATCGCCGAGCGCCCCAGGGAGTTCCCGGGCGTGCTCTACCAGGACACCTACGTCCGCAAGTACCCGCTCGACACCGCGGGCGCGCAGACGTTCGGAACCTACGGCCCGATCACCGCCAAGGAGGTGGGCACGAAGTCCTACAAGGGCATTGCGTCGGGCAACCTCGTCGGCCAGACTGGGGTCGAGGCCGCGTACAACTGGGCCCTGCAGGGCGTCAACGGCGAGCAGGGCGTCAAGGTCAACTCCCAGGGCCAGTTCGAGGGCTATGCCAAGGAGACGAAGCCCACGGCCGGAGACACGCTGAAGCTGTCGATCAGCGCTCCGCTCGAAGAGGTGGGCCAGCGGGCGCTGGTGCATTCGATCAACATCAACCATGGCATCGGCGGGTCGTTTGTCGCCCTGGACCCGGTCAACGGGCAGATTTACGCGATGGGCTCGTCCCCGAGTTACCCCCCGGCCAAGGTCTCGCCTTCCATCTCCAACAAGGAATGGGCGTTTCTCAAGGATCCGAACAACCAGACTCCGCTGCTCAACCGGGCGATCCAGAGCCAGCTGCCGGACGGCTCGACCTTCAAGCCGATCACCGCGACGGCGGCGCTCGAGAGCGGGGTCTGGGCAGCCGACCAACCGTACGACGACACCGGCAAGTTCTGTGTGGGCACGTCGTTCTGCCTGCGGAACTCGGGGGGCGCTGCGTACGGTTCCGTAAATCTCGAGCAGGCCCTCGAGGTCTCTGACGACGTCTACTTCTACCACCTGGGCGATCTCCTCCAGTTCAATCCCAAGAAGGACCCGGACGGCGGCGAGCTGCAGCGCTGGGCCGGCCGGTTCGGGATCGGGCACCGGACCGGGGTCGACCTTCCCGGCGAGTACCCCGGTGAGATCGGCACGCCGAAGCTGCAGAACGAGCTGTGGAAGCAGGAGCGGCAGTGCGATACCGCGACGGGCCGCTACAAGGGGCGCCCCAAGCATCCGGCGGTGCTCTCCTCTCCGTACGGCAACTCGATTCTCTCGGGCGGCTGCGGGATCGCCAGCGCCCAGTACTGGACGATCGGCGACAACATCGAAACGGGCGTCGGGCAGTACGACGACGAGGTGACGCCGCTGCAGCTGGCGGTCGTCTACGCGGCGATCGAGAACGGCGGCAGGATCGTGACACCCCACGTCGCAGCGGAGGTCGAGTCCCTCAGCGGCACGGTCCTGCAGAAGATTGATCCCGCAGCCAAGCGCAACCTGAGGATCAATCCGGCCTACCTCTCCGCTATCCAGACTGGCCTGCACCTGGCGGCGACGGGGCCGAGCGGAACGTCAACGAGCGTTATGGGCAACTTCCCCAAGCCGGTTTACGGCAAGACCGGCACGGCCGAGCTAGGGAACAGCGCCAGCAGCCCGGAGCATGCCTGGTATGCGTGTTATGTTCCCGACGCGACGAAGCCGATCGTTGTCGTCGTAAACGTCGAGAAGGGTGGCTTCGGCGCCGTCGCCGCTGCCCCGGTCGCGCGCGAGATCCTCTCGCAATGGTTCCTCGGCAAGTCTGGACCGTTCGTCTCCGGCTCGTCCTCGGGTAATCAGACGTGAGCCCGACAACCCCGATCCAGATCTCGGATGAGCCCAGGGCTCCGATCGGCCGATACCTGCTGCGGATCGACCCGTTGCTGCTGCTCGCGGGCATCGGATTGTCACTCTGCTCGCTCGCGGTGTTGCACGCGCTCAACGTCAACGCCTACTACGCGGGCGAGTACAAGCGCCAGGCGATCTTCGCGGCCCTCGGGGTGCTGATTTCGCTGGTGATCAGCCGCTTCGACTACTCACGCCTGCGCGAGTTCCGTTACGTCGTCTACGGCCTGATGATCGTGCTCAACGTTGCCGTTTTCGCCTTCGCGGCGCCGAGCGGGAGCGGAGCGGGCGCGCAGCGCCGCATCCCGCTGCCGGGCTTCAGCTTCCAGTCGTCTGCGTTCGGCATGCTTCTGCTGATCCTGGCGCTGTCCGCGTTCGCGGTTGAGCGCTCGCGCCGCATGAGCGAGCATCGCACCACTGCACGGATCCTGCTGCTCGGGCTGATCCCGGCGATGATCGTGATGGGGCAGTCGGATCTTGGCGACGCCCTGATCTACGGACTGATCGCGTGCTCAGTGCTGTTCTTCCTGGGCACCAGTTGGAAGCACCTGACGGCGCTCGCGGTGCTCGTGGTGGCTGCCTCGGTGATCGTGCTGACGGTGGCCCCGACCCTCGGCGTCAATGTCCTGAAGCCTTACCAGAAGCAGCGCCTCACAACCTTCATCA